>CAZVRJ010000026.1:0-35652 GCA_964629885.1 uncultured Chitinophagales bacterium | reverse complement strand
GGCGAAAGCCAAGGGTGCCAGGTGCTAAATCCTGCCCCGGTGTGTACACCGTACCGGGGGAAAGATAAGAGAAGAAGGTTCGGAGCTTGTGCCCCCGGCCTCTTCTGTAGTCTTTCGGAAGAGGTGGTTTTGCAACACAAGCCGTGGAAAGGAACGAATGGAATCCACATTCCGAACCTGGTACGAAGACAAGATGTTCGCCACTCCTGAGCTGACGGAGGAGACGCACGCCATCGACGCCTTGCTGCGCGACGTGCAGACTATTGCCGTTGTGGGCATCTCGAAGAATACCTCGCGCGACAGCCACTTTGTGGGTCGTTACCTCAAGAATGCAGGTTATACCATCGTTCCGGTCAACCCGACAGCCTCAGACATTCTGGGCCTCGAGACCTACCCCGACTTGGGTTCAATCCCTCATCCGGTCGACATTATCGACATATTCCGCAAACCTGAAGACATCCCAGCCACGGTCGAGGAGGCGCTTAAACTGCGTCCCAAGGCCATATGGATCCAACTGGGAACCGGTACCCATCCGGAGCTGAAGGAACGCGTTGAGAAAGAGGGGATCCTCTTCGTGCAGAACCGCTGCATAAAGGTGGATCATCAATTTTTAATCAGAGAACAAGCGTAGGTAATCACGAACTCAAAATCACAGACTCATGAGCAACAAAAAACTCCGTTTCGAAACACTGCAACTACATGCCGGCCAAACGGTTGATAAAGCAACCAACTCGCGTGCAGTTCCCATCTACCAAACCACATCCTACACGTTCAACAGCACCGAACATGCCGCCACGCTGTTTGCACTCAAGGATTTTGGCAACATCTACTCGCGAATCATGAACCCGACCAACGACGTCTTTGAGAAGCGCGTTGCCGCACTCGAAGGTGGCGTCGCCGCTGTGGCCACTTCGTCGGGACAGGCTGCACAGTTCCTAGCCATCACCACTATTATGCAGGCTGGCGACAATTTTGTGTCGACCCAGAACCTGTACGGCGGTACGTATAATCAGTTCAAAGTTTCTTTCCCGCGTTTGGGAATCCATGTCAATTTTGCAGAGGACGACACGCCTGAGGCTTTCGCGAAGCACATCGACGACAACACCAAGGCCATTTACGTTGAGAGCATCGGCAATCCTCGCGGCGGTGTGCCCGACTTTGCCGGATTGTCGGCTTTGGCCAAGAAGCACGGCATCCCGCTCATCGTCGACAACACGTTCGGCGCTTGCGGCGCCATCTGTCGTCCAATTGAGCACGGTGCCGACATTGTTGTGGCATCGTCCACCAAGTGGATTGGCGGTCACGGCACGAGCATCGGCGGTGTCTGCGTCGATGCCGGCACGTTCAACTGGGGCAACGGCAAGTTCCCGTTGTTCAGTGAGCCTGCACCCGGCTACCACGGCATGAATTTCTGGGAGGTGTTCGGCTCGAACGGACCGTTCGGCAACATCGCCTTTGCAATACGCACCCGCGTAGAGGGATTGCGTGATTTCGGCCCAAGTCAATCTCCGTTCAACAGCTTTTTGCTGCTTCAAGGCCTCGAGACCCTCTCGCTGCGAGTTGAGCGTCATGTCGAGAACACCGTGAAACTGGCCAAGTGGCTTCGTGGACACAAGGGCGTGAAGTGGGTGAACCACAACAGCTTCGAAGATCATCCATCGCACGCGAATGCAAAGAAATACCTTGAGCCCGGCAAATTCGGCGCCGTCCTGACCTTCGGGATTGAGGGTGGCTATGAGTCGGCCGTCAAGTTCATCGAGGGCGTGAAGCTGGCGAGTCACCTGGCCAACGTGGGCGATGCCAAGACCTTGGTGATCCACCCTGCATCGACAACGCACCAGCAGCTTGAGGATGCCGAGCAGTTGGCGTCGGGCGTGACACCCGATCTGATTCGCGTGTCGGTCGGTTTGGAGCACATCGACGACATCATCGACGACTTCGAGCAGGCGTTTGGGTAGTCACTAATCACTAGTCCTACGTCTTACGTCCTATGTCCTACGTCCTTCATTACACCTATCCAGGAGCGTTCGTCACCGAAGGCGGCGAAACGCTCTTGGAGCCGGTGGTTGCCTATAAGACCTGGGGGACCCTCAATGCTGAGGGCTCCAACGCGGTCTTGGCGTGCCATGCCCTTACGGGGAGTGCCGATGCCGCCGATTGGTGGCACGGCCTCTTCCATAAGGGGGGTGTTCTCGACCTCGATCGTCAATTTGTAGTCTGCTGCAACGTGCTGGGTGGGTGTTATGGCACAACGGGTCCGCTTTCGGTCGACCCAACCACGGGCGAACTCTACTCGGGTGCTTTCCCGGTTGTGACCATCCGCGATATCGTCAGGCTGCAGCAGGCTTTGATGGATCACCTCGGTGTGACGGCCATTGAGTCGGCACTTGGTGGATCAATGGGCGGGATGCAGGCCCTCGAGTGGTCGCTGATGGACCATAGGCTGAAGAGCATGGTAATAATAGGTACTGACGCTGCACATTCGGCCTGGGCCATTGGCATAAGCGAGGCGCAGCGGCAGGCCATATACGCAGATCCCAACTGGCATGAGGGGTACTATCATTCGCTTGGCGTGGTGCCTGCCGGCGGACTGGCAGCTGCCCGTATGATGGCGATGATCATGTACCGTTCGGCCCATTCGTTCGAGGAGCGTTTTAGTCGCAACATGCAGCCAGGCGGGGACGATCTGTTTAAAGTGTCATCCTACTTGCAGTATCAGGGACGCAAATTGGTCGATCGCTTCGACGCGGTCACCTACGTCCGTCTCACGCAGGCCATGGACAGCCACGACATATCGCGTGGGAGGGGCAGCCTCGAAGGAGTTCTCTCCATGATAAACATACCCACACTCATAGTCGGCATTGACTCCGACATACTCTACCCGACCGCCGAGCAGCAGTTCATGGCTCGGCACATACCAAAATCCCATTACACGGAAATCCACTCTCCGGCGGGTCATGATGCTTTTCTGATTGAATTCGATCAGATGGATCGCATTATGCGTGATTTTTTCTCGACGGTACCACATACCCATTTTCATCTGTAGACAGCACGGCAAACATGTTGCACATCATCAAATTTGGCGGCACCTCGGTCGCGAATCCCGAGCGTATTCGCAAGGCGGTTTCCATTGTTCAAACTCGGCTAGCCACGAGCGAGGTTGCGGTGGTAATTTCGGCATTTAGTGGCGTTACGAACGAGCTTATAGCGCTCACAGAAATGGCTGCAGCCGGGAACGAGAATTTTGGGCCAGCTTTCAACCGAATAAGAGAGCGCCACTTGGATGCGGCCAGAGATATTAGTCCGTTCAACACGGAGCTTCAACGCGACCTCGGCGAGATGTTGGATATGTTGGCCGGTGAGTTGGAAGTGGTTGCACGCGAGGGTAAGTATCGCACGAGCGAGCGCGACAGCATCATGTCGTACGGCGAGCGCTTGTCGGTCCGGGTATTTGCGGCGGCGATGGAAGTGGCTGGCACAAAGGCACGCGCCTACGACGCCAATCACATCATCCGCACCAACAACCGGTTTGGTGATGCCGATGTCGACCAAGCCGCCACGTCGCAGCAGGCCCGAAAATTGATGCTGCCAATCAACGGTACGGTCCCGGTCATCACCGGGTTCATCGGGGCCACCGCCGATAACCAGATCACGACCTTGGGTCGGTCTGGGTCCGACTACACGGCTGGCATCATCGGCGAGGCCTTGGGTGCCGACGTGGTTGAGATTTGGACCGATGTGGATGGGGTGCTTACTGCCGATCCCAATATTGCCGCCAATGCGGTGACCATCCCACGGCTGAATTACTCTGAAATGGCCGAAATGGCCCAATTTGGGACGAGCGTGGTGCATCCACGCACCGTGCTGCCGCTCAAGGAACTCAAGATTCCGATCTTGATCAAGAACACATTGAACCCGTCGGCCGAAGGAACGCTGATCACACATTTCGAGGATGAAACATCCAGCTCCCTAAGGTCGGTATCGCTCAAGAAGAATGTGGTTCTTTTGGGGGTTCGTAGTAAAGGTCTCGATAAGATTCGTGGATTGCTTGGCCGAGCATTGCATGCACTAAACGAAGTTGACATCCCTGTTTTGTACGCTGCGTCGGCATCTGCCGAGTTTGGATTCAGCGTCGTATTCGATCCCGAATACCGCGATCATGCCAACGAGGTGCTGCATCAGGAGTTTCACGCCGAGTACGAGGCTGGCTTATTGGATGAACCCATCATGCTCGACGACATCAGCATGGTCACTGTGATTGGCGACAGGTTGACCAACGATGTAGGATTGAGCGGAGCAGTGCTCACCGTGTTGGGAGCCAATAACTTGGCTCCGATATCGCTGTCGAAGGGTGCGGCTAATCGTCACCTTAGCCTCATCATGCACAAGAGAGACGCGATCATGGCCGTGCAGCTGCTCAACGACCATTTCTGTATCCATGCGCGCCAGGTTCGCCTTTTTGTTGCCGGCATCGGCACCGTTGGTGGTGAATTGCTGCGTCAGATCAAGTCTTTGAAGGACAGCCCGGTGCACATGTCCATCATTGGAGTCTGCAACCGAACCACCACGTGGTGGGATTCGATGGGGATTGACCCCGATGAAATCAGCGACCAACTTGAGGGCGGAATCGAAACCGAGTGGGAAGATAACATCGACCGCTTGATCCGTGAGTTTCCGTACAGGACGATCTTTGTTGACTGCACTGGCAGTCCGGAAGTTGCCAAGCTGTACGGCAGGCTCCTGAAAGCGGGGATACATATAGCGACACCTTCGAAATTGGCGAACACGATGGAACAGTCGTACTTCGACGAACTCAATTCGTACGACGAAAACACCGAAGTGTGCTACCACTATGAGACGACCGTCGGTGCCGGTTTGCCGGTAATCCACACTATTAAGGATATGATGCGTGCTGGCGACAAGATCCATCGCATCAGCGGGGTGGTTTCGGGTACTATGACGTACCTTTTTGGGGCCTTGGAGAGCGGCATGCGATTTAGCGACGCCATCAAGGAAGCCAAAAAGCTGGGATATTCCGAACCAGATCCACGCGACGACCTATCTGGCGAAGACGTGGCACGCAAGTTCATGACATTGGCTCGGACTGCCGGCTACCGCATCGAGCGCAACGAGCTGCAGGTGGAGAGCATGATTCCTGACGAGCTCAAGTCGGTGGGTGTGGACGAGTTCATGGAGCGCATAGCCGAGTACGACTCCTTTTGGCAGCACCGCACGGAGGAAGCCCGCTCGGAGGAGAAGGTGCTTCGATATGTCGGTATTTTGGACGAGGGCAAGGTGCGTGTGCGTGTCGAGGCTGTGTCGTTGAAGTCGCCGTTGGGGTCGCTTAGCGGCACCGACAATCAGATTGCGATCATAACCGACCGCTACAACAAGTACCCACTGATTATTCAGGGTCCGGGAGCTGGCCGCGAGGTGACGGCTGCCGGGTTGTTGGCGGATATTCAGAAGATTTGTGTTTACGTGTTTTGAAAGAAGAAAGAAGAAAGAAGAAAGAAGAAAGAAGAAGGATAGGAGAAGGAGAAGGAGAAGGAGAAGGATGAGGAGTAGGAGGAAATTAATTTTAGATTTTGTGTAAGGAATTGGTTTGGCGGGTATCTATATGATATAGACACCTAAATAATCAATCCTTTTGGGCCATGAAATCAAATTCGCTCCTCAACCGACTCATTCAGTTCAGCAATCAAGTTTACGATGCATGTTCCTCGCACGGCGACAAACCAAATCTTAAATCTCTAGTAGACCAGATCGATCGATCTAGTACTTCTTCGGCCTTAAACTATGGTGAAGCAATAGTCTCAGGCAGTGACAGGGACTATGCAAATAAAGTACGAATCGCTATTAAAGAGATGAACGAGACGTGCACTTCCTTGAAGCTGCTAAAAGCTCGAGTACCGGCAACAGTTCAAAAGCTCGAACCCCTTGAGACAGAATCAGGTGAATTATTAGCCATGCTCCATGCCTGCTGTCAAAAAGCCGAATCAAAATTCAAGAAATAGCCTCATCCTCCTCCTATCCTCCTCCTATCCTCATCCTCCTCCTTCTCCTTCTCCTATCCTTCTCCTATCCTTCTTCTTTCTTCTTTCTTCTTTCTTCCTCCATCACTCCACCCTGCTCATCTTCATCATATAACCCACACCGTGCAGTGTAACCAAGTAGGTTGGATCTTCGGGCTTTAGCTCGATCTTGGAGCGCAGTTTTGAAATGTGCACATCTACGGTGCGGGTGTTGGTGCTGTGTTCGTAGCGCCATACGCTCTCGAGCAAGGCATCACGAGAGATTGGCTCGTTGGGATTGCTGGCCATGAAGCGGATAAGTTCGATTTCGCGCGTGGTGAGTTCGACTTCCTCTGCAGCCAAACCATTAATTTCGGGTCGATACACGATCCCTTTAAGCAAATCGATGCGAATTGGACCCAAGAAAACCGTTTCAATCCCAGCGTTGCGAAGGCCAATGTCGGAGCGACGCAATCGGGCATGGATACGTGCCAATAGCTCCTTAACCCCGAATGGCTTGGTCATGTAATCGTCGGCGCCGATGTTCAATCCGGTCACCTTATCGATTTCTTGATTACGGGCCGTGAGCATGATGATGGGGAAGATGTAGTTCTCATCACGTACCTGCTTGCAGATTTCGTAACCGCTCATGCCAGGTAACATCAGATCCAAAATGAGCAAGTCGGGTGTATTTTGATGGATCTTCTCGATGGCGATGAGGCCGTTGTCGGCAACATCCACCTTGTATCCCTCACTCTCGAGAGTGTCGCGCAAGGTGAAGATCAAGCTTGGCTCGTCTTCGACGATGAGGATGTGCTTACCCTTGTACGGCATATTCAGATTGCGTTTCAGGTTGCTTAGCGGCTGCAGGTTGTGCCATCGGCTTCCATATCGGGAAACTCAGCGAAAATGTTGAACCCACTCCATAAACGCTTCGTAGGGATACCTCGCCTCCGTTGAGCTGGGTGAGAAACTTGACGATAGACAAGCCGAGTCCGTGACCCTTCGTCTTAGCGGTTAAGGGATCTTCTACTCTGTAAAACTTCTCAAAAATATTCTTCTGCTTGTTGGCTGGGATGCCAATTCCATAGTCCTCAACGTCGAGGATGACACGGTCTTTGAGGCTGTAAATGCGAATGTCGACTACGTTCTTCTTGTCGCTGTACTTGATGGCATTTTCAACAAGATTACTCAAGATGGTCTGAAATGTCTCGTTATCCACGTTTGTCATTTCGCGTGTTTGTACACTTAGATTCACCTTAAACTGTCGATCTGCAAAGAAGTTCTTATTCTGAGCGACGTACTCTCCAGCTAATTCACTTAGGTCGACCGGCTGACGATTCACTACGATTTCGCCGGCATCACTACGAGCCACGTTCAAGAGTTTGTCGATCATCCTGCTTAACCGAAGAGCTTCCTCGTGAATGTGCTTTCCATAGCTGGCCAACCGATCGAGGTCGCGAACGCGTCCGTCGGCAAGGTTCTCGCCAGCTGCCTGCATCACTGCGAGGGGAGTCTTGAGCTCATGGGTTACATTGGCTAGAAATCCAGCCTGTCGCATTGAGAGCTCACGTTCGCGCGAGGCAGTACGGAAGATGAAGAAGATGCTGCTCAGAAGCATTAAAACAGCAACACTGAGGATGATCATGTTGCCAATGAACTGGTTCATGGCAGCTATTACAGTCGGACTTTCGTTCACCATTGCGTGGAAGGCCCAATTTTCGAAAGTGAAGCGCTCCCGAATGTCGATGTTCGATGGGTCGTAGGGCACAGATACGTTGTTAGTGGCCACGATTTCGTCGCGCAGCCAATCGCGCACCCATACAGTGATGCCGGTTTCGCTGTCGGCGCCAAACTCGCTCACAAGGATGTCTGTCACCAGATTATCGAGCAGCCATCTGCTGTCGATGTCGAGCGACAGATAGCCTATCACTGTCTGCTCGGCGGTATTAACGAGGGCGATGTTCATGGTGCGGTTACCGTCGAGCTCTGTCTTGGTATACCAGCGGTAGTCGCCTGTGAGGAGGGTCTTTGTCTTGGTTCGCACCAGTTCGAGTCCGTCGCAAATGTAGCTAGGGAAATCGGTTACCCATTCGAGCTGCTGAGTCTTCGGGTTAAACGCCATCATAGATGCGCCCGTCTCGCAGACTGGAATTACACGGTCGGTGTAGTAGACCCTTTTGAACAGGCTGTCGTTACCTGCGGCGGTTATGACCTGCATGATATTATCGGGCAGCTTGCGATTTTCGAGCAGGTATTCTTCAACCTTGCCCATATCCATCTGCCAGAGGTCTGTTACGTTTTTGTAAAGACGGTCGTTCACCTGGATGCGCAATTGACGCAGTTGAGCACGCTTGATATCCTCCGAAGCCTCCAAGTTATACTGATGGAGTTGCCACAGAGAGTAGACGTTCATGAGCGTAAGTCCCAAAATCGAGACAATACCCAGACCGAGCAGGAGCCACCGTCTTGTAGTTGTCTTATTTGAGTTCGGCATCATGAAGAAAGAAGAAAGAAGAAAGAAGAAAGACGAAGGACGTAAGAAGAAGGACATAAGAATAAGGACGTAAGAAGGAAGAATGATGTTGGAAGGACGTCATTCTTCGTCCTTCCGTCTTCTCGTATTCTTTCTTCTTTTATTCTTTCCTTCCGTGGGCCCAGAGGGATTTGAACCCCCGACCAATCGATTATGAGTCGACTGCTCTCACCGCTGAGCTATGGGCCCGATTTGTTGACAACGCTAGAGCGTGGCACCAAATTGTAAAAATACGAGATGAGGGTAAGAGTAGCAAACAGTCATTAGCAGTCATTAGCAGTCATTACCAATGATTATCAATCATGAACGGTCATGAACGGTCATGATCTATCATAGGCGGCGCAACACGCCGCCCCCACTTTTATTTCAGACGCTGTCATCCAGTATGGACCTATCCCATAGGGATAGTCTCAAATTATTTCAGACGCTGTCATCCAGTATGGACCTATCCCGTAGGGATCGTCTCAAATTATTTCAATCGCTGTCATCCAGTATGGACCTATCCCATAGGGATCGTCTCAAATTATTTCAATCGCTGTCATTCAGTATAGACCTATCCCGTAGGGATCAAACGCATCATGAAACTAATATTCACTAGTCTGCGTTTAGGAATTCATGATCAAATTCCTTTCGACATCCATTATCCTCTTGCTTGCTGTTGCGGGCTTATCTGTCACAGCAATCGCGCAGGCACCATCTAAACGAGGCGGCGACGTTCTCGAGCAAATCCGCGAACAGCGCGACCGCCTGCCGTACGAGCAGAGCCAACTCACAATGGTGATGCAAAATGCTAACGGTCGCACCCGCGAGCGCAGCTTGCGTATTTGGAGCTATTCTACCGACGCCCGCTCAAGGCTGATGATCCAGTTCGAAACCCCTGCCGATGTGCGTGGAACCGGACTCCTGAGCCTAAGCGACAACTCGGGGACATCCCAAAAACTGTTTTTGCCAGCCACCCGTCGCGTTCAGACTATATCGTCGAACAATCGGGGCGATAAATTCTTGGGATCCGACTTCACATTCGAGGATCTTGGCGATGTGAACCACGACGACTTTACCTATACAACCATCAGCGAGCAGGGAAACCGGATGGTGGTTCGGGCAACACCAAAGTCGGGTACGAGCTTCAGTTACGCCTATGCCGTTCATACAGTAGATACATCAAGGCTGCTTTTGCTGTCGAGCACGTTCTACGACAAGGCCGATAAGCCGATTCGCGAGCTTACGACTGGCGATTTCGCCGAGGCCAAACCAGGTATATGGCGGTCGAACACCATGACCATGAAGGATGCTCAAAAAGGATCGCAGACTACGCTAAAGTGGAACGACCGTAGTTTCGATCCCATCTCAGACACGTACTTCACGGAGCGCTTTTTACAGCGCGGCGCATCCTGAACCATCGTTCATGACCTCATGTGCAGGTAGTCAAACCTCGAACTGACAAAAGACTGATTATCCGAGATCCGGGCGGATGGTGATGACAGGTATCTTCGAGTAGCGCGCCACTTTTTCGGTGGTTGAACCGAGGAAGATCTGTTTTAGTCCACTACGTCCGTGGGTAGTCATGACCAATATGTCGGCATTGTCATTTGCGTAGTCGGTGATTTCGTAATGAGCCGATACACCCTTGCGGATTTCAGTGTGAACTTTGACCTCGACTTGCTGCCCCATCACCTCGGTGATCAGAACGTCGTACTCGCGGTCGCCTAGCGATTTGAGTTCAAAATCGAAATCAGCATTTGCATTGGCATATTCGCCGAACTTGGTGAGAAGGTTGTCGCGCAAGATTAGCGATTCGTCGCGATCGGACGTATGAGGTGGCATTTCGCCCTCGCTGCCATACAGCTCTTTGATGTGAATCAGAGTGAGCTCGCCGCCGATCGCTGCCGCAAAGGAAGCCGCCATAGGCATGGCCTTCCAGCTATTGGCAGAGAAATCGATCGGGATGAGAACTTTACGGATTTTATCGGTCGACAAATTATTTGGTACGCAGAGAACGGGGACTTTGGAATAACGGATCACTTTCTCGGTGACATTGCCCTTAATGAACTGATTGGCGCTGGCACCATGTGTGCCCATTACGATGATGTCGTAATTGCCCGACACAGCCGCCTCGGTTATCACGTCGAAAGCCTTCATGTCGATCTTGACGATAGACTTCCCTGCGAATTTCTCATCAATATAATTGGTGAGGTCGTCTTCAATGAAACCCCTGCTCTGGTCGATCAATTTCGGGAACACGTCCTTGTCCATATCAAACGGCAACCCCAGTTTGCTGATGCTTTCGCTCAGATACTTCATGGTTGGGATGATGTGGATCAGATCGATTACACCGCCGAATTTTGTAGCCAGTTCGTTGGCGAACGCATAGGCTGTTTTCGAGCCCTCGCTGAAATCTGTTGGGACTAATATTTTATTGAAGCGTACCATCTTGACCTCCGTGTTTAGAGTTGTTCTATATGTAAGCTACACAAGAGCAAGAGCAACTGCAAGAGCAACTGCAAGAGCAAGAGATTACGCCGTAGGCGTCTGGTCACATAATAACTCACGGGCTGTCATCCTGGAGGGACCCATGCCGAAGGCATCACTTTCCTAATAACTCACGGGCTGTCATCCTGGAGGGACCTATGCCGAAGGCATCACTTTCCTAATAACTCACGGGCTATCATCCTGGAGGGACCTATGCCGAAGGCATCACTTTCCTAATAACTCACGGGCTGTCATCCTGGAGGGACCTATGCCGAAGGCATCGTAGCCTTTCTTTTCGCCATTTGCCCAATTCCGAGAACGACGACGCATCCGACGAACATGGCGGCTATGGGGAGGGTTTTGCTGTTCTCGGGCCCAGGCATGACGGGCTCGGAGTGGATCAGCTTCTTGCGAACGCGTACGACTGTTGGTGGCTGGGCGTTAAGATCGGAGGCAATGTAGTATTCTGGGAGGTTCGGTTCGATGCCGTCTGTAACCAGCGACTCGAGCCGCGGATCGCTCGATGAAACCGAAATTTCTTCGGCGATGGTTTCGTAGCTGCGGATCTGCCAGGGCCAGATGACCACAAGCGAACCAATAAGGAAACCAATCAGAACGCACAGTGTGGCGATGGAGTACCGGTGCAGCAGCCAGGACAGGAATCGGCTGAAGGCAGCGAGCCCAACGACCAGTCCCACACCAAAAACCGCCAAAATCTGAATCGCCTCGGTGTTATTGGGTCCGCCGAGTTCGGCGAATTGCCCAAAAATATGCGTGTATTTA
The DNA here is from genome assembly GCA_964629885.1 of uncultured Chitinophagales bacterium. Classification (GTDB taxonomy): domain Bacteria; phylum Bacteroidota; class Rhodothermia; order Balneolales; family CAYWCV01; genus CAYWCV01. The sequence continues at coordinate 23,850 of CAZVRJ010000026.1, read as the reverse complement.
CCGAGAATGAGCAATATGAATGATCCGCTTATGCCGGGCAGGATCATTGCAGATATGGCGATGCACCCGCTCAGGAAGATGAACCAGAGGGCGTCGGGGGTGTTGGTGGGCACGAGGTTGACGACCCAGTATCCCACCAGTGCGCCGATGGCAAGGTAGACGAGCTTCCAGTATCCGATGGGGCGGATGTCTATCAATAGAAGGATGATGGATCCTATGATCAGTCCAAAGAACAGACCATATATCGGCTCAGGATGGGTAAAGATGAGCAGGGGGAGGGGGATGACACGCGTGAAGAATAGCACGGCGAGGATCATCCCGCTGAAGAGTGCGCCGAGGAACTGCCAGTGCACATGGGCGAGCAACTCCTTTATCCTGAACCGCAGCAGTAACGAAAGTGCGGTGGTATCCACGCTCTTGATGGCGTCGATCAACTTCGTGTAGATGCCTGTTATGAGCGCCATTGTGCCGCCACTCACACCAGGAACGACATCTGCCGAGCCCATCAAAAAGCCCTTTAATATGATCAGGAGATGTTTCACTTCCAGCCTTCTCGGCCAATGAGCGGTACGAACTGGAAATCAGCGAATTCCTCTTCGATGTAGTCATGCTCTCCAGTGCGGGTTATGCGAAGCATGGTCTGCACGTGCTGGTCGCCAACGGGTATGACCAAGCGTCCGCCGATATTGAGCTGGTTCACGAGCGCATCGGGCACGACCGGGGCGCCCGCAGTTACCACAATGCCATCATAGGGGCTGTATGCTGACCACCCCTCTGTACCATCGCCACATTTGGCACGTATCCTGTATCCTAATGCGAGCAGCAGCTCACGGGCATGCTGGTAGAGATAATCGTGGCGTTCAACCGAGTACACGTCTGCACCAAGTTCACATAAAATGGCTGCTTGGTAACCCGAACCAGTGCCGATCTCCAGTACTTTGTCGCCTTTCTGGACGTGCAGCAACTCGGTCTGTCGCGCTACCGTGTAGGGCTGCGATATGGTTTGCTTCATCCCGATTGGAAGAGCCGTGTCTTCATAAGCCCGCTTGTGCAGGGCCGTGTCGATGAACATGTGGCGAGGCACAGTTCCGACAGCGCGAAGCACGAATTCATCGGCAATGCCCTTATCTTGCAGTACTTGTACTAATCCTTGGCGCTTGCCCCGGTAAATCGGATCGTTGAACGACGTGTGTCTCATACGTTAAATATAGCACTTTAAGTGACTGAGAACGCCTTAATCACTTAAAGATGATCACCCTTTTGCAGTTCTGAAATGCTATTGCTATTCTTCAACACTTTTTAAATCGATCTCTATAAACAAATCTATATATAATGAATTTTCGCACACTTAAGACGATCACGTTTGTTGGAGCCTCGTTCATCCTGTTTACAGCTTGCGGCTCCGGATCTGAAACAGCAGTACCCGAAGTCACAGACCCACAAGTAGCTTTTTTCAACAACATCAAAGCGCAATGTGGTGCATCTTTCACAGGTAGCACCGAAGTATCTTCGACAACCGACCCCAACGACCCATTTGTAGTGAATCCGCTTAAGATGGAGATCAGTGAATGTTCAGACACTGAAATCCGCATGCCGTTTTACGTTGGTGCCGATTCGTCGCGCACGTGGATTCTGACACTCACTCCCGAAGGACTCCTGTTCAAGCACCAGCACCTGCTCGCCGATGGCACGCCTGATACCATTACCAACTACGGTGGAATGTCGGACGGTACCGGAACCGAATGGGATCAGCACTTCCCGGCCGATGAGTTCACGGCCAGCCTGAACACCGACTACACCACAAACAAATGGAGTCTGATTGTAGACGCCGAAAACGGTATTTTTGATTACAAGCTTCAGCGCCACAGCCAGCCGAGGTTCGAAGCTAGACTGATGAAAGACTGACGCACGTGTTTGTTCTAACCTGCATCAAATCGGTGTGCAGGTGTTTGTAGGATTTACCTTATCACCCTCAGTTCAAAGTATATGCAACGCAGCATCCAACGGGCACTCGTCATAGTGCTTCTTCTCATCGCAGGTACGGTTCAGGCACAGAATAAACCAGCCGCTACACCCGCAGATTACGGCAAATGGCACAATTTGGGCCAAGTTGTGACGTCGAACGACGGTCAATGGCTGGCCTGGTCGGTTACCATGCAAGAGAACAACGACACCCTTTGGGTGCGTAAGGTTAGCGGCGGCGATCCCAAGGGATATGCGTTTGCATCGCAGGCGGCATTTTCGGGCGACAATAAGTGGCTGGCCATGCGTATTGGCGTTTCGTACGCCGAGCAGGAGAAGCTTACCGAGCAGCGTAAACCGGTTGAGTTCTCACTTGGACTGGTGAACCTAACTACCATGGAAATGGAATCCATAAAGGGTATCACCGGTTTCAACTTTTCCGAAGATGGCAAGTGGTTGTCGATCACGCTGATGAAACCGGCCGATAGTAAGGCTCTGGGCAACACAGTACTGCTCCGCGACATGGGTACCGGACTATCGCGCAGCTTGGGCAATGTGACCGAAGGCTCGTTCAACAAGAAGGCGAATCGCTTTGCCTACATCACAGCAGGTGGGGCTTTGAACACGGTTGAGTTGATCAATCTTGCGACATCGGCATCCACCGTTCTGGCCAGCGACACCACCAAGTTTTCGCGCCTCGTTTGGGACCGTGAAGGTCAAGCCATGGCCTTTTACCGTGAATGGAAGCAAAAAGGGTGGGAAGAAGAGACCCAGAAGATCCATTTCTATACGGCATTGGCGGTGCGTCCAGAGCTGAAGACCCTTAATCCAGTGGGCAATTTACCAGATGCTATGCGAGTGTTCGGGAGTTCATCGATTCGCATATCAGATGATCTTACGCGTGTGCATTTTGGGATGAAAGATTGGACTAAAAAGCCAGAGCCCGACACAACCGGAGGCAAGAAGCCTGCGCCACCTAAGAAGGAGAAGCTTGCACCGGTCGATGTATGGAATTGGAATGACAGGGAAGTACAACCAAGGCAGCGTGTAAATTTCAACCAGGACCAAAACCGCAGTATGGAGGTGGTCTGGCATGTGAACACGGGCAAGGTTGTTGCATTGGCCGATTCAGACACACCATTTGCTAGCGTAAGCACCCTTCATTCGACCGCTGTATCGTGGCATATCGACAAATACCGTCCAGCTTTCAAGGAAGATTTTGCCGATTACTACACAGTCGACATGAACACCAGTGCCAAGACCTTGCTGCTCGAGAATCAGGTGATGTCGGCAGGTGGGCAGCCAAATGCTTCGCCTACGGGACGCTATCTGACCTACTTTAAGGACAACCATTATTATGTGTACGACACCCGAAACCGTACACATACCAACGTATCAGAGCTTATCCCACATCCGGTATGGAACACGCGCGACGACCGACCAGGTATCATCGGTCCATTTGGATTCGGCGGATGGCTGAAGGGCGATGTGGCGTTTTTGGTGTACGATGAGTACGACGTATGGCGTATCCAGCCCGATGGAAGCGTGCCACGTAAGTTGACATCAGGTCGCAATGACCAAATTATATACCGTGTGCAGCGCCTCGATTTCGAGGATCCATTCATCGATCCAGCCAAGCCGATCATGCTCACTATGACCAACGACTATGACCGCAAGACGGGTTACGCTCAACTTGATACCCGTGGTAATGTGTCGACACTGATTTTTGAGCCGATGAGCATCGGGCGTCTGTCGAAAGCCAAGAATGCTGAGATGTATTCGTACGTGACTATGAAATACGATGTGCCACCGGCGCTCAAGGCTGGATCTACACTTACTAATGCACAGACGGTGTTCCAAAGCAATCCGCATGCCTTCAATTATGCCTGGGGTCACTCCGAGCTGGTGTACTTCGAAAGTAAAGATGAGCGTCCATTAAAAGGCGCGCTGCATTATCCGGCAAACTATGAGCCGGGAAAACAGTATCCGATGATTGTGTACATCTACGAGATCCGCTCGAATGCGGTTCACAACTATGTGAATCCATCGGTTCGCTCGGCGTACAACCTGAGCCACTATACCTCGCAGGGATATTTCGTGTTCCAGCCCGACATTGTGTACGACATCGACGATCCGGGGATGTCGGCCGTGAACTGCGTGGTTCCAGCCGTCGAAAAAGTATTGGCAACCGGCATGATCCAGAAAGACGCCGTCGGTCTGATGGGGCACAGCTGGGGCGGTTATCAGACGGCCTTCTTGGTAACCCAGACCGACCTGTTCAGTGCCGCCATCGCCGGGGCACCGCTCACGAACATGATGAGCATGTCGTTGGCCATCTACTGGAACAGCGGCACACCGAACCAGAAGATCTTCGAAACAAGCCAAGGTCGTTTCAGCGGTCCATGGTATGAAACGGAAGAGGCACACTGGCGCAACTCGCCGATCATCTTCGCCGACCGCATCAACACCCCGATGCTCATGACCTTCGGCGACAAAGACGGTGCTGTAGATTGGCACCAGGGCATCGAGTTCTACGGAACCATGCGCCGTATGGGCAAACCGTTCACCATGCTCGTATATGCCGACGAGAATCACAATTTTACGAAGCGGGAGAACCAGATGGATTACTTCAACCGCACAACGGCGTTCTTAGATCACCACCTCAAGGGCAATGACGCCCCGAAATGGATGACTGAGGGCGTGTCGTACATGGAGCGGATGAAGAAAGAGGCGGATAATAAATGACCGAGGGCATCAGGGGCAACGAGGGCAACAGAGGCATCATAATGGGTCACTTGTGCCCCAATTTCCGTAAATTTCCTCACTGAGTCCTCAATCCCAAATCCTCATTCCTCGTGAGTCTCACCGTTTACAACACCCTGTCTCGAAAAAAAGAGCCATTCACGCCATTGATCGAGGGGTTTGTCGGGATGTACGTGTGTGGTCCGACGGTGTACGGCGATGCCCACTTGGGTCATGCGAAGAGCTATGTGTTCTTTGATGTGGTGAATCGCTACTTAAGGTACTCGGGTTATCGTGTGCGGTATGTGCAGAATATTACGGATGTGGGACACCTTACAGATGATGCCGATGCAGGTGAAGATAAGCTGCAAAAGCAGGCTCGTTTGGAGCGTCTCGAACCGATGGAAGTCGCCGAGAAGTACACGAATGCCTATTTCCGCGACATGGATGCATTGGGAATACTCCGGCCCGATATCACGCCGCGCGCATCGGGGCACATCCCCGAACAGATCGCGATGATCGAGGAGCTTATCGAAAAGGGGCACGCATACGATGCCGACGGCAATGTCTACTTTGACGTGAGCTCCGATCCCGACTATGGCAAGCTCAGCGGACGACAGACCGATGAGGCCGTTTCTGGAACTCGGGTTGAAATTGCGGGCGGAAAGCGTAACGCGGCCGATTTCGCGCTATGGAAAAAGGCGGAGCCTGATCATATCATGAAGTGGGCATCTCCTTGGAGTGTCGGATACCCAGGTTGGCACATCGAATGCTCGGCGATGTCGACCCGCTATCTCGGCAAGACCTTCGACATCCACGGCGGTGGACTCGAAAATCAGTTTCCGCACCACGAATGCGAAATCGCCCAAAGCGAGTGCGCTCACGGTGAGACTTTTGTGCGCTATTGGCTGCACAACAACATGGTGACGCTCAACGGGCAGAAGATGGGCAAGTCGCTCGGCAACGCTATTTCGTTGCACCAATTCTTCTCAGGCGACCATCCACTGCTCAGTAGAGCTTGGAAACCGCAGGTTGTCAGGTTCTTCCTGTTGCAGAGCCACTACCGTAGCACCACCGACTTTTCGGAGCCAGCACTTGAGGCGGCCGAGACGGGATTGAATAATTTGCAGGAGATGGTACGAGTTATCAGCTCATCTGAGGGTGGGAATGGCGAAGCCTTCGATACCCAGGGTTTCCGTGCTGCATACAAAGCCTGCATGGACGACGACTTCAACACGGCTCAGGCCATTGCAGTATTGTACGAGTGGCTTAAGCCATGGCGTGCCCGCATCCTTAAGGGAGATCATCCATCAAACATCGTAGATGTGGTGCAGGTGCTTCGCGATACGGTCGACACCGTTTTAGGTATTTGGCCCGAGGAGCAGGTTTCGAACGATGCGGGAGTGATTCCTGGTCTGATGGAGCTTATATTGAAGCTCCGTGCTGGGGCACGCGCCGATAAGAACTGGCCTGTGGCCGATCAAATCCGCGATGCCCTCAAGGAACTTGATGTCGTGGTAGAAGATACCGCGAGTGGTCCCATCTACAAACTTCCAAAAAACTGACGCATGCAGCCCGATTCGCTAACGGCCATCACGAAATATTTTGTTTGGAGTGCCGATCCGATCTTGTACGAAACGGGCGTGATTCCATTGCCCTTCACGCTCAGCATTCATGGACTGATCGTCGGTATTATTGTAGCCTATTTTGCAGGAGGCTACTGGCTAAAGCAGATTCAGGCAAAGGCGGCATCTCGCAAAGATAAGCCGCAGTCGCTCACCGATGGCCAGTATTGGATGGTCACCTTGGGTGCGCTTGCGCTTGGACAAATCATCTTCAACCTGATTCCGGTGAGCGGCATCGAGCAGGTGGGTCCTGTAACCTTCCGCTGGTATGGAATTCTGTTTGGCGGGGCTTTTTTGGTTGGTTATCTCATTGGAAGCAAAGAGTTTCGGGATGCTGGTCGTCCGGAGTCGGAGCGAGATGCCCTATTGACCTACGTACTCATTGCCACGGTGATCGGTGCTCGTTTAGGCCATGTCATCTTCTATGAGCCTGAGTATTATCTGCGCAATCTCCACTTAGTTCCTGCTATCTGGCAGGGTGGATTAGCCAGTCATGGTGCAGCCATCGGCATCCTCATCGGTATTTGGCTGTACTGTCGCAAGTACAAGAATTACAGCTTCCTGTGGGTTACCGATCGTGTTGTCATCCCCGTTTCTATCGGTGGTGCGTTCGTACGTATGGGCAACTTCTTCAACTCCGAGATATACGGTGTGCAAACCGATTTGCCTTGGGCCGTCATCTTTGCCAGTGAGGATTTGATTCCGCGTCATCCATCTATGCTCTACGAAGCTCTGCTGTATGTGGTGCTTTTTGCGATTCTATGGACCATCTACCTTCGCCATAAGGGTAAGCCACCCGAGGGATTCATCTTCGGCGTGTTTTTGATCATCATGTTCACTGGTCGCTTTCTGCTTGAGTACACCAAAGTTGAGCAGGCCGATTTCGCCACCGACTGGTTCATCGGCATGGGGCAGATATTGAGTGTGCCGTTTGTGTTGCTCGGGGTGTGGCTACTGTATAAAAAGGTGAAGTGGCAAAAATGAAATTCGGCACTGACGGCTGGCGGGCAGTTATCGCCAAAGACTTTACCTTCGACAACCTCTCGATCGTTGCACAGTCAACCGCGAGATGGATTCTCGATTCGGGCATCACCACGAATGGCGTGGTGATCGGCTACGACTGCCGCTTTATGGGACGCGAGTTCGCGCAGCATGCAGCCTGCCAGTTTACGGCAATGGGTATCCCGGTGCGCATGGCCGACAGTATCGTTCCTACCCCGGCAGTGAGCTGGGCGGCGTTGCACTACGATGCCGTCGGGATCGTGATAACAGCCAGCCACAATCCGCCCGAGTACAACGGATTCAAGATCAAGGCGCCTTTCGGGGGTCCCGCCACTCCCGAGCATATCAGCCAAGTGGAGGCGCAATACAACAAATATGACGCATCTATACCGGTTGATGACTACAGTATCTGCCTGCGCCAAGGTCGTATTCGCGAAATCAAACTCGCCGACATGTATTTGGATGAGCTACGCGATAGGCTCGACCTCGACGCCATCCGCTCCACTGGCGTCAAGATCGCCCACGATGCGATGTATGGCTCGTCTAGGACCATCATCCGCTCGTTGTTGGGTGCACAAGTACTCGAGCTGCACTCCGATCTGAATCCGGGCTTCAACGGCACACCACCTGAGCCCATCGAGAAGAATCTGGGTGAGCTATCGAGTTTCATCCGCCAAAACCGCTGCGCCGTGGGCATCGCCAACGACGGCGACGGCGACCGCGTGGGCATGTACGATGAAACGGGCCAATACGTGGATTCGCATCTGCTGCTGAGTCTGTTATTATGGTACCTCCACACCCAAAAGGGACTCGGGGGCAGCATCATCAAGACGTTTTCGACCACCCAGATGCTCGATAAAATGGCGGCAAAGTATGAGTTGCCTGTTATCGTGACACCCATTGGCTTCAAATACATCGCCGACAAGATTGTGGAGGGTGACGTGCTGATTGGCGGGGAGGAGTCTGGCGGCATCGCGGTGAAAGGACACATCCCTGAACGGGACGGCGTTTACATCGGATTGCTCGTCGTCGAAATGATGGTCAAAACCGGCAAGGCCTTGAGCGAACTGGTGCAGATGCTTTTCGACGATTTCGGTGCGCACTATAACCGCCGCATCGACATGCACACCACCAATGAGAAGAAAGATCGCTTGGTGAACCGGGCCAAACTGGGCGAGATCACCCATGTGATGCACTACGAGGTCGTCGATGTCGAGCTGATCGACGGCGTAAAGCTGCACCTATCGAACGGTGCCCGCGTGCTCATACGTCCAAGTGGCACCGAGCCTGTGCTTCGCATCTACAGCGAGAGCCATAGCCCCGAAGATGCCCAGGCAATTGTGGATACAGTGGCGTTGATGGTGTGATACATATATTTTTAAGCATGTGATACGTTACATCTCGATGTACCGCAATTTTTACTCACCTAAGTTTTGATCGTATGCAGTCTGTTAGAACTTCGCACTTGTTCTTGCCGTTGCTCTTGCTCTTATTCTTGCCAGCGTCTCTCGCTTATGGGCAGGAGCGCCAGCGGCTAGAGAGCCTGCAGCAGGCAATGAGCATCGGTGGACAACTTTCCGGAGGAAACGGTCCGTCGAACGTGAATTGGATCGACAATGGCGATCGCTACTCGTACTCCATCGTCAACCAGGAAACACGGACGATGGAGATCCGCTCCTACAACCCAGCAACGGGATCCGACGAGCTGATTTTTAGTCCTACGGGACACACCAATGCCGAGGGACGACCATTCACCTACAGCTCCTTCCAGTGGGCCGATGACAGCAAGCACATCTTGTTTCAGACGAACTTCCGCCCCATCTTCCGCCGCTCGGGAATCTCCGATTACTATTTCTACTCGGTTGCCGACAAGACGCTGAAGGAAGTGGTGCAAGATGCCGGCACAGCGCAGCTTTCGCCCGATGGATCCATGATCGGTTATGAGCGTGGCGGCAATGTGTACATCTACGATTTTGCAACCGCCAAAGAAACCCAGCTCACCAACGACGCCACAAAACATGTATTCAACGGCAAATTCGGATGGGCTTACGAGGAAGAATTTGGATTGGCACAGGCCTGGGAATGGTCGCCCGACAGCCGTTACATCGCCTTCTGGCAGGAAGATGAAACCGACGTGCCCATCTTTCAGATGACCGACTACTCGGGTCAAACCGCCGAGTACGTGGAAATCCGTTATCCGAAGGTCGGTCAGACCAACCCTAAAGTGCGCATCGGCGTTGTTGACGTGAAATCGGGCGACAAGCGTTGGATGAGCATCAATGAAAGCAGCGAATTCTATGTGCCGCGTATTTACTGGACCTCGCGTCCTGGTACCTTGGCCGTTGTGGTGCTAAACCGCGAGCAGAACCATCTGAAGCTCTACATGTGCAATGCGAGCAGTGGAACTAGCCGGGTGATTTATCAGGAGCGGTCTGAGACGTGGATCGATGTGTTCGATTTCTTTGCCGGAATCATGCACTACATGTATTTCCCTGCCGGTTTGGAGGAGTTTTTCTGGGTGAGCGACCTCGACGGATGGTCGCACATCTATCGCTACGACTACGAGGGCAAGCTACTCGGCCAGGTTACTAAAGGCAACTGGGAGGTTACTTATGTACACGCAGTAAATCCCACGAACCGCACCATCATCTATACCAGCACGGAGGCGTCGCCTCTCGAACGCCATCTCTATTCGGTGAGTTTTGATGGTACTGGCAAGCGAAAGCTTACATCCGAGCCTGGTAATCACAATCTTAGTGTAGCGCCCAATGGCAAGTATTTCATTGACCGTTGGTCGAACGTCACAACTCCGCGTCAGGTGGTGCTTCGCGGCATTGACGGTCGCGTAATCCGCACCTACGAAGATGGATCTCGCGTTCGCGAGTATGTATCAAAAAATGTATACAGCCCACGCGAGCTGTTTTCGTTCACGACATCCGACGGCCAAAAACTTGACGCCTACATGGTAAAGCCGCCCGATTTCAACCCGAACAACCGATATCCTGTGGTGATGGATATCTACGGTGGTCCAGGTGCGCAGAGTGTGTACAACCAGTGGGAAACAAACGGATGGCATCAGTGGTTGGCGCAGCAGGGTTATATCATTGTTAGCGTGAATAACCGAGGAAGTGGCGGCTATGGCTCGGCCTTCGAAAAGTTGGTGTACAAGCAGCTCGGCGTGTACGAGGCGCTCGATTTTGCCGAGACCGCAAAGCATCTCAAGACGCTATCTTACGTTGACGGCGAAAATATGGCCATCCGTGGGCACAGCTATGGCGGATATATGAGTGCGTACACGGTGGCAACTCATCCGGGCGTGTTCAAGCTCGGCATCGTTGGTGCACCGGTTTCCGATTGGTTACTGTACGACAGCATCTATACAGAGCGGTACATGGGATTGGTTGACGACAACCTAGATGGATACATACTCTCGGCTGTCCCCACCCATGCTGCCAATGTTAAAGACCGTTTGCTCATCGCCCACTCTGCCATGGACGAAAACGTGCACATGCAGCACACCATGCAGTTGGTACAGGCGCTCACCGATGCCGGTGTAGATGCCGATCTGCGTATTTATCCTCCTGGGGCACACGGTGTTGCCTATAGCCAAGCCAGCTACATGCTGCTGATGCAAACGTATACCAGATATATCGATGGATTGCTCAAGCCTGAGCTTAAGAAGGCGAGTGGTGTGATCGACTAATTTTATCGTAGCTACAATTCAAGAGCGGACATCTGCGTTACACCAGTGTCCGCTCTTTGTTTATGGGGACGATCATTTATCAAGACTAGAATTGGAGAACGTAATACAATGAAATCAACTGTTTTTGCCATTGTGTCAATATTGGTTGCGGGACTTGCCGCGCCAGCCGAATCCAACGCCCAAGCGGCACCTGGATCTGTATTTGTTACCGTTTACAACGATAACCTTGGCGTTGTGCGCGAAATCCGCACATTCGATATACCACGGGGTATCTCAGAAATCCGTGTTGCCGATGTTGCATCACTGATCAATCCGGCCACCGTGAAAATCACGTTCAACGGCTCGGTGCTTGAGCAGAACTACCAGTACGATTTGGTGAGCGCCGATAAAATTCTGCAGCGATTTATCGACCGCGAGGTGCAATTCATCGACGAGAAAGGTACGATTATCCGTGGAACACTGTTGTCAACTCAGGGTGGATCGGCCGTGATTCGCAGTGCCAATGGCGGACTCATGATGCTTCCGGGTTTGGGCAAGTATCAGATAACCGTTGATGAGCTTCCAGGTGGACTCATCACGCGACCAACACTCCTTTGGAAGGTCCAAACCGACCGTGCCGGTAGCCAGAATGTGGAAATGACCTATCAGACTGGTGGTATGAGCTGGCAGGCTGAGTATGTGGCTGTACTCAAAGACAACGACACGAAACTCGATTTGAATGCTTGGGTCAACCTGACCAACAACTCTGGTGCAACATTCCGCAATGCCAACCTCAAACTGGTGGCCGGAAGTGTGAACCGTGTGCGTCCACCGTCGCGCAACTACGTATATGAAGAAGGTTTTGCCATGGCCGCCAAAACGGCCGACAGCCAGTTCGAGAGCGCTGGACTGTTCGAATACCACATGTACACCTTGCAGCGTCCAACCGACCTGTTGCAGAACGAGAGCAAGCAGATCGCACTGTTTGACGCGGCTGGCATCCCGGTTGTGAAGCGTTACCGTTATTTGGGCGAGGGCCAGCGTGGACAGGGCGTGAGCGAGCCGGTGTCCGTGCAGGTCGAATTCAAGAATGAATCGGCCAACGGGTTGGGAATTCCGATGCCTATGGGTATTGTGAGAGTGAACCAGTCAAGTGGAGGCTCCGTCGAGTTTGTGGGCGAGGACCGAATTAATCATACGCCGCGAGACGAGAAGATCACGTTGACCCTAGGTCAGGCCTTCGACCTATTGGGTGAGACTACTATGACCGATCAGCGTCGGATTACCGACCGCGTGAACGAAATGAGCTACAAGGTAGTGCTCAAGAATCGCAAGGACACTGCAGTGACCATTGAAGTAGAGCGGAATCTATGGGGGAATTGGGAGGTTATGCGCAGCAGCCGCGAGTACCGTAAGGTCAATGCCAACAAGATTGCGTTCGACGTGCCGGTTCCTGCCAATTCGGAGGTTGAAATAACCTACACCGTTCGGATCACGAATTAGTAGAGCCTACGAAATTTTCGGGGTGAATCGCAACATCCGGGAACAGGTTGATCAGCTTCCTATCGAAGGTGACTAACCTGCTCTCGGTTTCTTGCGCTAGGGCAATGTATTCGGCGTCGTATGCTGATACTCGCGAACTTGCAATGAGATCAATAACTCTATAAGAATCAACTACGAATTCATGTTTCGACATTAATTTTAGTCCCTCCATCATCACAGTATGTGCAAATGCGAAATCGATCAAATTGGCTCTGAGGTATTTTGCAATCGTGTTTCTAAATTCAGATCTCCACAATGTTGGAGCAATCCAATTCGAATCAGCCTTCATAACTTTCAGTGCTGTATCAACATTTTGACCCGGAAGCCATAGTTCAGCAAGAACACTAGCATCGGCAACGATCATTCTCGGCCCTCTTCAATAGCTTTAAGGACATCTTCAATCGGCAGTGTTCCTTTCGCTCGCTTCCTCAGTTCGCGAACTTTGTAAGCAATAACCTCATATTGAACACGGTTGCTCTCTACTGATTCGGTGAGAGTAGAAATAACTTCGCTGTTAATGCTACGATGATTGAGCTCCGCCCGCTTTTTTATCTGTTCATAGACATCCATGGGAATCCCCTTAACAGAAATGTTGATCTTTTCCATAATGGTGTTGAATGATATAAGAATGGTACCATATCAATACCAATGTATTAAAATGCTACCAAACTCCCAAACGTCAGTGGCTCTGTAATCGCGAATTTTCCCGACAAGTATATTATCATCTAAATTTCTTAGATTCCTCCGTCTTCCTCTTCCCATTCCTATCCTTCTTCTTTCTTCTTTCTTCTTCCACCATGAAGCTTGCTTCCCGTACAAACCCGCTCAAGCAGTCCGATATTCGCGCCGTCACCGCCTTGATCAACCAGTACAACGGCATCAATTTGGGGCAGGGGATATGCGACTTACCGGTTCCTGAGTCCATAAAGGAGGCTACGAAGGCGGCCATCGACAGCGACCGATCCATCTACACGCCCTTTGCCGGCGTGCATGAGCTACGTACCCTCATCTCCGATAAGGCGAGGTCGTTCAATAAGCTACCAGTAAGCGGTCCCGAGAACGTGCAGGTAACGGTGGGTTCAACAGGGGCATTCGTGGCGGCGATGATGGCCTTGTTCGAGCAGGGTGATGAGGTGATCTTGTTCGAGCCCTTTTACGGATACCACCGCCATTTGCTTGAGCTTTTCGGTGTGGTCTGCCGTTTTGTGAAGATCCCGGATGGGGACGGTCCGCTGCCGATGGCCGCACTCGAGGCTGCCGTGACCGACAAGACAAAGGCCATCCTCGTGTGTAGTCCGTGTAACCCGAGCGGCAAGGTGTTCTCGAGGTCGGAGTTGGAGTCCATCTTGGACTTGATGAAACGCCGCGATCTGGTGGCCCTCACCGACGAGATCTACGAGTATATCGTTTACGACGGACGTGAACACGTGTCGCTGGGAAGTATGCCAGGTGCCTGGGAGCGTACCATAACGATATCGGGTTTCTCGAAGACCTTCAATATGACCGGTTGGCGATTGGGGTATGCCGTAGGACCCGAGGAGGTGATTAACAAGATGGGACTCATCAGCGACTTGCTGGTCATATCGGCGCCGGCGCCATTGCAGCACGGCATGGTTGGAGCGCTACCCATGGCGGATGCGTATTACACTTCGATGCAGGCAGATTACCTCAAGAAGCGCGACCGTTTCATGCGGGCACTCGATGCGGCCGGTTTCGACAGTGAGCCGCCCCAGGGCGCGTACTACGTGTTAGCGAATTTTGGGGACAAGTTATTGCAGCGTGAGGATTTTCAGGACGCCGTGTCGGCCAACCATTGGCTCATCAAGAACGCGGGGGTCTGCGGTGTGCCGGGCCACAGCTTCTATCAGCATCCGGAAGATGGCAGGCACCGCATCCGCTTCTGCTTCGCCAAGGAAATGCATGTACTAGAGGAAGCGTGTAGGCGGATGGAGAAGGTATCATGAAATTTCCATCAGCTATTACCATCTTGCTTGCAATCGCCGCTGTGGTGGCCATATCCACATGGTTCATCCCCTCGGGCAAGTACGATATGTTGCAGTACAATGCCTCCGATAGCACGTTTGTGATTCAGCGGATGAGTTCAACAGAGAAGGTGCCCGCAACGCAGGAGTCGCTCGACTTGCTGAACGTGAGGATCCCGCTAGAGAAGTTCACCAGCGGCACGCTCTATCGTCCAGTGAGCATCCCCGGCACCTACAAGCAGACGGATGCGAGTCCACAGGGGTTCTTCGCCCTCGCGCAGGCGCCGATCAAGGGTATCATTGAGGCGGCCGACATCATATTCTTGGTGTTGATCATCGGCGGACTCATCGGCATCATGAACCTTACGGGCGCCTTCGATGCCGGCATTGCCTGGCTCGCAAAGGTGCTCGAGGGCCGCGAACATCTGCTCATCATCTTCACCACGCTGCTCACCGCGGCCGGTGGAACCACCTTCGGCTTGGGCGAGGAGACGCTTGCCTTTTACCCCATCCTCATACCCGTTTTTCTGGCGGCGAGATACGATGTGACGGTCGGAGTGGCCTGCATCTTTATGGGATCGAACATCGGCGTGATGTGCTCGACCATCAATCCGTTCTCCGTTATCATAGCAGCCGATGCTGCCGGTATAAGTTGGACCACAGGATTGACCAGCCGCATCGTCATGCTCGGGATAGTTGTGATCATCACCATTGTGTACATCCTCCGGTACGCCAGCAAGATTCGCAAGGACCCGACCAAATCACTTACGTACGACCAGCGTGACGAACACGCAGCGCTCTTCCACACGGGGGCTCCCAAGGCGGATGTGAAAATGAATGCCAAGCTGATGGCAATTCTGGCTGTCTTTTCGTTGTGCTTTGTTACCATGATCGTCGGCGTATCGATGCTTGGATGGTGGTTCGTCGAAATGACCACCGTCTTCTTTGTCGGGGCCATCCTCATCGGGCTCATCGCACGCATTAAGGAGGAAGCCTTCATAACGGCCTTCATGAGGGGAGCCGGCGACCTGTTGGGTGTGGCCTTCATCATCGGAATTGCCCGCGGTGTGACCGTACTTATGAACGACGGACAGATTAGCGACACCTTTCTGTACCATGCAACGGCTGTGACCGAGGGGCTTGCGCCTGCTTTTTTTGTCAATTCCATCATGTTGATCTACAGCGGACTGTCATTCCTGATCCCATCCACATCTGGCATGGCCATCCTCACCATGCCTATCATGTCGCCCTTGGCCGACGGGCTTGGTCTGGGCCGCGAAATCATCATCGACGCCTACATCTATGGGGTAGGGATGTTCTATGCCATCAGTCCGACGAACACCTTGCTGCCTTCGATCGCCTTGGTGAAATTAGGCTACGACAAATGGCTGCGTTTTGTAATGCCACTGATACTCATCTTTTTGGTGATGTTCATGATAACGTTCACGTTTCGGGTGATGTAGACAGTTTTTAGGGGAGTTGTTAGGAAGGTTTGATTTTATTCCTACATTAGAAAATCGTAGCTAGTCGCTCTTAACCTGTCAAACCAGTGCACAACCCGGAGGTGGGGATGGCCGTGAACGCAGTCAGACCGCTGTCAAACTCTGATCGCATCCTTTTTTTGGATGTACTACGTGGCATCGCCATCTTTTTCATCTTTTTGGCGAATACTCCGACATTCTTGGGATCCATGTTCTACTCGGATGAACTGAAGGCATCCTTTGCAACACAGAGTGTCGATTTTGGGTTAGATGTGTTCTTACTTGTCTTTGTGAGCGGGAAATTCTACTCCATTTTTGCCCTTCTTTTCGGTATTGGACTCGTTGTACAGCAGCGCAGCGCTATTAGAAACGGCATCAATTTCAAACCCTTTTTCCGTCGGCGCCTGTCGGGCCTTCTGCTCATCGGACTCATCCACCTATTTCTGCTCTGGTTGGGCGATATTTTGGCCTTGTACGCCTTTTTGGGATTCATCTTGCTTTGGATGGTCGATTTCAGCAACCGTCGTCTGTTAATATGGGCGGCAGTGCTGCTGTTCATGCCGGTTGTTCACATAACCATACTTGGCTTGTCTGGGGTGATGTACCCCATGTGGTTTTTTGAAACTTTCGACGCCATTGCCGCCTCGATGGGTCTTCCGATGACAGACTGGATGGGCAACGGCATATTATCGGCAGACCCCCTGGCACTTTTAGCCATATCAGATATTGGAACACTAATTAAAATCAACCTGATATCACCTCTTATTCGTATTGGTGACCTTTTATTCGACGGGCGTCTTTTCAAAGTTTTGGCCATGTTCATGCTCGGCCTTTGGGCTGGCCGGCAGATTTTTGAACACGATCTTTTAAACAATGTGCCCATGCTGAAGAAGATTATGCTATGGGGGTTCCTGATCGGTATTCCAGCCAACATAATTCGCGGCATAGTCCAATACGGATCGTTTGGTGATGTAGTCGGCACACTGCTTGGATTTACGATGTACGCAATTGGCGTGGCTCCGCTGGCCTGCGCCTATGCGGCTGCTATTGCTCTTTGGGTGAAATCCAGTCCAAAACATTTAGCCTGGTTTGCCCCTGTCGGCAAGACCGCATTGTCGAATTACCTTTTTCAAACCGTGATATCGATCATCATCTATTACGGAGTCGGTTTTGGCTTTTCAGGAAAATTCGGGTCTTCGGTAGGTGCGGCCATCGCCGTCGGCATCTTTTTCTTCCAAGTTTGGATGAGCACGATTTGGCTGAAGCGGTTTCAGTACGGACCGATTGAGTGGCTGTGGAGAAAGATGACGTACGGGGAATCACTAACAGTCATTAGCAATCAGTAGCAATCATTAGCAATCACTAACAATCACTAACAGGCACTAACAATCACTAACAATAACGGACTGAAACTATGAAGCGGGTTGTCATTTTGGGTGGTGGGGTTGCTGGTATGAGCGCGGCTCATGAGCTGGCGGAACGCGGATTTCAGGTGGATGTGTACGAGCACAAAACCGACTACTGTGGCGGTAAAGCACGGAGCGTGGATGTGCCCGACACGGCAAAAGACGGCCGCAAGCCACTGCCCGGTGAGCACGGATTTCGGTTTTTCCCAGGGTTCTACCGTCATGTGACCAACACCATGAAACGGATCCCAACGGGCGATGGTCGCTCCGTTTTCGAGAATCTGGTGCCGACCGAGTTCAGCACAATGGGTCGCTACGGCAAAATGCCCATCAAAGTGCTGGCCCACTTCCCAAGAAACCTCGCTGAAATCGAATCGCTTGTAAACTCGATGTTTCACTCTGACACTGGCCTTACCAAAGAAGAGGAGAAGTTCTTCGGCGAGAGGGTATGGCAGCTCATGACCAGCTGCAAGGATCGCCGCATCAACGAATACGAGGGATTGGGATGGTGGGAGTACCTAAACGCAGACCGATTTAGCGACACCTACCGCACCTTGCTCGTCGAAGGACTCACACGTACCCTAGTGGCAGCGAAAGCTAAAACTGCGAGCACCAAAACAGGTGGCGACATCTTCCTCCAGCTCATCTACAACACGATCGATCCGTTTGTGAACACCGACCGGGTGCTGAATGCACCGACAAACGACGCTTGGCTCAATCCTTGGCTGAAACACCTTACAACTACATTGGGCGTATCGTATCATTTTGGGGCATCGGTCACAGATGTGGTGATGAAGGACGGTCAAATCGACCATGTAGTTGTGAAAAAGGGCACAGAAAGCATAAAGGCTCAAGGCGATCATTTCATTTTTGCCGTACCAGTCGAGCGGATGGCACCTCTCATTAGCGACGACATGCTCGTGACCGACGCGACATTGCAGTATGTCAAAGATTTATCGCCATCGGTGAGTTGGATGAACGGCCTTCAAGTCTACATCAATACCGACGTGCAGATTGCCAAGGGTCACGTAATCTGCTCCGACTCCCAATGGGCCATTACCCTTATTTCGCAGCCTCAGTTCTGGCCAAATGTTAGTCTGACCGATTATGGCGACGGCAAGGTGAAGGGTATTATCTCCATCGACATATCCGATTGGTTTACCGAGGGTTTCAACGGCAAACGGGCCTGCGACTGCTCGAAAGAGGAGGTTTTTGAGGAGGTGTGGACGCAGATCAAGAAAAGCCTGAACAACGACCAAGAAACGTTGCTCACCGACGATATGGTGATGGGTTGGTATCTCGACAGCGACATCATTGCCCCAGTGTATCACGAAGTGAGCGAGGCTGAGCGTGAGGAAGCGGCTAAAAATCACAATGAGGAGCCCTTATTAGTGAACCGGGTCAACACATGGTCGTTGCGTCCGATGGCATACACCAACATCCCGAACATGTATTTGGCCTCCGACTACGTCAAGACCAATACCGACCTTGCAACGATGGAAGGCGCCAACGAGGCCGCACGTCGCGCCGTGAATACCATAATTGAGCGATCTGGCTCGAATGCCAAGCTCTGCGAAATCTGGGATTTGCACGAACCCTGGCTACTGGCGCCGTTTCGTTGGCGAGATCAAAAACGATATGACAAGGGAATGCCTTGGCAACCGAAAGTTGGATTTCTCGGCATAGTGGTAATTCACGTGCTGCACCACGTAGTTCGGGTACTTAATCTGTTCAAAAAGAAACACTAGTCACCGATACCATGAGATTATTTGGCAGCTGGTTCTCCACAAATCGATCTTCCTCCACCGAGGCCAAGTTCATGTTCTTAACCATTGTCGTGACACTGACAGTGGCGGCATTGAGCAGTTATTTCCATGCCGGATGGATGTCGGCAGCAGCATTGGCAATCGGCATGTTTGCCATAATAGCAGTCTTTGCGTATCGCACTCGCGACAAATTCCTGTTCAAGCTTCTGGCTTTTGGTCTCACTGCCGGAATCGTCGAGCTGGCGGCCGACTGTTGGCTGGTTGAATCGACCGGAACGCTGTTGTATGCTGGCGACGAGCCAATGATCTTCTGTTCTCCCATCTACATGCCCTTTGCCTGGGCTGTTGTCCTTGTACAGGTAGGGTATCTAGGATGGCTGATTTCGGGGCACAGACCCATGTGGCAGAGTATGATAGCCACCATGGTGCTTGGGTTGTTGTTCATTCCCTTGTTCGAGCATTTTGCCAACGGGGCAGGATGGTGGGTCTATCATAATACACCCATGATTTGGAACACGCCTTGGTACATCATCATGGCTGAGGGTCTCATTTGCTTGGTGCTGCCTTTTTTATTTAAGTTTGAGGTTCAGAAAGGCTACGAGCGGGCACTGTTGTTCGGTGCGCTGCAAGGTCTATGGATCTGGGCTGCGTATTATGTGTCGTACAGCCTAATCGGATAAAACGGGTAAACAAATGCTTTCGAGGGCGATTAATTACTTCATACCAACGTCGTATCACAATACGGAGGAGTCGTCGCGAAAAGCACGTCTTACGGTAGTGGTATACCTAATTGTGCTACTCAACGCGCTTTTTTACACAGCCGTCAGCCTTAACATCTCCTATTTTGGTGGAGTACTGTCGCAGGCGCCACTTTTTCTCGTCACCGCCATCTGCCTTCTGCTCTATAAAAGTGGATTTGAACCCTACAAAGTTGCAGGCATATTCTTTATAACGGCCATTTTAAGCATCGGAATTACGGTGTTCGGGTCAGGTGGATTCTTTTCGCCGTTGCTGCCTTGGTTAGCAACCACCCCTATTGTAGCGCTTTTGGTTGCCGGTAAGCGTATGGGGGTGTTTGCCTTGGTCGGTCAGAGTGCCATGCTTGTGTTTCTATATTATTTGCAAATCTACGGTATTGAAGCACCCGAAAGCTGGGTCACAGAATTTTCCGATTCGTTCTACTTCTCTACCTATGCTGGGCTGATATGGACGCTTTTTGCCGTCGGCTACGTTTTCGAGAATGGTAAATCGTACGCTATGAACCTCCTGATGCATAAAAATGATGAACTTGGCAGCGTGATTACAACCTTGAAAAGCACGCAGGACCAACTCATCCAGCAAGAAAAACTGGCTTCATTGGGACAACTTACGGCTGGAATTGCCCACGAAATCAAGAATCCGCTCAATTTTGTTAACAACTTCTCTGAGTTGAGCATCGAGCTGGTTCAGGAAGCCCGCGATGAGCTTGCAAAAGCTGATTCCGGAGATGCATCAATGGTCGGCCACACGCTCGACGATATTGAGGCTAACTTAAAAGTAATTTTAAACCACGGCTCGCGGGCGAACAACATCGTGAAATCCATGCTTCAGCACAGCAGAGAAGGCAAAGGGCATATTGTCGCGACCGACCTCAACGCGTTGTTGATCGAATACTGCAACTTAGCATTTCATGGGATGCGGGCCGGATCAAAATCCATTGATTTGGAGCTCGAGTTTGATCTCGATGACCTCGTCGGTGAAGTGGATTTGGTTGCCGAAGACATGAGCCGGGTCATCATGAACATCTGCAACAACGCCTTCGATTCGATGCATGAGAAGAAAAGTAAGCTGGGAGCCGAAGTGTTATACAAGCCCAAAATGAGGATTTCGACTAGATACGAACAAAAACAGGCCATTATTCGTATGTCGGACAACGGTACAGGGATTCCGGACGACATACGGGAAAAAATTCTTCAACCGTTTTTCACCACCAAGAAGGGGACCGATGGAACCGGACTTGGTCTGAGCATCACGCACGACATCATTTTGGCGCATGGTGGTAACCTCGATGTTGAGGGCAAGCTTGGTGAGGGTGCCACGTTTGTGATATCTCTACCCGTCAAAAACACCACGTCATGAAGGATATTTTCAATCCAGCCGTTGTTGACGAAATTATCGCACGCATCAACTCACTGCGTCCAGACTCACCAGCTCTTTGGGGTAAGATGAACGTTGCGCAGATGCTGGCTCACTGTTGTGTACCCTACGAAATTGCTTTCGAGAACAAACACAAGCGGCCGGGTGCTATAAAGAGGTTCTTGCTGCGGAAGTTTGCGATGGATGGGGTTGTGAGCGAAAAACCCTATCCGCGAAACGCATTTACGGCGCCTCAGTTTCGTATTGCCGACCAGAAGGAGTTCGAAAATGAGAGGGCTCGCCTGATTGGCTACATCCGTAAAACAGCCGAACTGGGTGGCGACCATTTCGACGGCAGGGATTATCCATCATTCGGTCCATTGGCGAAATATCAATGGAATAACATGTTCTATAAGCATCTCGACCATCATTTATCTCAATTTGGTTCCTGATTTTTTGGGTTGGTGTGGAATTTCATGTTCCAAGGTCGCATATTGCCACGTCTCATCATTCTGTCGTCTAATTTAATATTGCAATGAAACGGTATTCTATCGTCGGATTTCTGTGTTCCATCTTTCTACTCACCTCGTCTGCCTTCGCTCAGCGCACCTTGATTCATGCCGGAAATGTGCTCGACGTCAAAACGGGGAATATGTCCAGCTCCAGAACCATCGTTGTTGATGGCAACAAGATTGTAGCCATCGAGCAAGGGTATACAAATCCGCGACAGGGCGATACGGTGGTCGACATGAAGGGGATGACCTTGATGCCCGGACTCATCGACATGCACGTACATCTCGAGACCGAGACCAGCAAAGACGGCACCTTGATGAGGTTCACCTCCAACGAGGCCGATGTGGCTTATCGATCCACCTTGTTTGCTAGAAAGACCTTGGATGCTGGGTTCACAACGGTGCGCGATTTGGGCGGATCGAACGTGAATACGGCCTTACGCAACGCCGTGAATGCTGGTACTGTGCTTGGGCCACGTATTGTATCGGTGGGTAAGTCGATTGCCACCACGGGTGGACATGCCGACCCGACCAACGGATACCGCCGCGACTTGATGGGTGATCCGGGTCCACGCGACGGCGTTATCAACAGTCCAGAGGAAGCGCGTCAGGCAGTGCGCCAGCGGTATAAGGACGGGGCTGACGCCATCAAGATCACGGCTACGGGCGGTGTGTTGAGTATCGCAAAGGATGGGGCTAATCCGCAGTTTACCCAGGAAGAGCTAAATGCCATCGTGGAGACCGCCAAAGACTACGGCATGCACACCGCGGCCCACGCCCACGGTGCCGAAGGTATGAAACGAGCCGTTCTGGCTGGAATTACGACCATCGAGCACGGCACGGAGATGACCCACGAGGTGATGGACCTTATGATTAAGATGGGAACCTATTATGTGCCGACCATATCGGCCGGAAAATTTGTGGCCGAGAAGGCCGAGGAACCAGGGTACTACCATCCTCTCGTTGTTCCGAAGGCGCGGGCAATTGGACCGCAGATCCAGAAGACCTTCGGTGAGGCGTACAAGCGCGGCGTGAAGATCTCCTTCGGCACCGATGCCGGAGTATTTTACCATGGCGACAACGGCAAAGAATTCGTCTTCATGGTCGAGGCCGGCATGCCTGCACTAGCGGCCATTCAGTCGGCCACGATAACCAATGCTGCTATTTTGGGGATGTCCGACAAGATCGGCACCTTAGATGTTGGCAAGCTAGCCGACATCATTGCCGTTGAAGGCAACCCGATCAGCGACATTAGTGCCATGACACGCGTTAATTTCGTGATGAAAGACGGGAAAGTGGTGAAATAACCAAGGCATCCAGGTGATCAAGGGCAACGGAGGCATCAGTGACCAAGGCATCGAGTGCATCATAACTTATCCCAACACCTCTCTATGGACATACTGAGGTGAGCTTTTAAGACACCTACGGTGTAGGTCCCGACTACGTCGGGATGACAGCGGTTTATAAAGAGGGTTGGCGCAGACAGAAAGACACCTGCGGTGTAGGTCCCGACTACGTCGGGATGACAGCGGTTTATAAAAAAAGGGTTGGCGACACAGACAGATTCCTACGGGATAGTTCCATCTAGGATGACAGCAACTTATAAAAAAAGGGTTGGCGACACAGACAGATCCCTACGGGATAGTTCCATCCAGGATGACAGCAACTTATAAAAAAAAGGGTTGGCGACACTTTGTGTCGCCAACCCTTTACTTTCTTGCTAGGCGTGTCATCCCGTAGGGAGCTATCCCGCAGGGATCTGCATGTGCCAACCCTTAACTTTCTTGCCAGGCGTAGCTATTATCTGCTGCCTACGCGGTGACCGGAGCCACTTTTGCGAACGAATCCACCTGGACGGCCGAACTTGCCACCACGACGGAACGAACGTGGCTCTTGTGTCTTGCTGCGCTCGTCATGTGCAGGGGCTGCTATGGCGAATGGGTGGTCTTCGACGACAGGAAGCTGTCTTGCGATGAGTTTGTGGATCAACTTAAGCGACTTGCGCTCTTCGCGGTCGCACAAAGTGAGCGCGA
>CAZVRJ010000025.1:0-36108 GCA_964629885.1 uncultured Chitinophagales bacterium | reverse complement strand
CCATGGCAAGCGTGATCATGGCCGTCCACAGCGACTATGTGCACGACCGACGTGTTCGCAATCAAGCTACGTCCCTAGTAGAGGCAGGGTATGATGTAACCGTGCTCTGCGTTGCCCAGAAGCATGACGAAACCTCGGCAGGGACAACATCGTATACCTTAGATGGCGTGCGGTTGATCGTGCATCAACTGAAACACTCGTCAGGTAAAATGCGGTTTCGGGAAATGATGCGAGCATTCGGCAGGTCCATGTCGCAGATGCATGCCGATGTGATCCATGCACATGACCTAGACACGCTCATCCCATGCAGCAAGGCTGCAGCACGGATGGATGCAATGCTCGTGTACGACAGCCACGAATTATACACAGAGTCGATCCATGTCGCACACAGGCCGTTCACTAAGATGATATGGCGGATGGTGGAGCTAAGCCGGATCTCAAGGGCAGATGCCGTCATCACGGTGTGCCAGGGAATCGCAGAGGAGCTCAAGGAGCGGTACCGTCTCGAAACCCTGCCCTATGTTGTGAGGAATTTCAGCGACAGACCCGAACTTCCCGCCGATAGCAGTGCACCCGAATCGTTGACGGAATTCAAGCGCTTTCATTCAAAATGCCTTCTTTACCAAGGGTACATCCAACGAGGCCGCGGTCTCGACGCAGCCTTGGAGGCACTCGTCGGAATACCCGACTGGGGATTGGTGATTTGCGGTCAGGGACCCTACGAAACCAAGCTTCGTGAACGGGCTCAGGAGCTGCATGTCGAAGATCAACTACTTTGGATGGGTCAGCTCGACCACGACACCCTTTTCAGTGTTACCCGAAGCTGTGACTTGGGTTTGTGTCTAATCGAACCCATTTCGTTGAGCTATTACTATGCCCTCCCCAACAAACTCATCGAATACGTGCAAGCAGGGCTACCAGTGGTCGGGTCAAATCTGCCAGAAATAAAGCGTATCATGAACGAATACTTCATCGGCTGGATTCTTAAAGATGACGATGATTTACAAACTCTCATGAAATCCTTCGATTCGTTAAAAAACGATAAAAAGCTCGAATGGGGCATGAGTATTGCCGCCGAATCCTTAAATTGGCAACATGAAAAAATGGCTTTATTGAGCGTCTATTCTACTTTAGTAAAATGAATTTCGGAAGAATAATTTTTATCGGACTTGTAGTAACATTTCTATCCTCGTGTGCGGGAAGATCGGCTGAAGAGCGCGATTTCGATTACCATACGATGGCGAAAGCCCAGAAGTTAGCAGAGAGCAACGATAAGAAAATCATTGTCGACGTATACACCGACTGGTGTCAATATTGTAAAAAGCTTGAGAACGAAGTCTATCCAGACCCCCGCGTGGGGCAAGTAATCAATGAGTACTTCTACGTTGTACGTGTGAATGCTGAATCGGATGAGGAGATCGTCTACAACGGTCGCAAGATCAAGATGAGAGACTTTGCCAAGCTTTTAGGTGTAAGCACATATCCAGGAACGGTATTCATTGACAAGGCAGGAACAACCATTGGCCAACAAAACGGTTACATGGAAGTTGAAGTGTTCGAAAAGCTCCTCGCTTTTGTCGGATCGAGTGCCTACCGAACAATGCAGTTCGACGAGTTTTCAGTTAATTCCCTACCTTTCAGATCGAACCAGCGCAATCAGGCGCAGTCTACCGGCAATTAAGGTCAAATCTCACATGGGAAAGCGAATACTCGTAACCGGAGGTGCCGGTTTCTTAGGTTCTCATCTAATCGAGCGTCTGCTCAATGAGGGAAACGAAGTCATCGCCCTCGACAACTACTTCACAGGACAGAAAAGTAACGTCGTCCACCTGTTGCAGCACCCCTATTTCGAGTTGGTGCGACACGATGTGACCATGCCCTATTTTGTGGAAGTCGACGAAATCTACAATCTCGCTTGTCCAGCGTCTCCTATCCATTATCAGTACAATCCGATCAAGACGATGAAAACGTCCGTGATGGGAGCCATCAACATGCTCGGTCTGGCAAAGCGGATCAAGGCGAAAATTCTCCAGGCTTCGACGAGCGAAGTGTATGGTGATCCGGAGGTCCATCCTCAGACTGAAGCCTACTGGGGGCACGTCAATCCTATTGGCGAGCGTGCCTGCTACGACGAGGGTAAGCGAGCTGCCGAGACGCTGTTCATCAACTACCGCCAGCAGAACCAGGTTCGTATTAAGATCATCCGCATCTTTAATACCTATGGACCAAGGATGCACCCGAACGATGGGCGTGTGGTGTCGAATTTCATAGTTCAAGCGCTTCAGAATAGGGATATAACCATTTATGGCGATGGCAGCCAAACCCGTAGCTTTTGCTATGTCGACGATCTGATCGAAGGCATGATACGCATGATGGCTACCGACGACTCTGTTACTGGTCCCATCAACATGGGCAATCCCGGCGAGTTCACCATATTGCAGCTTGCAAACAAGGTCATTGAAATGACCGACTCAAAGTCGCAGATCGTTTTCAAGCCATTGCCGTCCGACGATCCGATGCAGCGCAAACCCGATATCAGTCTGGCGAAGGAACTATTAGACTGGGAGCCTACCATACCGCTCGAAGTCGGTCTCAAGCAGACCATCAGCTACTTCAAAGCCACGTTGTAGCGTTGATCTAACCGCTAACTATCGGGATCCTCATCGCGCAGTTCCTGTATGAACTTGATCGCGCCACGACCAACTCCGCGCAATATGAAGATGGCGAAGGCGATCATGAGTCCGTAGTGACGGAACAGCAAGATGAGCGTCAAGTAAAGCAAGAAGAACAGGATGGCAATTCGATCCTGATGGCCCATCTTCTTATTGAAGCGCGGAATCTTGTCGAATGGGATGGTCGTAACCATCAACCCGGAAAGTATGATTACCGTCGGAATAAGTACCGTGTTGACGCCGTTTTTTAGGCTGTCGAAGAACGGATCACCGTCATGAAACAAGAGAACGAACGCAACGAGTATCATGGCCTGAGCCGGTATTGGCAGTCCTTTGAAATAGTCGATCTTCTCTTCGCTCCTGGCCTCGACATTGAATCGGGCTAGCCGTACGGCTCCGAACAATGCTGGAAAGGTGCTCAAAATCACACCGAGCGTAGAGAGTTCACTGAGGCTGAAATGATAGATGAGGAAACCAGGCGCCACACCGAACGATACGATGTCGCTTAGCGAATCCAATTCGATACCGAATTCGGATGTGCCATTCGATATCCTTGCCATGAAACCATCTACCACGTCGAACAGACCAGCAATCACGATCAGCCAAGCGGCATAAACTACTTGTCCTTCATAGATCTGCACGATTGCCAGAAAGCCGCAGAACAGGTTCATCAACGTGAAAAAGCTCGGAACAACGGATCTTGGAATCGGCTTTTTGAAGCGGCTCCTAAGTCGTGCATTGTACCTTGCACGAATGTGACGCTGTGGACTCGTGAGCGTCTGACGGCTGTTCATCGCACCCGACCTATGATGGTTTCGCCGGCAACGGTGCGTTGTCCAACTTGTACATTTAGCTCGACGTTGGCTGGCACGATCACATCCATACGTGATCCGAATTTCATCATACCAAATCGGTTTCCAGCTGTAACGGTGTCACCTTCGGCGATGTGATAAACGATGCGTCGGGCCACATATCCGGTGATCTGCTTGAACAAAATCTTGGTTCCCGACTCGTGACGCAACCCAAACTGCGACTGCTCGTTCAGTTCGGAAGCCTTTTCATGCCATGCCAATAGGTACTCGCCTGGATAGTAGTGCGCATATTCAACGACTCCGTTAAGAGGAATACGGTTCACATGCACATCGAACGCCGACAAAAAGATGCTCACCTGCGTTGCTGGACCATCGATATACTTGGCGTTTTCGAGTTGTACTATCTGCACAATTTTTCCATCGGCCGGGGCGATAAGCAGATCACTGCCCACGGGAGTAGTGCGATCAGGATCTCTGAAGAAATTTAAGACGAACAACAATATGGCAACGGCCAAGATGTAAAGCACCCAACTCCAGCGGTTGCCCATCCAGTAACCGATTACTGTAAGCGCCAACGAAATGCCGGCAGCAGCTGCAATGATCGTGTAGCCTTCTTTTGCAAACATCAGAATCCTGCGAATCGAACGATATCGTTAAAAGTTACGAAGATCATCAGGCCGATGATCATAACAAATCCCACTTGCTGCATTATCATCCGCACTTTCATGGATGGCTCCCTGCGGGTGATTCCCTCATAAATGAGAAATACCAAGTGTCCACCGTCGAGCACTGGTATTGGGAGCAAGTTCATGATGGCCAAGGTAATACTCAACAGAGCGGTGATGTTCCAGAAGCCAAGCCATCCACCGCCATCGGTTGCCTCTTTAGTGTAGTTGGCGATGGCGATCGGACCACCCAGATTTTCGCGAACCGAGATATCGCCCGAGAACATACGTCCGAAACCGTTAAGGATGCCGATGGTAGTGTCCCAAGTCTGTGTAGCACCACGACCAAACGATGCGAAGAATCCGTGGCTGGTGAAAACCGCCCCAAAGTAGTCGGCAGCATTTACGGTGCTGATTCCGATAGTCTTGGTGTCAGGATTCGGTGTAATAGCAATCATTGTATCGACGCCGGCTCTGTTGATCGAAAAAGCAAGGCTGCCTTCCGATGAGCGGATAATCGACGTGAGCTCGGACCAAAAACCGATTGTGCGTCCATCAACAGCTTTGATGGTATCGCCTTGAACGAGACCGGCTTTGGCGGCCGGTGAGCCAGCCATAACATTTCCAACAACGGGTGGTAGTGCTTGGGTCAGTTCTATGAAAGAGCGCTCTTTATTTAAGCGGTCGATGAAATCGCCTGGAATAGGTATGACCATTTCCTGACCATCGCGGATCACGGTGTAGCTCACATCACCACGGGTGATTTCGGAGGGAGCTAGCAATTCGTTGAAGTACGTTACTTGCTTGCCATTTACACCGACCACTTTATCGCCGCTTCGAAATCCCAAATTATCGGGAAGACTGCCTTGCTCAACGTAAATACCCTTGATGTTGGCCACAGGGATGTTCGCCTCACCATAGGTCATTAAGATGCCGGCATATATAAACACCGCTAAAATCATATTGAAGACAACCCCTGCCACGATCACTACGATGCGCTGCCAAACGGGTTTGGACCTGAACTCCCAGGGCTTGGGCTCTTCGGCAAGTTGATCCGTATCCATGCTTTCGTCGACCATGCCCGAAATCTTCACGTATCCGCCAAGTGGTGTGGCCGAGATGCAATAGTCGGTATCGCCAATCTGCTTGCCAAAAACCCGAGGTGGGAATCCGATCGAGAACCGTTCGACACGCATGCCAAACAGCTTCGCAGCCAAAAAGTGCCCGAGTTCGTGCACAAGGACCAAAATAAACAGTGCGGCAATGAAGATGCCGATTGTGCTGAGGAGATTAAATATCCAATCCATAAATCAAATTAGGTATCGTTTGGCAATTGTAGCCGCCAGGTGACGAGCATCGGCATCGATTTGGACGATCGATTCGACGCTCATTGGTTCATTTGTAACGAAACGATGCATCGTTTCTTCTACAACGGCCGAAATAGCAATATACGGAATTTCGCGTTTGAGCAGCTTCTCAACAGCCACTTCGTTCGACGCATTTAACACCGCAGGATAGAATCCACCCTGTTCAAGCGACTCCCTCGCCAAGCGAATGCACGGAAATCTCTCGGGGTCGACTGGCTCGAAATGCATGTCGATCCTGGCACGCCAATCGATAGGCTTTGACGGCAGCGCCCACCTGGTTGGGGCACTGAGCGCATACTGAATCGGCAGTCGCATGTCGGGGTGGCCCATCTGCGCTTTGATGGATCCGTCGACGAACACCACCATGGAGTGAATAATGCTCTGTGGGTGCACTACGGCCTCGATTTTGCCAAGCGGAATCCCAAACAGCCAGTAGGCCTCAATGATTTCGAGACCTTTGTTCATGAGGGTAGATGAATCGATCGTAATCTTCGATCCCATCGACCAGTTTGGATGCTTCAAAGCCTGATCTACCGTGACGTGCTTCAACTGTTCGGCCGTGTACTCCCGAAAAGGTCCCCCGCTTGCGGTGATCACAAGTTGCTCAACCGAGGAGATGTCCTCGCCAGCTAGGCACTGCCATATGGCACTGTGCTCCGAATCGACCGGCATGAGCGTGTCGAGCGAATAGCCAACTTGGTCCCTGAGAATCTCCCCTCCTACAACAAGCGACTCCTTGTTGGCCAGTGCCACACGCTTCCCCGATTTCAGGGCTTCGTAGGTCGGACGGAAACCCGAAAATCCGACCAGACTATTGACCACTAAATCGGAATCTGTTCCACTACACAAAGTAAGGATGGCTTCATCTCCAAAATGAACTTGAATGCTGGTTGACGACAATGCGGATTTGAGTTGATGCAAATGGCTTTCATTGCCAATTACCACATGGTCGGGCTGAAACTCCAGAGCTTGTTTTGCAAGAAGTTCCCAGCTGCTGCCTGCCACCAAGGCGTGAACCCTGAACCTGTCGGGATGCTCCCTCACCACTTGAAGTGTCTGGGTGCCGATGGACCCAGTCGACCCCAATATGAGTAGTCGTTCCGTTTTGTTAGGGTTTAATGTCATATGGAAAGATACAATTTCGTGATCAGAGCCATCCGTAAATTCGACGACTTAAGTTGTCAACCAGATGAGTGCCATCATTCGTCCACTGGCATCGCCCTGGCGACGATAGGAATAATAATGGTCTTCGTCGGCGTATGTACAGGATGCATCTATTTCGATGTGATTTACAGACAGACCACGATCTATAAGTTGGTCTTTCAACCATTCCCGGATGTCGGCATGTGGCTTAGCTTTCGATCTGTCGATGTATTTATCCGGAAACTTCGAGGCCACTTCTTCGCCCAACTCAAAGCAAGCCTGACTGATACATGGACCGATGTAGGCTTCCATGTCTGCGGGATTTGCTCCAAGTGACACCATGGCATCAATACCGCTTTTGACAATTTCATCTACAGTACCGCGCCAGCCTGCATGCAGGGCTCCAACCACGCGAGCTTTTCGGTCAGCCAGCAGAATCGCAGCGCAATCGGCAACCATCACACTTACTGCAATGCCGGGCGTGTTTGTCACAAATCCATCGCCATCGTCATGAATACCGCCATCCGATACGATATGAACCGTGTTGCTGTGTATTTGGCGTCCACGAGCCACCAATGATTCATTCAAACCGAGCGACTCATAGAAAAGCCGCCGGTTGTGAAGCACGACCTCCCTGTCGTCGTTGGTGCTCACCGACAAATTAAGCCCTTGGATGTTCCGCTCGGCGTTAAAGCTGGCGTTGCGACGGCTGAAGACAGCACGGATGCCAGTATCGCCTGACCATATGGCCGGTTCGATCACGTCAAATTGAGCCATTGAGGATGTTCCTGACACGTGCGTCGATTGGTTCGGTTGGAAATTCGAGTCCAGTCCAAAGCCTGAAAGCTTCGGCGCCCTGATTCACCAACATGCCCACTCCGTCGATCGTTTCGGCCATCACCTGGCGGGCATACTGCAGCAATTTCGTGTCGATGGGCTTGTAGACGATGTCGTAGACGATCTTTCCGATGAGTGCATCCTTTTCGTGCTCTTCGATGGGCGCCTGGCCCACATCCGGAATCATGCCCAGCGGAGTCGCGTTGATGACGAGCTCCACCTGGTCGGCCTCGGTGGTCCATCGCTTATACGATACCGTGCGAATGTTCTTCGATGCAAAGAAATCGGCAACCCTGATGGTATCTGGTTGACGTGCCACCAACCAGATGTTCTCCATGCCAATCTGGTTGAGGGCATAGACGATGGCCCTGGTTGCGCCGCCAGTGCCGAAAATCATGGCGTTGCGTCCACGCAGCCGTTCCTGATACGGTTCAAGCGGTCGCAGAAATCCTTTTGCGTCGGTATTGTAACCGATTCTTTTGTCGCCAGACCTCACGATAGTGTTTACAGCACCGATTACAGCGGCCTCATCCGACAAGTCGTCGAGGATGTCGGCCACGTCGATCTTGTGGGGCACCGTCACATTGGCGCCCATAAAGTTTGGGTGATGGATCACTTCCCGAATGCGCTGAAGCTCGTCCGGGTGCACCTCGAGCCGGTGATACTGGAAATCCAAGCCATGATGCGCGGCTGCAAAATTGTGCATTTCGGGCGACAACGACTGCGCCACGGGGTAGCCCATGATGACGCCAAATGGTTTTTGATTGGCTTCAGCCCGCAGGAAAGAATCTATTGTATGGATGCTCATAAGACTCGTAAAGGTACGTTCTGTATCGTGTTGAACCAAGAGCAAACCACTTGAGAATGGCCATGCGATTGTGTAATCTGCATCTTTGTACCATGAAACCATCGAACATCATGAAACGTCATCTTGAGTGGACCTGGGCACTGTGCACCATTGTTGCATCTGCCATCCTTCTTACCATCCCAACCATGAGCCTTTCGCAAGACCTTCTAACTCCCGAGCGGCTTTGGGAGTACGCCCGTATTTCCGACCCTCAAATTTCACCTGACGGAAGCCGTGTCGTGTTCGGCGCGCGCACCTTCGACATCAAGGAAAACCGAGGCAACACCGAGCTGTACATCGTCGGAACCAACGGTGGTGATCCCGTGAAGCTCACCAACACGTCGGCATCGGAATCGAATGCGCGCTGGCGTCCCGATGGACGCAAGATCGGCTTCCTGAGCTCCGCCTCCGGATCGAGCCAGCTCTGGGAGATGGATCCCGACGGCAGCAATGTTGTAAGGGTGACCGATATCGAGGGTGGAATATCGAACTTCGACTACTCGCCGAAGGGTAATTTCATATCGTTCACCAAGAGCGTGAAACTCGACCAGACCATGAAGGAGAAACATCCTGACATGGACAAATCGGACGTGCATTTGTACGATGAACTCATGTACCGCCACTGGAGCTCGTGGTCGGATTACACCTATACACACGTTTTCTATGCACCATACGCCGATGGTCGTATCACCGGCGATCCGGTCGACATCATGGAGGGCGAGCGGTTTCATAGTCCGGTGCCCCCGTTCGGCGGCGGCGAGCAGATCGGATGGTCGCCCGACGAGCGCTACCTGGCGTACACCTCGAAGAAATTGATCGGCACCGAGTTCGCCACCAGCACCAACAACGATATCTACATGTACTCGTTGGCCGACAAGCAGACCAGAAATGCTTCGGAGGGATACATAGGTTACGACATCGAGCCACGTTTCTCACCCGATGGACGCTATCTCGCATGGTTGAGCATGGAGACACCGGGCTATGAGGCCGATCGGAACAGGATCATCCTCCTCGACCTAACGAACGGCAGCACGCGCGAAATCACCGAGGGCTTCGACCAGAACGCTGCAGGGTTGGTCTGGGCACGCGACAGCCGGACGCTGTATTTCGAGAGCGCCATCAACGCCACGCAGCAACTGTATCGTGCTTCGATCACAGGAGATGGCATGGTCGAAATCTCCACCCTCACCCAGGGCACCCACGATCTTGGGTATCCTTCGTTGGGTTATGCGAACGGATCGCCCTTCCTCATCACCACGAAGACGACCCACACCCAGCCGGCCGAGCTGTACCGCATCAACATATCGGACGGTGCCCTCAAGCAGATCACAGACCTGAACGGCGAGCTGCAGCGCAAGACCAAGCATGCCCGCGTAGAGAAGCGCATGGTTCCCACCACCGACGGCAAGGAAATGCTTACCTGGGTGATTTATCCGCCTGATTTCGATCCAAACAAGAAGTACCCTACCATCCTGTATTGCCAGGGTGGTCCACAGTCGACCGTAAGCCAGTTCTTCTCCTACAGGTGGAATTTCAACCTGATGGCAGCCAACGGTTACATCATTGTGGCTCCAAACCGCAGGGGCTTGCCGAGCTTCGGCCAAGATTGGAACCGAGAAATCTCCGGCGACTGGGGTGGTCAGGCCATGCAGGATCTGCTGAGCGCCATCGACCATGTTGCACAAGAGCCCTATGTCGATACCCAGCGCCTGGGTGCCGTTGGCGCGAGCTTCGGTGGCTTCTCGGTATTTTGGCTGGCCGGCAACCACGAGGGACGCTTCAAGTCGTTCATCGCCCATGCCGGCGTGTTCAACCTAGAGTCGATGTATGGCCATACCGAGGAGATCTTCTTCGCGAATTTCGACATGCAGGGCGCATATTGGGAAGATCCGCAGCCGGTGAGCTACCGCAAGTTCTCGCCGCACCTGTTCGTGCAGAACTGGGACACGCCGATCTTGGTGATCCACGGCGCGAAGGATTTCCGCGTGCCCGAGTCGGAAGGCATGCAGGCCTTCACGGCGGCCCAGCTTCGCGGCATCCCCAGCAAGTTCCTGTACTTCCCGAACGAGAACCACTGGATATTAACCCCTCAGAACGGCATCGTTTGGCAGCGGGAGTTCTTCGGCTGGTTAGACGAGTGGCTTAAGTGAATTATATGTAAGAGTTAACCACTGAATGAACTGAAAACACTGAAGGAGTACATCAACGATTTTCAGTGTATTCTGTTTCTTCTGTGGTTCTTATTGTTGTAAGTGATTCTCTGCAAGTCGAAACTATACGCACAAAAAAAGCCACCCTGGGAAACCGGGGTGGCTTTAATATTTTAACAGAGCCGTTATTTATACGGTAATCTCTTTGTCGACGGCAGGTGTGGCTTCGAGGAATCCATCGCCTTCAGCAAGGTCGCGGAATTTCTCAAGTTCGGCCTGCAATGTGGCCGAAAGACCGCTGATAAACTCGCCGAGTGCCTTTGTAGGCTCGCCGAAGAACGTGCGGTAGTCGAGAGAAAAGTCGACCCGTGTGCGTTTGCCGTTGTCGAGCGGCGTGAAACGGATGGTGCCTGTCTGGTTCAGGTTACCGTTGATGGTGATCCATGCAAAACGGGTGTTGCGCAGGTCATCGATAACATTGGTGGTCCAACGGTATTCCTCACCGCCGAATTCTGCTACATACTCAAACGACTGCGAGCTGAGCTTGTTCACCTCTTTCAAAGAAGTCATAAACTTTGGGAACTCCACTGGAGTGCTCAAGAGTTCATATACTTTAGCTAGAGGCAAATTGATTTCGATTCTTTCGTGGGCCATAGTGCGATATTAGCTTCAGTTTATGGGGAGAGGATGCAAATGAGAGCGTCTTAAACTCGTTCTGGTGACAATAGTTCACCACATTAGACCTAAATTAAGCAATTTTTTATTAACCTTCAATGATTTTTCGACCTCTCAGGCTCAACGTGACCAATTTCTTACGCCTTTTGCC
This sequence comes from uncultured Chitinophagales bacterium, assembly GCA_964629885.1. Taxonomy (GTDB): domain Bacteria; phylum Bacteroidota; class Rhodothermia; order Balneolales; family CAYWCV01; genus CAYWCV01. The sequence continues at coordinate 24,789 of CAZVRJ010000025.1, read as the reverse complement.
CTTTGCCTTAACTCTGCTACTTGTAGGTACGACCGATGTAGTATCGCAGTCTGAGTTCAGCGGACTCTTCCGCAACTACAACGGCATCCGATTGGCCGATGGCAATGAATTCATAGTGGGCAGGAACCTGCTGCGCACGAACTTTCGGCATGATTCCGACATTGCCAGGTTATATGTGTCGGGTGAGCTGTTGAATACGTATACCCAACGCCGCGACTCCCTTCAATTTCGGCTCCGTGAGGCGTACGTCGATTTTTATTTCAAGCAATCGGAGCTCCGAGTTGGCAAGCAGATCATATCTCGTGGACGCGCGAACGGTGCCATCCTTTCAGATATCCTCAGTCCGTATGACTTAAGCGAGTTTCTGACCCAAGATTTCTCGGATCTGCGTCAGGGCACCTTTGCGATCAACTATAAGGCCGATGTGGGCCCACACCAGATCGATCTCGTCGTTAACCCGGTTGTCTCCGAAAACCTGCTGCCTGCTCAGGGGAGCACGTGGGACTTTCGTCCAAATTTGGACATCCCCATCGGAATCCGATATCTGGACTATAATCGGAGCTATACGATCAACGACATGCAGTTCTCCGCGCAGTTTCGGTATCGTCCGGCGAATTGGCTAAACGTGGATATTTCAGCCCAGTATTGGGAGTATCCCCTGCCGACCTATGGCAAATCTATCCGCTTCGATGGTTTAATCCCCTATATCGAACTGCAGGAAATGCGCCTGCGCAGCCCCATGTACGCCATTTCTGGTGATGTAAACATCACAAGTGGACTCCTTGCCACATTCGAGGGCACCTACTATACCCGACGACTTTTCGACAAGAGGCTACCTGACTTACCCGGTTTGCCAGGTGGATTCCTAGGTGATGTTTTGAATCCAGCACTCATCTCGGTGTTTCAAAACCGATTCAATGATCCTGATAAGTACACCGTCGAAAAGCCGTTCGCACAGCTTATGGGCGGGTTTGACCTTAGCTCAGGATCCACATTCGCCAGTTTGCAAGGGATAGTTGAGTACATACCAGATCACGATCAAAACGTGGCTCAACGGCGTGTTAATACCACAGCATCTCTACTGGTGAGAGATTCATGGCTCGACGACCGGTTGAGCGCACAGGCATTTGTGAGGTATGGTTTGGTTGGACAAGATTACTGGCTCAACCCTGAGTTGTCGTGGAAACCAGTCGATGAAGCTGCCATATCTATTGGGGCGCAGCTATTTGGCGGACCCAAATCGAATGATCTATACAATTTTAGGCTGAGTCGATATGCAGATAACAGTTTCATTTTCACAAAATTGACTTGGAATTGGTGATGGGGGAATCTATTTACGCTATTAGATTGTTCTGATTTCACAAATGGATTCACTCGCACAATTCCTCACCAAATACCCGCGGTCGGTACTCGTTGCTATCATCATCCTGATGGCAGCTGCTGTATGGCCAGCCTCTAATATAGACACGGATTTCAGCCTTGAGGGATTCTTCCCGAAAGAGGCACAGACCATCGTCGAATATCAGCGATTCATTAACGATTACGGTCGCGACGACAATATCATAGCCATTTTGCTACAGCACGAAGATGTCTTCGATCCTAGTCTTATCCAAACGGTCGAAGACCTCATTCCGTTAATTGAGGATATTTACGGCGTTGACGGCACAATCAGCATTTTAAGTGCCGAAAGCCTCGAATCGGACGAGGGCAATTTGATCACTCGTCCTTGGGTAGAAGATAAAAGCCTACTCGCGACCCATCGCGACAGCCTGCTTCAAGCCTGGTCAAAAGATCCGTTTCTGTCCAATTTGGTCATCAATCGCGATGGTACCGTGATGGGCTTATACGTGCAGCTCGAGTCGGATATGGTGACGTACACCGACCGTCAACGCATTCTCAAGGAGCTTGAGCCAATCATCTCTCCGCTGTACGATGTAGCCAAGGTGTACATCACGGGTATCCCCTACTTTCGTAACATGTACGTGAACCGGCTCAACGAGCAGATCATCTTTTATGTGAGCATATCGAGCATGCTGATCGTGTTCCTTTTATGGTTCCTCTACCGTAATTGGCGCGATGTTCTGATACCGATAGGGATCGTTTGGATTACCATCTTGTTCACGATTGCCATTTTGCAACTTACAGGTGGTTTCTTTGAAATCATGAGCTCGACTATTGCTCCGATTTTGCTATGCGTTGGCATCGCTGATTCGATTCACGTTATGAGCAAATACAACGATGAGCTCATCCAAGGCACGGACCCCAACACGTCGATACGCCGGGCATTGGTTACCATGGGTACTGCCACCCTGCTAACGAGCGTAACTACGGCCATCGGTTTCGCAACATTGGCGACGAGCAATGTTCTGCCGATGCGCAATTTTGGCCTTTACACGGCCGTCGGTGTGATGATAGCTTTCTTGGTCACCATCATTGCCCTGCCTGCTGTTCTGAAGTTAAGCGGCGAAAAGGGTCGGGTGAATGTCAACAAGGAGCGCATCCATAACCAATTAGGCAAAATTCTATTTCGTCTCGACGATGTGGTATTTGTGCATCACCGCGCCATCGTTGTAGTAGGTACTGTGCTGACAGTCGTCATTGGAATGGGGATTAGCCAGTTACGAGTAAACAGCTACATCTTCGACGATGTAGGCAAAGATTCCGATCTACTCGAGGCTGCGCGCTTTGCGAGTGATGAACTCACCCCACAATTCCCGCTCGAAATTATCGTATCGACGGGTACCGAAGGTGGTATCTACGACCCGAATCTTCTATTGCGTGTCGACAGCATGCACCAGTTTTTGGCACAGATCCCAGAATTCAGGAAGGTAATTAGCTTCTCTAGCCTGATGGAGCAGACACATACGTTGGTGGATCCATTGGCAGCAGACAGTAGCAGGCTTCCCGACACATCTGACCGCATCGCACAATACCAGCTCCTTCTTGAATTGACAGGAGCCGAAACGGCCACGTCGTTCACGGATTTCGACTATTCGGAGGTTCGTCTATCGGTTCTCACCGAAGATATGGGCAGCTACAAGATGAACACCCTTCGCGATACGTTGGATGTGGCTGTTGCCCGTTTCTTCCCGACCGAAAAGGTGATGATGACAGGAAGCAACATCCTCGTGTCCGACCTCACGCATAACATCGTCAACTCGTTGACTTGGAGCATCCTGCTTGCTATCGGTTTTATCGGTTTACTGATGTGGGCGCTATTTCGAAAGGTGTCGCTGATCTTCATATCGATGATCCCAAACCTATTGCCCCTATTGGTCACGGCTGGCATCATGGGATATTTCCAGATTTGGATCAAACCGTCGACTGCCGTCATCTTCACCATCGCCTTCGGCATCGCCGTCGACGACACGATCCACTATTTGGCACGATTACGGCTTGAGTCAACGAAGGGATTGGACTTCCGATCAACAGTGCGCCTGACCACCGAGAAAACCGGACGGGCTATGATCCTCACAAGTATAATACTATTGGCCGGTTTTGGAACTCTTGGATTCAGCGACTTTGACTCCACCCGACTCATGGGAAGCTTGGTTAGCTTGACCATTTTTACGGCCGTCATAGCCGATCTGGTGTTCCTACCAGCATTGATTTACTGGATCAAGCCCGAACTTGGAACTAAGCTTGAGGCTTTGGCTGATCGAGGTGAATCTGCACATGAGTCCAAACAAGTTCGTGAATATACTCCATCGGAAGACTTGCATCCAGTGTAACGAACCGCTCGGCGTGTCGCTGGGCTAGCTTGCGATATCCATCTCTGACTCGCTGGAAAAACTCCCGGCCCGACTGCTCCATGCGATCGGCCTGACCCGATCTCCTCGAAAATGCCGTGTCGATATCAACGTCGAAATAAAAAGTAACATCAGGTACCAAGCCTCCAGTGGCAACTGCATTTACTTCGTCGATGGCTTCAAGGCTCAACTGTTGTCTTCCATACCCTTGATACGCTGAGGTGGAGTCGTAATATCGGTCGAGTAGCACGATAGTACCAGCCTCGAGCGCCGGGCGAACCCTTTCGTTTGTGAGCTGCGCCCTTGCAGCCGAAAACAGGAGAAGTTCTGCGATGGGGGTCACATGGTATTTATCATCGAGAAGCAGCGAGCGGATGGCTTCCGATACGTCGGTACCTCCGGGCTCCCGCAACGCCAGTGTGTCGTACCCGTTTCCTAGGAGCCTGTCGTGCAGCAACCCAAGCTGTGTGGTTTTGCCACATCCGTCAATACCCTCAAAATTGATGAGCATAACCTATTTATTGTAAGGTAGCTGAAACATGGGTGGCTCTTTTGGCATGATAATGGCCATCAGAATATACAAGGGTATCATAACGCCGCCCGACGAAAGTGTCAATATGGCCCAAAGTAAACGCACCGCAAACGGATTCAGCCCGAAATACTTGGCAATTCCACCGCATACTCCCAAGAACCTCTTGTCCTTCGATGAACGATACAGTTTTTTAGGGTGGCTGAGGGCGTAGCTGTCGAGCCTCGACTTTTCGTTTAGATCGTTGAGGGTGATCGTCTTTTCTGCAGTCGGCTCAAATTTTGCCTTCACCCGCTTTGGCTTCTTTTGTCCACTAAAAAAACCGAGACCCGTCAAAGCCACAAGAATACCGCCGATTATAGGAAGTGCCTCAACTAAACCGCTGTCGATGGTAAAGCCAAACCATGGTATGAGTTGCTGGATCAGGAATAAGCTTGTGATAAACAACATGCCCATTCCGGCGATCGTCTTGAAGTTGAACAGGTTCACTTTTTGAGGCGGCTCCTGCTCCCTCAAAAAATCATTCAGTGCGGCCTCAAGGTCACCTTGGGTGTAATTTACCAGATCTGGGTTGTTTTGTGTGGTGCGTGTGCGTTCTGACATTTCGGAATTTATAGGTTATCCTCTAATCTACGATTCAAGCTGCCAAATGTTACCAGACACGGGTAAACTTATGAAAAAATCAATCAACGGATTACTTTTTCTGTCCGATTTTCACTGATAATATAATGAACGGGCACATCGTGCGACTCGTGGGACACTGTATCGATCACCTCATCATCAAAACAGACACCGATAAATATCGCATCCAATTTGCTCAGGAAATAGTCGTAATAACCTTTTCCGTAGCCAACCCGATACCCGTTCGTATCGACGGCGAGCATTGGAACTAGCACTGCATCTGCCATTCTAGGATCGGCACTATCCGAAACCTTTGGCACCGATACCCCCCAATGTCCATCGTGCACCTCCGTCTCAAGTCGATACCAGTGATGTTGCATTTCGAGCTGACCACGCACCACCTCGGGTACAATTAAGCTCAGCCCTTCAACTAACGATGTGGTTATAAACGCCGAAATATCGGGCTCACCTTTTGCAGTCATGGGCAGAAACGTATGCACAACATCAAAAGATTGACTCCTGCAGAATTCAAGCAGGCGCTCTGAAATCAGCCTCGATTTTTCCCCATATTCGTCGGAAGTTCGATTCTTTCGCACATGCAGAAAATGTGCCCTGATGGCGGCTTTGTCGTGCATGGAGGCCATCTTAAAGGTCGATGGTGATGTGCGTATCGGCATCTACAGCAGCAAACTCATCGATGATGCGATCCCATACATTGAGGCCGTACTTATTCATGAAATAGATGCCACTGATGGTTCTCTCCTGCAAGCCGTTCTCGGGAAAAAGGGAGGTTTTGACCCTTCGAATGCGGTTTAATCCCGTCTGCTCCTTCTGCTTAACGGTTCGCACCAATTTGCCTTTGACTCGATCGATGGAACTTTGAAACTCGCTTATCACCTTCTCTGCGCTCGCCCGAAGTGTGGGATCCTCGTTACCGATGGTTTCAATGTAGGACTCCGAGACCTTGGCTAGCTCAGCCAACCAGTCGTCGGTGAGGCGGTCGGGATCTAAACTGGTGTGTTCGGCTATGAAACGCTTCTCTAGGTCGTCGACACGATCGATGTAATCCAGAAAATCGAAAGGTAGATCGGTGAGTAGTCTGCGGATGGCCGGCTCGATGAGTGTTGCGGAATGACGGGCGGTGATGATTGGCATCTCAATGCCGAACACTTCGTACAGGTGCTTCATTTGCGCGTAATAGGCCATCTCGCCGGGGCCTGCCACATACGCCAGTGTGGGGAGCAAGAAATCCTGAAAAATGGGGCGCAGGAACACGTTGGGGGAAAACCGTTCGGGATGGCTCATGATAGCCTCCACCAACTCGTCGGATGTCCATCGCAGGGACTCACCAGCCGTCCATATGCCGGATTCATGACGGATACGATCGCGCGATCCGCCCGTATCAGGGTTGAGGTAGAACAGCAGCGAATCGGATATCTGTGCTTGCCTCGGAGACACTTTTTCGGCCAGAATCGACTGTTTATCGAGAGCGTCATAAACTTCCCCTGCGTGTTCGACTGCACGCAACATGACGGGGAAAAGCGTCTTTTTTACATCCGGATGGTTGCTGCCAGCCAGCACGAGGCCGTGCTTTCCAAAGATCTTAGCTATGAGGCTACCGAATGCTTTGCCATGCGATACTCCCTCGATGTAGCATCCGTCAATGAGTTGGCGGAGTTCGTCGGTGAAATCGGTAGTTCCGAGCGACTCGAACACCTCGTCGGTGAAAGCCGTTATGTTTGAGCCGATGAGCCTATCGGCCACCGGTAATGAAAGATTGCTCTCGTCGGCCAACGTGTGCGTTATGATGTCGTTGCCCTTGATGAGCTGCACCGATGCGACCTCTTCATAGTCGTGGTCTTCGTCGGCCAGCCAGAACACGGGCACCACAGGTCGGCCAGTTTCATTAGAGAGGCGTTTCGACAGGGCAATTGTGGTGGCAATCTTGAAAAAAGTGTAGAGGGGTCCACCGAAAACCGTCAGCTGCTGGCCCGTTACTAGGCAGCGTGTGCCGGAATCGAAAAGCTTTTCAATGTTTGCGGCTGTCTCGTCCGATATGCCGTAGGGCTGGTTTAGGGAAAAAAGCAGCTCTTTGGTCGCTTTTGGGAGCCATTTGGAATTTCCCTGCAATACCTTTTCAAAATCGAAGGGTCCGTGACCGAACAACTGCCTGACAGTTGGGTCGCCGTTCATCATTCGGACAAAAAGTGAGCCAAAGGGAAGATCCGAAAAGGGTATTCGATTAATTTCCAAGACGGTCTCTCAGGCGTTGGATTTCGTCGCGCAAGCGGGCAGCCTTTTCATAATCTTCGTCGTTGATGGCTGCATCTAGGGCTCTGTTCAGATCATCGAGCGGATTCGACGATTCGCCTGCAGGCTTGTCGACAGGGGTATAAACAGGCTCTGCTGCCGATTCCCGCTCTTCGGCATCGGCTGGATTCTCAGCGGCAATGCCAGCTTCGTCGAGCACGTGGTCATTCACATAGATGGTGGCATTGAACCGTATTGCAATGGCAATGGCGTCGCTCGGGCGTGCATCGATGGCGACTTCCGATCCCTCGTTTTCGCACACAACTTCGGCAAAAAAGGTACCGTCGCGCAAGTCGTTGATCACGACGTGTTTAACCCAAGCATTAAGCCCTTGGATCACCGATTTAATGAGGTCATGGGTCATCGGCCGTGGAGGCTTGATGTGCTCAAGCTCCAAGGCTATTGCCTGCGCCTCAAATGTCCCTATGATGATGGGGAGACGTCGACGTCCCTCCGTTTCGTTCAGGATAAGGGCGTAGGCTCCTCCACTGCTCGGGCTTGTAGACAAGCCCAGAATATCCATGTGAATACGTTTCAAATCGGTGCAGATAGTGATCGAAATGCTCTTTGTTTCGAAGTTACGGAATAAGCATTATGGATAAAAACGGTTTCCTAATGGCATACCTCGTATGTTATTGCATACTATTGACTCAAATAGCCAATGTATCTGCCGTTATTGGTTGACTTTGGGGGGTTTTAGCCCTAATTTTTCGGGTCAAAAAAAAATAAGCCGCATTCAATGACGGACAATTACCTCCCTATACTCATCATGGTCGGAATCGCAGTGGTGCTAGCACTGGTGCTTATGATTCTGTCACGTGTTCTCGGTCCTCATAGACCAAATGTTCACAAGCTTCGTCCGTACGAAAGCGGCATGGATCCTATCGGACAAGCCAGAGACCGATATAGTGTGAGCTTTTACATGGTTGCCATGGAATTCATCGTTTTCGACCTCGAAGTCGTGTTTATTTATCCATGGGCTGTACGCTTCACAGAGCTCGGTACCGGAACCTTTGTGGCGGTGATGGTATTTATAGTGGTGTTACTGATCGGGTTGATGTACACTCTGAAAAAAGGTACTCTCGACTGGGACGTTCGAACTACACATTCATAACCTCCATACACAAAAGAATATGGGATTAGAAAGTGCCTTGGGTGAAGGCTTCCTCACCACAAAAATTGATACAGTCGTAAACTGGGCACGCGCTAACGCGATGTGGCCTATGCCAATGGGCCTCGCCTGCTGCGCTATCGAAATGATGGCCTTCGCTGGACCCAAATACGACGCTTCCCGCTTTGGATCTGAGGTAATGCGCTTTTCGCCACGCCAGAGCGATCTGATGATCGTGGCCGGCTGGTGCACCTACAAGATGTCTCATGCCGTTCGCCGCATCTGGGACCAGATGCCTGATCCAAAGTGGTGCGTTGCCATGGGCGCCTGCGCCTCTACCGGCGGCATGCACCGCAGCTATGGAGTCGTTCAAGGTGTTGATAACTTCCTACCTGTCGACGCGTACATCTCCGGGTGTCCACCACGTCCAGAGGTTGTGCTGCACGCTCTGATCCGCATCCAAGAGAAAGTGAAATCGGAACACTCAGTGATGCTCGACGCCTGATGCAATTACCTGAAAAATATAATCCACTTGCAGCCGCTGTAAAGTCGCTAGCTCCCGATGGGGCAATCACGGTATCTGTTACCCGTGGCGACGTACAGCTATTGGTGCCGCGCGAGTTGGTGCACTCGATACTGAAGATGCTCAAAGAGGATTTTCATTACACCTACCTTTCCGACATGGTGGCGACCGACCGTTTCACATCCGAAGACCGCTTCGAAATGATCTGGAACATCGTCTCACTGAAAGACAGCACCCGACTCTTCGTTAAGACGCGCATCCCCGAAGAAAATCCCACACTTCCTACAAGTATCGACATTTGGCCTGCAGCTGAGTGGAACGAGCGTGAAGCATTCGATATGATGGGAATACGTTTCGATGGTCACCCAGACCTGCGTCGACTTTTCCTCCCCGAGGATTTCGAGTACTTCCCGCTTCGCAAGGAATTTCCATTGATGGGTGTACCAGGATCTATCCCACTGCCATCCACATCACCTGACGTCGACTAAAAACATGCCAAAACAGGACATTTTTCTTGATCGTACGAATCCAACGTTCTTTAAAGAGCACCAAAATGCCCTTTACAAGAGCCTAGAGGACAAGCACACTACGATCGAATTCGACGACACCGATCCCCTTGCTACCAGGATGATCTTGAACATGGGTCCACAGCACCCCGCAACGCACGGTGTGTTGCGCCTGTTGCTCGACCTTGACGGCGAGACGATCATGAAATCCAAGATCGACATTGGATACTTACACCGCGGCGTCGAGAAGATCGCAGAAAACAAGACCTACCAAGAGTTCATGCCCTACACAGACCGCATGGACTATCTTTCGCCCTACAGCAACAACGTTGCGCTGTGTACGGCCGTCGAAAAGATTGCAGGTATCGAAGTTCCCGACCGCGCCCAGTACATCCGCATGATCGGCTGTGAGTTGGCTCGTATTTCGTCCCACCTTCTGTGGCTTGGAGCCATGGTTATGGACACTGGAGCCATCTCCATGTTCATTTGGACCTTTACGCAGCGCGAGCGCATCTACGACATCTTCGACGAGTTCGCCGGTCACCGATTCACTGTCTCCCATTCGAGGATTGGCGGTATAGCCAGCGATCTGACACCCGAGGCTTTTGCCAAGATCCGCACCTTCGTGGACTCGTTCCCACAGGAGCTTAAGGATTGGAACAAGCTCCTCAACAAGAACAGAATTTTTTACGACCGCAATAAAGACATCGGCGCCATCACGAGCGATTTTGCAGTTGAGTTTGGCCTTACCGGTCCAGTGCTAAGGGCTACCGGCATTGCATACGACATCCGTCGTTTTGAGCCTTACCTCAGGTACGACAAGATCGACTTCGAGGTTCCGACACGTCTAGAGGGCGACAACCTAGCGCGTTACTACTGCCGGATGGAGGAAATGGCCGAGAGTATCAAGATACTTCGCCAGTGCCTCGACACGATGCCATCGGGACCGATCAGAGCCGACAACGCCAAGCAGACCTACCCATCGAAAGATGAGGTCTACTTCTCGATGGAAGGCCTGATCCACGACTTTATGATGACAGACACGGGTGTTTGTCCTCCGGAGGGTTACGAGTGTTACCATGCCATTGAGGCACCGAAGGGAGAACTCGGCTACTACATCCAGAGCGACGGAACCGGACACCCTTGGCGCCTGAAAATAAACACACCTTCTACATCAAACCTCCAAGGTCTCGAGCGCACCCTCGACGGGGCCATGATTGCCGACACGGTGGTATTGATTGGTGGATTTGACCCAGTATTGGGAGAAGCAGACAAATAATTATGGAATACACCTTCACGAAAGAAGAGCGCGATCAGATTGAGGCCATATGTGCCCGCTACCCGGAGCGCATGGCAGCTACTCTTCCTATTCTTTGGTTTGCACAGGACAAATTCGGGCATGTGGATCCTGAAGTGCAGAGGCTTGTCGCCGATGTGTTGGGCATGCCCGAGGCACATGTGCACGGGGTGGCCTCGTTCTACACGCAGTATTACAAGAAGCCGATGGGCAAGTATGTGCTCGACGTGTGCACCTGCCTGAGCTGCCATATCAGCGGTGGCTACGACATGCTGCATCACATCGAGAACAAGCTTGGCATCAAGGCAGGCGAAACGACCGACGATGGTATGTTCAGCATCCAATCGGTAGAATGCCTCGGTGCATGTGGTTATGCACCGATGATGCAGATCACCAACGATGTGTTTGTAAACCATCTCACCCCCGAGAAGTGCGACAAAGTGATCGACTCGCTCCGTTCAGGCAAGATGCCGGAGTTTGAGTCCATCAAAATGCCCCAACACGAAAACGAGGCTTCCTGATGGCGATCGACTGGAAAAACTACGAACCACAGCTCATCCCCAACATCAAGGGACTCCACCAAATCGGTGTATATGAGCAGCATGGCGGTTACGGAGCCCTTAAGAAGGTGCTTGCCGAGCAGGCAGGGACTTGGACCAAGGAGAACGTGACCAACGAAGTCAAAAACGCCGGCCTTCGTGGTCGAGGCGGCGCGGGCTTCAACACAGGTCTTAAATGGTCCTTCATGCCCAAGCCTGACGGCGGCCCCCGCTACATAGCTGCCAACGGCGACGAGTCGGAGCCGGGCACCTTCAAGGACCGCAAGTTATTTGAGTACAACCCACACCTGTTCATCGAAGGCTCGATCATTGCGGCCTATGCGATGAGTGTGGAGACGGTGTTCGTCTACATCCGTGGCGAATATCGTTCGTGGATCCGCATGATGCAGAAGGCCGTCGACGACGCCTACGCCAAAGGATACCTCGGCAAGAACATCCTCGGCTCCGGCTTGAACGTCGACATGATCGTCCACTCAGGTGCCGGTGCCTACATCTGCGGCGAGGAATCTTCGCTCATGGAGTCGCTCGAGGGCAAGCGCGGGTATCCGCGCATCAAGCCTCCCTTCCCTGCCCAGCGTGGCCTGTGGGGACGTCCGACGACCATCAACAACATCGAGAGCTTGGCCAATGTGCCGCTGATCATCAACAAAGGTGCAGACTGGTATAAGGGCATCGGTGCACCGACGCACCCCGGCCCTATTCTGTACGGCATTTCGGGCCATGTGAACAAACCGGGTGTGTATGAGTATCCGTCGGGCATGCTGATCTCGGATCTGATCTACAATGTGGCCGGAGGTATCCGCAACGGCAAAAAACTGAAGGCGCTCATTCCGGGTGGTTCATCCACGCCGATCTTACGCGCCGACCAGATCGACGGCATCGGTATGGATTCCGACTCTTTGCGCACCGCCGGCACCATGTTGGGCACGGCCGGAATGGTGATCATGGACGAAGACACCGACATCGTCGACATGCTCTGGCGCATCACCCACTTCTATCATCACGAGTCATGCGGCCAGTGCACGCCATGCCGTGAGGGGACGGGCTGGCTCGAGAAGCTGCTCATCAAAATTAAGAACGGCGACGGAGAGATTCGCGACTTGGATCTTCTGCTCGACCTGTGCACCCAAATGGAGGGACGCACGGTATGTGCCCTCGCCGACGCCGCAGCATGGCCGGTACGATATACCATCACACGATTCCGCGACGAGTTTGAGGCGCGTTGCAAGAACACCGTTTACGCATTGTCCTGAGTTCCGTTATGGCTGAAATCTTTATCGACAATATCCGGCACGAATACGAAGGCAACGTCAAAGTGCTTCAATTTGCGCTGGATCAAGGATTGGAAATCCCCTTTTTCTGCTACCATCCCTCTATGTCTGTCCCGGCCAATTGCCGCCAGTGCCTCGTGGAAGTAGGCACCCCGGTAATCAACCGCGATACTAGTAGTTATGATCTCGACGATGAGGGCGGGAGGATCATCCGATTCTTTCCGAAACTGATGACAGCCTGTAGCCTCGAGGCTACAGACGGCATGGTGGTGCGTACGCATGCGACTAGCGAGCTGGTGCGTCGTGCACAGAAGGACAACTTGGAGTTCATCCTGATCAATCACCCGCTCGATTGCCCAATTTGTGATCAGGCCGGTGAGTGTCCGTTGCAAATTCAGACCTATAAATATGGTCCTGAAGGCAGCCGTTTCGAATTCAAGAAAGTTCATAAGCCGAAGCGTATCCAACTTGGGCCACGTGTAGTGCTCGACGCCGAGCGTTGCATTAACTGCACCCGCTGCGTTCGCTTTACGGAGGAAATCAGCAAGACCTTCCAGCTCACCATCGTTTCTCGTGGCGACAAAAACTACCCGACAACCGCCCCTGGCCGTGAGTTTGACGATGCATATTCGCTGAATACGGTAGATATTTGCCCAGTAGGTGCCTTGACGGCTGCCGATTTTAGGTTTCGTGCTCGTGTCTGGGAAATGAATCAGACACCAAGCATCGACATCACCGGTGGTAAGGGTACCAACGTTGACCTGTGGGTCCGCAACAATCTCGTGCTTCGCATCACCCCTCGCTTCAATAGGGAAGTGAATGACCACTGGATGCCAGATGCCGCACGTCTCGCATACAAAGCTTTCAACGAAAACCGCGTGTCGCGTCCACATATGATGGTCGACGGCAATTCGGTGCTCACCTCGTGGACCAACGCCATTGAAACAACACTAGAGCAGATTCAGGCTGCAGGCGTCCAGAATGTTGTAGTTATCGGCTCGGCGCATGCATCTATCGAAGACAATTTTGCCCTCGATAAGTTGTTCACAAGCCTTGGTCACAAAGGTGCCGTATTTACAGCCGACGCTGTTGCAGGTGCCGGCGACAACTTCCTGCTCACCGACGACCAAGCTCCTAACACCAGCGGCTGCCGCATGTTGGGTCTAGAAGAGGTGTCGGCCGATGGCCTTTCGAAAGCCGTCAGCGCTGCCAAAGTAGTTATCATTCTGCAGGACGATCTTGTTGGTCGCGGTGTGCTCAAAGCAGATCAACTCAGCGGCAAGTACACGGTAAGTATGGCGACGAATTTCAACCAGACGACGGCCGCATCCGATTTGATCATCCCGATCACCTGCGTGGCAGAGCATGCTGCTAGTTATGTAAGTGTTGATGGACGCATACAGCGCAGCCTACCTGCAAAAGAGACGATCTACACGAGTAGGACCACCAACTCGGAGATGTCGGTTGGACGTCTCGACCGCTTCGGCACGAAATTCGACAACTGGGTGAACGACCAGAACCGCGTAGATTGCAAGCCAGCATGGGAAATTATTGCTGATTTGGCTAGTCGATTCGGCTTCAGCATGGATTTTGCATCCTCACGAGTGTTATTCGATCACATCGCCGATCAGAATCCAGCTTTTAGTGGAATAAGTTACGATAGAATGGATGCCGAGCAAGGTATCGTCATTGACAACAGCGCCGTTAAAACAACGGCCTGAAACAAGGATTTGACCGCATAAACCATCCCATATGAGTGATTTTGCATTTTCAATGACGGTAATGGGCATAGCCATGTTTACGCTGCTGAATTCGGCAGCCGTGGCTGTCTACGCCGAGCGACGCATTGCAGCCTTCATCCAGTACCGCGTTGGACCAAACCGCGTTGGACCCTTCGGATTGCTACAACCGATTGCTGACGTATTGAAACTCATCTTCAAAGAAGATGTGACGCCAATAGAGGGCAACAAGACGATGCACGCTTTTGCTCCGATGATTCCAGTATTCACCGCCTTAGTTACCATTGCGGTTGTTCCGTTCGCAGCTGGTGTTTACATCGTTGACATCAACGTTGCCGCCCTCTACTTGTTGGCCGTTACATCGCTGGGTGTTTACGGGGTTACCTTGGCGGGTTGGGCTTCGAACAGTAAGTACTCCCTTCTTGGTGGCCTCCGTGCCGCAGCGCAAATGCTCAGCTACGAACTACCAATGGGTATGTCGGTAGCATCGGTCATTCTAGTAGCCGGTTCACTTCGTATGACGGAAATTGTTGCCGGTCAAGAGCACCTTTGGAACGTGTTTATCAATCCGATTGGCGCCATCATCTTTATTGTCTGCGCCTTCGCCGAGTCAAACCGTACCCCGTTCGACCTTGTTGAAGCAGAGCAGGAACTCGTTGGTGGATTTCACACCGAATACTCCAGCATGAAATTCGGGATGTTCTTCCTAGCCGAATACATGCACGTGATGATCGGCAGCCTCCTCATCGCAACGTTCTTCTTCGGCAGCTATCACTTGCCTTTTGCAGGATACTGGTTCGACCGAACCTGGTTCAGTCCTACCGTGATGATGCTCATCGATGTCGGAGTGGTGCTATTCAAGACCCTATTCTTCGCCTTCGTGTTTATCTGGGTGCGCTGGACCATCCCACGCTTCAAGTTCAATCAGCTTATGCACCTCGGATGGAACAAGCTCCTCCCCTTGAGCATCATCAATTTCATGGTCATCGCCACCATTATTTATTTCTTTACCTAGGCTGACCATTACAGATTTTAGTAGAAAGGCCTTCGCATAACGGAGGCCTTTCTTTATTTTACGGGTCCGCTTCCCATTGAACCCGTCTCAACATGTCCGACATCCATCAGCGCATTGAAGTTTGGTTTCAGAACCACCAGGAACTATATGGCCAGGTGCAGCCGAGACTGTGGGAAAGCAAGAGCAACGGCAAGAGCAAGAACAACGACAAGAGCAAGAGCAAGAGCGAGGGGCAAGAATTAGAGCATGTATCGGATTTGGAGGGGTTGCGGGTGTTTTGTGAGGGATACGCGCCCTTGCGTACAGATCTAGAGGGCACTAACTTGGTGTTTGGGGTTGGTAATCCGAATGCGGATTTGCTGATTATCGGTGAGGCTCCGGGCGAGCAGGAGGATAAGCAGGGTGAGCCATTCGTTGGACGTGCAGGTCAGCTGTTGAACAAGATCCTCGAGGCTATTGGATTTACCCGCGATGATGTGTACATCGCGAACATTCTGAAGCATCGTCCACCGAACAACCGCGATCCGCTTCCAGAGGAACGCGAACGCAGCCTTCCGGTGCTGATCAAGCAAATCGCAATCATCAATCCGAAGATCATCTTGTGCCTGGGACGCATATCCGCGCAGACACTTCTTGGGTCGACCGATGCCATGAAGGACATGCGGGGTAAGTTCCACCCTTGGCACGGATACGAGTTGACGGTGACGTATCACCCGGCGGCACTCCTGCGCAATCCGAATTGGAAGCACGACACGTGGGCAGATGTAAAAATGGTGCGCGCCCGCTACAATGAATTGGGTTGTAAACCTTAGGGAATGTATTTTATTTAATGGAATCTAACGGCAAATCACGACGGGCAAAAAGCGACGATATAAAAGACGCTCTTGAATTAGGTGGACGAGTCCCGCCGCAGGCGATGGAGGTAGAAGAGGCTGTGCTTGGAAGCATGCTCATCGACATCGATGCCGCAAATACAGCCTTATTTCTGCTGAAGGCAGGCGACTTCTATAAGCCTGCACACAAGCATATTTTCCAAGCTATTCAGAATCTGCAAGAGCGCGATAATCCACTCGACATGGTGGCCGTCGAGCATTTGCTCCGCGATCAAGGTCACTTGGAGAACATTGGAGGCACTGCATACCTGAGCCAGCTTACTCGATCTGTCTCCTCTGCAGCTAGTATCGAGTACCACTGTCAGATTATCCGTGAGAAGGCGCTCAAGCGTAATCTGATATTGAGTTCGTCGGAGATTATCACGCAAGCCTACGATGCTGTGACAGATCCATACGATCTGCTCGACATGGCGGAGCAGAAAATTTTCGAGCTGGCCAACACCGGCACCAAAATTGTCGCGAAGCACATCAATGATATCTTGAAAGACACTCTCGATCACTTGGTCGAAATACGTGGGCAGTCAAGCGGTATCACAGGTGTTCCATCAGGTCTAGATATTGACCAGCTCACAGCTGGATGGCAAAAGGGCGACCTCATCATCGTTGCGGCGCGTCCGTCGATGGGTAAGACCGCCTTCGTGCTCAGCGTTACCCGTAACGCCGCGTTGTATGCCGACACAGGCAAGCGTGCCAACGTGGCATTCTTCAGCCTCGAAATGTCCGACATGAGCTTGGTACAGCGTATGCTCACTATGGAGGCGCGCATCAACGCACAGGATGCCCGTACGGGCAAGCTCAACGACCAAGATTTCACGCGCTTGGTCGAGGCCGCAGGACGCCTCCATACAGCTGGCATCTTCATCGACGAAACACCCGGCATCAGCGTGATGGAGCTTCGCAGCAAGTGCCGCCGTCTCAAAAGCGAGCACAACATTGGTATGGTTGTTATCGATTACCTCCAGCTTATGACCGCAGGTCCCGGCTTTGGTAACGAACGAAATCGTGAACAGGAAATCGCCTACATCTCCCGCTCGCTAAAGGCTTTGGCGAAAGAGTTAAGCGTGCCAGTTATTGCACTCTCGCAGCTGAGCCGTGCGGTTGAGTCGCGTGGAACCAGTAAGAAACCGCAACTTAGTGACCTTCGTGAATCGGGCTCCATCGAGCAGGATGCCGACGTGGTTCTATTCTTGTACCGTCCCGAGTACTACAACATCATGACGCTCGACGACGGTAGATCGACTGCTGGTGTGGCTGAGATTATTATTGGAAAGCAGCGTAATGGTCCAGTTGGAAGCAAATTTCTCTCGTTCATCAAAGAGTATGCCCGATTCGAGAACCTCATCATGGGCGAAATGGATTACGGGCACAACCGGCAGGAAAATGATACCTTCTTGCCTGCCGACTACGACGATGGCTACACAAAGCCGCGTCCACCGAAACTCGGCACAGGATTCGTACCCGACGACGACAACGTATTTTGATTATGAACACTCGCATCATTTCTGCGGTACTCCTCATCCTCACTGGGTCGTTATTCGCTGGCTGTAGTGTTGAGTCGCAGCAGTCGGTAGCACAGGTTGCCTCAGACAGTGCAAGTGCAGCGCGCATTCAGCTACTACTGGATCGGGGTAAGGTTTTGTTTGATCAGGCGGCCGATGTCGACACGCTGATTCGCTTTTATGCCTCCGAGCAGCTGGGCATTCCATATGTTGGAGGATTGCTTGAGGAACCCGCGACCGAGCAATTGGTGGTAACCTTGAAAGGATCCGACTGCGTGCTTTTTGTGGAGATGACCACCGCCATGACCCTCACGACCTTGTCGGGCAGTACACGTTTGGAAGATGCCGAATCAAATGTTCGCATGCTGCGATATCGCAACGGGACCATAGACGGCTATTTCTCCCGTCTGCATTACTTTGGCGATTGGCTGCAAGACAATGAGCAAAAGGGTCTGATGAAGGTGATGTTCCAAGACCGCGAAGATCTCCCACGGCTTGAACCGTATCATTTCATGACCACAAAACGCGAAGCCTATCGTCAACTGGCCGATAACGATTCGCTCTTCCAGTTAATGGCAAATCAAGAGGCAGCCCTCAACGAACGTCTACTACGTTATGTACCCACCGAAAGCATCCTATCTTTAGAAAACGAGCTTCAAACGGGCGATATTGTAGCTTTTGTGACTACGGTAGACGGACTCGATGTCTCGCATACGGCCATCGTTAAGCGAGACGGCGACCGTGTTGGCTTCTGGCATGCCAGCACGACGGGATCGGTCATCATCGAGCCAAAGACGCTCTACCAGTACACCGCCGACCGCAAAGGACTGAAAGGCATCATAGTAGCGCGGATGTCCTATGCAAAGTGATTAGTGACTAGTGACTGGTGATTAGTAGTTAACGTTGCGCGGTTTCTTCGAAGAGGTCGTCGAACTTACGCACCCAGACGCTCCAGTCCATATTTTGGCTCACAGAGCGAAGGCTCGCCTCTGGTAGTAGCGCAACGTCTTGATCAAGAATGCGCTTCAGATTCTTGAACAGGTGATCCTCGTCATCGTAGAATACAGGAGCATGTAAAAGCGGCTCATGCAAGTTCGCAGGAATCAACTCTGGGTAGGTCAATTTTCGGGGAAGTACGGGGTGATTCCCGCAATAGATGGCTTCCAAAATGGCCACACCGAAGAATTCGTGATCGGACGTCGACACCACCACGTCACTCATATGCAATAGTCGGCTGTATTCCTCATAGTTCGACACGAATCCGTAGTGCAACACTCGATCTCCATAGCGTTTTTGCGCCTTCTCGAACTCAATCGGTTTTTCAAAGTCGGAATCGCCCGCCAGTATAAGATCGAACTGGCAGCCCGCATCGTCAAGACGGTTCATAATCCTGAAGAACATGCTCGGGTTTCGGTCAAACTCCCATCGCTGGTTCCACAAGACCACGAGGCGGTTGTTTGGGCCCTTTGGCTTCTTCCACTGGTCATGCCGTTTCAAAAACAAACCAGGGTAAAGAACCTCGCTCTTTTTCCGAATGATTTGCACGGTTTCTTTGTGCGCGAACTCGTTGAACTGATCTAGAAACTCAGGAAGCGCGGCAAAAAACGTATCAAAGTGAAACTTCGACGAAAATACCACCCGATCGGCCACCATCGTGCTCAAGAAGTTCACATAGCAGTAGGTCACGTCGCGATCTTCACCCGCAGGCAAGGGTTTGGTTACCTGGTTTTCGTGCATGTAAAGCAAGATCGGCGTATTGGCGTATCGCTCACGTACCAAGCTGATGAAGGCTGGAAGGTTCGTGAAATTGCTCGCCACGATCAGGTCGATAGGCTCATCGATATCCATCGCCAGATCAGCCAAATTGATGGAGCTGCCATGCTGACGCCATTTCCAGTACTTCTCGGTGAGCGTGATAGGAAACAACTTATGACGGCTGTAATCGAGCAGGCCATTCAGGAACGCTTTGCTTGATCCACCTAGAAACGGCTCAAGTATTAGGATGTTCATGCAATTCCTTGAAACGGTCTAGTGAGTTCCTCGAGCGTCATAAAGACGACTGTAGGTTTGAGTGCTGGATCCATGAAGGGCTGATCGCAGGCGAACAGCTGGTCGACGAGCGACTCCATTTCGGCGGGTGTGAGTTTCTTGCCCTTCGGGATGGCGGTGCGCCATGCGAAAGCCATTGCTAGCCGCTCACGCTCGCTCACTTTGAGGCGGGATCCAAGCTCCTGGTAATTTTGGAGGATGTTCTCGAGCAATTTGTGTTCGTCGCCCGCCCCAATATCGGCCGGCACACCGTTGAGCAGGGCCGTGTTGCCGCTTAGGAGGCTCACGTCAAATCCAAGATCCAAGATGGGTTGGAGCAGCTCTTTCAGCAGAGCATAATCCGATGCCGATAGATTGATGGTGACCGGAAATAGTAGCTGCTGCGTCGCTGGGATACTCTCCTCGGCTGCCTGCAGCGCCCGTTCGTAGATGATGCGTCGGTGAGCCCGGTTCTGGTCGATGAGGCAGAGTCCCGTGCGGGTCTGCGCCACAATGTAGGAGCTGTGCAATTGCCAGAAACCGCGATCCCGGTCGTATGCCCGCTTCTTGGCCAGTGAGTCGTGTGGGACTTCCTCCGACGGCAGCGGACCATACATCCTCTCGGTGGCATCATTTGGAATAGATGGCCGGTCGAAATTAAGCCGCGACGGAATGTGGATCTGCTGCATGTCGCCCACCTGATGCATGTGACCCTTTTCGAATGAAGGCTCGAAGTTTAATCCTCCGCTCAGGTCTCCATGCTCCTGTGGCATGAAACCAGTCGGATCGTCGGTATGTGGCACATGAAAGCGCTCATGCAGGGCGCGGGTCACCACCGATCGGACGACATGGATAACCGACTTTTCGTCTTCAAATTTGACTTCCATCTTGGCTGGATGAACATTCACGTCGATGACGGAAGGATCCAGTTCCAGAAAGATGCAGAAAAATGGATATTCGCCATCAGCCAACCATCCCGAATAGGTGTTCATTACGGTGTAGCTGATAAACCGGTGCTGAAATGGGCGTCCATTCACGAACAGGAACTGCTCGCCCCTGCTTCGCTTGGCTAGCTTGGGATCGCTCATATAACCGTATACACGCACCATGGAGGTGCCTTCGTCGACAGGAATCAAACTGGCGCGGTAGCTTTTACCGAAAAGGGCGACAATGCGGTCCTCAAGATTAGACGATGCGAGTCGATACACTGATTCGCCGTCGGCTATCAACTCGAAATCGATTTCCGGATTTGCCATTGCGGCCTGCTGGAATATCGTGAGGATGTGCCGGAACTCGGTCGTGTCGGTCTTGAGGAAGGCTCGGCGAGCAGGGACATTATAAAATAGGTTACGTACCGCGATATTTGTGCCGTTGGGACAAGCCGCGGGTATGAAATGCCTATCCTCCCCTCCCCAGATTTCGATTTCGTGGCCGTTGTCGTCCTCGTGACGTTTCGTCTTGGCCACAATCTGTGCAACCGAGGCGATCGAGGCCATTGCCTCACCGCGGAAACCGAGCGTGCGAATCTGAAAAAGATCCTCCACCTTCGAAATCTTACTGGTTGCGTGGCGAACGAAACACATCTTGAGATCGTCGGCCGACATCCCGCATCCGTTGTCGATAACTTGAATCAGACTTCTCCCCGCCTGTTGGATGATCACCTGTATGGAATCGGCACCAGCATCGACCGCGTTGTCGAGTAGTTCCTTGACCACCGACCCTGGACGCTGCACAACCTCGCCCGCGGCGATCTTGTTGGCGATTACCGGATCGAGCAGATGGATCAAGCCTTCGGCCGATGTCGAAATATCAGGTTCAGACATTATATCGGCTTGCTATATAAACTATTAGGTAAAGTACCATAAACAAAAGGGCTGCATACAGTAATACGGATCGCGTCTGCCCTCTTCGGGTGATCCGTTGGAACTGGATGTCGCGGTAGCCGCCCTGCTTTGGCGGCTTGTAATAGCGTGGGGTGTATTCGAACCGCTTCGGTTTGCGGTTCGCCCCAAACATGGACCGGATTTTCATGATAACGAAGCTTTGTTTCGAATGGGGCGCTCGGGGTAAGGTAGGATATCAGGCTCGCATTTCAAAAGCCATTCGAGCCGCCACCCTGCAATTCCCGCTCCAGATCGACCTTATCATAGTCGATCATTTCGGCTACCATCTCATCTAGGGTGTACGTTGGGGTCCAGCCGAGCTTCTCCTTGGCCTTGGTGGCATCGCCGATGAGAAGGTCGACCTCCGTCGGACGAAAATACCTCGGGTCGATTTCGATGATGGACACACCCGTGGCCACATTGATGCCTCGCTCGTCGGCGCCCTCACCTTCCCAGCGTAGCTTGATGCCCGCATGGTCGAAGGCCATCTCACAGAACGAGCGCACAGTATGGGTCTCACCGGTCGCCAGCACGAAATCCTCGGGCTGGTCCTGCTGCAGCATCCGCCACATGCCCTCAACGTAGTCCTTGGCATGGCCCCAGTCGCGCTGGGCGCCCAGGTTGCCGAGGAAAAGCTTCTCCTGCACGCCACGTGCGATGCGCACCGCTGCACGGGTGATCTTGCGGGTGACGAAGGTCTCTCCGCGGATGGGCGATTCATGGTTGAACAGGATGCCGTTGCAGGCATACATGCCGTAGGCCTCGCGGTAGTTCACGGTGATCCAATATCCGTACAGCTTGGCGACCGCATAAGGCGAACGCGGGTAGAACGGGGTGGTTTCGCTCTGTGGAATCTCCTGCACTTTGCCGTACAGCTCGCTGGTCGACGCCTGGTAGAAGCGGGTCTTCTCCGTGAGACCTAGGATCCGGATGGCCTCGAGAAGGCGCATCGCTCCCATGGCGTCGGCATTTGCCGTGTACTCGGGGGTATCGAAACTCACCTGCACATGGCTCTGGGCGGCCAGGTTGTAGATTTCGTCGGGTTGAACCTCCTGCACGATGCGGATCAGGTTGGTGGCGTCGGTCATATCGCCATAGTGCAGGATGAACGGCAGCTTACGAAAATGGGGATCTTGGTACAGATGGTCGATGCGTCCCGTGTTGAAGGAGCTCGAGCGGCGTTTGATACCGTGCACGGTGTAGCCCTTGTCGAGCAGGAGTTCGGCGAGGTAGGCGCCATCCTGACCGGTAACACCGGTGATGAGTGCGGTTTTATTGCTCAAAATGTACTGCTTTGTAGGAATCTTGATGTGTTTTGAACCAATGATAGGTCGATTTCAGCCCTTCTTCAAGCGGTATCGTCGACTTCCATCCGAGTCCCTCGAGACGTTTCACATCCATCAGCTTGCGGGGTGTGCCGTCAGGCTTGGAGGAATCCCAATGGATGGGTCCGGTGTGACCCGTGATGCGTTGAATGAGCAGCGCCAAATCCTTGATCGGTAGATCGGTACCAGTGCCGACGTTGATGAGCGTGTGCTCGACCGGCTTGCCCAGGGTGAAAAGCACCGCGTCGGCGAGGTCGTCGACGTGCATGAACTCGCGCATAGGGGAGCCTGTGCCCCATAGAGTTACCGGTGCGTCAGGCAGTGCCTCGTGGAATTTGCGGATCAGCGCCGGAATCACATGGCTGCTGTTAAGGTCGAAATTGTCGTGCGGACCGTACAGGTTTGTCGGCATCAGCGAGTAATAATCGCGACCGTACTGGCGGTGCAGCGCCTCGCACAGCTTCACCCCGGCGATCTTGGCGATGGCATAGGCCTCGTTGGTGGGCTCGAGCGGACCCGTGAGCAGCGACTCCTCGGCCAGCGGCTGCGGTGCCAGCTTCGGGTAGATGCACGAGCTGCCAAGGAAGGCGAGTCGAGGGACGTCGGCACGGTGCGCAGCGCCGATGAGGTTCGTCTCCATCGCCAGATTTTCAAAAAGGAACTCCCAAGGATAGGTCGAGTTGGCTAGGATGCCTCCTACCCGGGCGGCGGCAATGATCACCACCTCTGGACGTGTGCGCTGCATGAATTCCTCGACGGACTGCTGGTCGGTGAGGTCCAGCTCCGTGCGGCTCCGCGTGATGACGTTCTGGGCGCCGCGCTGCTCGAGGGCACGAACCAGGGCGGATCCTACCATGCCCCGGTGACCAGCGACGAAAATACGTGCGTTATGTATGTATGAGTCGTTCAAATTCATGGGCATTTATATATAACGCACGGAATATAAGAAGGATTGTATAACTCTCCCCCGGCTCAAATAAAGTCCTCGGGTTTGATAGCCAGATAGGGATACTCTCGCAGAATTTGTTTGTCCATGGTTACTAGCCGCACATCCATTTCAAGGGCTAGGCCGACAAATTCCAAGTCATAGGCTGAGCATGACGATTGGCGGGAAAGGCGCATTACGACTCTTGAAGACACGTCGAAAGTATTATCGCGAAATATATCTTCGGCAAAATCAAGCAACTCCAATGCCTTGTCGTGCGTAATTATCTTCTTGCGTACATACAACGCAAGCACGTTTCGAAATTCACTGAGCCACAGACTTGGTGCTATCCAGTGCGGGTCAATTTCATGCACCCTTACGCATGGAGCAGAGAGATCAGACGGAAGTAGGAAGTGTGTAATGATATTAGTGTCAACTACTATCATGATCTGCCCTGCCGAATGGCTGATTTCACGTCCTCCTCTTTAATCTTCACCTTAATGGAATCGCGCAAACGCTTCGCCTCATACCGCACGATATCCGCATTCACCTGGCTTGGCCGCGTGATCTGATCGAGACACTCAATGATTTCGCTGTTGATGCTGCGCCGGTTGGTCTCTGCGCGCAGCTTGATGCGGTCGTAAACCTCGTCTGGGATATTTTTAATCGTGATGCTAGGCATAATAGTTGCATCATGGTTGCTTTTTGGTTTCGTTTTGCAACTTATGATAAATGACATGTCAAGTCAAGCACATTTCGAGCAAGAAATCTATCCCGCAGGGATCTCCCCTTAACATTACATGCAGTGTCATCCTGTAAGGTAGGCCTTAAGTTCGTATTGCCTCCCCCATAGTCACCCCTCTCTTTTGAAAAGAGAGGGGCCGGGGGAGAGTTATGAGAAAACGTCGAAAGAGAGGGGTCCGGGGAGAGTTACGGGTGGTACTTCATCTCATTTTCCGTATCTTCGGATGCTATCATAATTTTATTATTCACGAGTAATCCCAC
>CAZVRJ010000024.1:0-36368 GCA_964629885.1 uncultured Chitinophagales bacterium | reverse complement strand
TTTTTATTATCCATCCACCCTATTCTGTTTCATGTCCACCAAGTACATTTTCGTCACCGGAGGGGTGACGTCCTCGTTAGGGAAAGGTATTATCTGTTCGTCGTTGGGTCGACTTCTAGTATCACGAGGCTTACGAGTTACCATCCAAAAACTGGATCCGTATATCAACGTCGATCCAGGCACCATGAACCCCTACGAACATGGCGAGGTCTATGTTACGGACGATGGCGCCGAGACTGATCTAGACTTGGGTCACTATGAGCGCTTTCTTGACTTCCCAACATCGCAGGAGAACAACGTAACCACTGGTCGCATCTACTACGATGTGATTATGAAAGAGCGTCAAGGTGCCTATCTCGGGAAGACTGTTCAGGTGATTCCGCATATAACCGACGAAATCAAGTCGAGGGTTCTCAAGCTTGGCAACTCAGGTAAATATGACGTTGTAATCATCGAAATTGGTGGAACAGTGGGCGACATTGAGGGATTGCCCTACATTGAGGCAATGCGTCAATTGAGATATGACGTTGGACGCAAGAACGCGCTTTCTATCCATTTGACATTGGTGCCATACCTTAGTGCCGCCCGTGAGCTCAAGACGAAGCCAACCCAGCACTCCGTGAGGATGCTCTCAGAAAGTGGATTGCAGCCAGATATTATCGTCTGCCGTGCAGAAGTGCCTATCGACACCAGCATTCGCCGGAAAATCGCACTCTTCTGTAACGTCGAGGAAGAAGATGTGATCGCATCGCTCGATGCAAAAAGCATTTATGAGGTGCCGTTGCTCATGCAGGAGGAGAAACTGGATCAGAGAGTAATCGAAAAGCTTGAATTGCCTACAAGAGAACCCGATCTCACGAATTGGAAGTCTTTTGTCGATGCGGTAATCCACCCGAAGGCGGAGGTGGAAATCGCCTTGGTTGGCAAATATGTTGAACACCACGATGCGTATAAATCAATCGTGGAGTCATTTGTCCATGCCGGTGCCGTTAACAGATGCCATGTGAACGTGCGTTGGTTACAGAGCGACGACGTAACCACCGAAAACGTGGCCATGCTGTTGAAGGGTGTTTCCGGTGTTCTGGTCGCTCCCGGATTTGGCGGAAGGGGTGCAGAGGGCAAGTTGGCCGCCGTGAATTTTGCTAGGGTGAACAAGATTCCATTTTTTGGTATTTGCCTGGGTATGCAGTGTGCAGTAATTGAGTACGCCAGAAATGTGTGTAATCTTGAGAATGCGAATAGCACTGAGTTCAATCCAGACACGCCATTCCCAGTCATTGACATGATGCCCGATCAAAAGCACATTTCCATGAAAGGTGGCACAATGCGACTCGGTGCTTACCGCTGCTTGGTAAAAGAGGGAACACGTGCGGCCGAAGCGTACGGGGCAACTGAGATCAGCGAGCGCCATCGGCACCGCTTTGAGGTCAACAACACACTCAGGAACAAGCTTTCTGAGTCAGGAATGGTACTCAGTGGGATGAATCCCGAGAAGGATCTCGTTGAAATCGTCGAAATACCTGACCACCCGTGGTTCGTCGGCGTTCAATTCCACCCTGAGTTAAAGAGCACCGTAAGCAAGCCTCATCCGCTGTTTGTTCAATTTGTGAAGGCGGCTTTGGAGCACTCGGGCAAGCACCATGGGTAAGGTGATGTCGGTTTTAAGTAACCGACTCCGCGTGAGAGTTTGTGGCATCGTCGAAGTTGATGGACGGATATTAATGGTGCACATGCAGTCGCCCACCCGAGTGGAGCCAATATGGACTCCACCTGGCGGCGGACTCGAATACGGAGAGACACTTCGAGATGGAGTGGCTAGGGAACTACTCGAAGAAACGGGGCTTATAGTGGATCCGAAGCGCATCATGTATACTTCGGAATTTATTAAAGCACCATTCCACGCTGTGGAGTACTATTGGTTTTGCGATATTATAGGTGGAAATCTTCAGCTGGGTGCTGATCCTGAGTTTTCTGCCGAAGAGCAATTCTTGAAATCGGTTGATTTCTTAGATTTAGCCAGGCTTGCAGATCATCCGGTATTTCCCGAATATTTACGGTATAATCTCTACACGGACCTGCGAAATCCAACGCATCAAAACACTCATTTTAGCCAGATATTTTAGATATGTCGAAGTCCAGCTCATTTGACATCGAGTCAACCGTCGACCTTCAAATGGTTGACAACGCTGTTGTACAAGCAAACAAGGAAGTCTTGACTCGTTACGATTTCAAGGGTACCGACTGTACGATAACCCGCAGCGACACACAGATCACGCTTTTTGCCGCCGACGACATGAAGCTGCGTGCCATGACCGACATTTTGCAGCTACGATTGGTAAAGGCTGGTATCTCTTTGAAGTTCCTTGATTATGGAACTCAAGAAGCTGCAACCAAGAGTTACATTCGCCAAGTCATTACTATCAAGCAGGGTATTACGAAAGAAGACGGCAAGAAGATAGTACAGGCGCTCAAGAGTGCCGGGCTCAAGGTTCAGGCAAGCATTCAGGGCGATACCGTTCGGGTGTCAGGCAAAAGTCGTGATGAGCTGCAGGAAGCCCAAGCGGTGCTAAAAGAGGCAGACCTGCCAGTGGCAATGGTATTCACAAACTACCGGTAGTTTAATCTAGCTTCTTGAACATCAATATTTGGTAGTCGTTGTAAACGGGGTTCCAGACCGCCTCCAAGATATCGTAGCCAGCCGAGCGTCCTAAGCTCAGCATTCCTGGCCACCGAGTTGGGAATGTATGGTATCGAAGCTCTCTGTACCCATCTAACCGAACAGTATCTTCCATAGCACGTAGCAATCTTTTTGCCAGACCTTTTTTTCGCCAGTTTGAGAGCACACCCCCTTTTGCCGAGTAAAAAACGCCTGCACTTAATCCATACCCGATTTTGAAACCGATTGGTACAGACTCAACTTCTGCCAATAATATGAGCAAGTAATCGTGGTCTAAACTATTGATCAGCCTGTCTTCGCCAAAGATTTCATAATTAAGCATATTGACTTTTGTCAAGTCTAGCTTAGATCCTTTTCGAATGGTGATATTGCTGGAGTCGAAGTTCATCGCTTAATCAATAAGGTATTTATTTTCGTTCGAATACCGTAATTTGGCTGTCCAGTTCCCAACTTAATCAACCTGATAACAGGTATTATGACCCGATTTTTCCGCCTCCTAGCCCTTGTGGCAGTTTCGATAACCACCACGATGTGCACTCAGTCTCCAATTGCTGATATGTACGTTCACAACATGAACGGATATACGCCAAGTGGCGATTCCATCATGCATTTTAACGCAATGGCCGTACGCGATGGTAAAGTTATTGCAATTGGCGACACATCAGATCTAAAAGATCTCTATGCATATGCCCAAGTGATCGACTTGCAGGGAAAAACGGTGATTCCGGGCCTGATTGATGCTCATGGTCACGTAATGGGCCTAGGCTACAGGGCAATGCAGGTAAACTTGGAGGGCACGCGTTCGGTTGGAGAGGCCTTGGAACGAGTTAAGACATGGGCAGATGCCAACCCCCAGGCAGATTGGGTTCTTGGCCGTGGCTGGAATCAAGTACTATGGACAGAGAATCAATTTCCTACTGCCGCAGAGCTAGATTCTATTTCTGATGGACGTCCGATCTATTTAACTAGGGTCGATGGCCATGCGGCTTGGGCAAATACAGTGGCGATGTCGAGAGCAGGAATATCCCGCGAAACACCAGATCCACCAGGGGGCTTGATCATCAAAGATCGCCGGGGCAATCCAAGTGGCGTGCTCATCGATGGAGCCATGGATTTAGTTGACGCCGTGATACCCGAGGCTGATGATGAACTGAGGCGGATGGCACTCGAGAAGGCTCTCGAAGAACTTCGGTCTTTAGGAATTACCTCCACTCACGATGCTGGTGTGAGCCATGTTGCATACCAACTCTACAAATCGTTTGCAGACCAGAATCTGTTGACCACTCGCATCTACGGTATGATTTCAGGTGTCGGATCCGATTTCGACCTGATTTCTGCAGATGGACTCTTAAAAAATTACTTAAACGATTTTCTGTCGGTACGCAGCGTCAAACTTTATGGCGATGGTGCACTTGGCAGCAGGGGCGCTGCACTGATCCACCCTTACCACGACGATCCCGGCAATAGTGGCTTGCTTTTTTATGGTCCCGATTCGTTATCGCGCATGATTGATAAGGCTGTACGTAAAGGCTACCAAGTGAATGTACATGCCATCGGTGATGCAGCCAACCGTGTTGCCCTCGATGCCTTCACGATGGTGCAAGATTCGATAGCAACAAGTCGAGAATTACGGCATCGTGTCGAGCATGCGCAGGTTGTATCGCTCGACGACTTCGCTAGGTTCCGCGATCTGAATATTATTGCCTCTATGCAGCCTGTACATGCCACCAGCGATATGAACATGGCTGAAGACCGCGTGGGTAGCCAAAGAATAAAAGGTGCCTATGCCTGGCGGACATTTCTAGATAACGGTGTAGTGCTAGCATCTGGCTCAGATTACCCTGTTGAGAATGCTAATCCATTTCATGGCCTCTACGCTGCAGTTACACGTCGCGATACACTTGGCAATCCGCTTGACGGTTGGTATCCTGAGCAAAAGCTATCCCGAGTCGAAGCCCTGCGTTCGTTTACGATCGATGCTGCATTTGCAGGACACCAAGAATTGACGTTGGGTACACTCGATATCGGCAAATGGGCAGACTTCATCGTGTTAGACCAAGACTATTTTAGCGTCCCAGAACTTGACATTTGGAAGATCAAGGTCCTTCAGACATACGTTGCCGGAAAACGCGTACATCAATCTGCAGAGTAAATGTTACCTAGCAAGGGTATTCGTGTTCGGTGCCAGCAACTGAATCCGACAGTCGGCGATTTTCGTGCAAATACCGAAGCTATTATCTCGGCTCTGAAAATGGCCGAGCTAGATGGCGTGGATCTACTTGTTTTGCCAGAGCTGGTTGTAAGCGGCTATTCGCCACAAGATCTTCTAGAAAGTCAATCATTCGTTCGTGAGTTCCTGAAGGCATCCGATCATATAGTTGCTTCCACCCAGACAACGGCACTCCTGTTTGGATCCATATCCGAAAATTCAACTGGTTACGGTCGCCCGCTTTTTAATACGGCAATTTTAGCGCAACATGGAATAGTTCAAGCAGTGCGCCACAAGACATTGCTCCCGACCTATGATGTGTTCGATGAACTGAGGTATTTTGAGCCCGCCAAAGATAATTCTCCTGTGCAGTGGAATGGTATTCAATTAGGAATTACCATTTGCGAAGACATTTGGAATGTCGAAAATGAGCGAGTTTACCATAACTATGACCGTAATCCGAGTCGCGAGCTCAAACAGGCTGGTGCAGAGGTTATCGTCAATATTTCGGCGTCTCCATATACTCGGACTAAGGCAGAGTCGAGACGAAAGATGCTAACACGGCATGCACGTGAACTGGGCATTCCGTTCCTTTATGCAAATCAGTGCGGAGTCAACACGGAAGTCATCTTCGATGGTGATTCAATGATGGTGAATCCTGGTGGAGACATCGTTGCCGTTGCGCCTATGTTCGATGAGGGATGGGTAGACGGAGCGATAGTGGATGGTCGCATCCTAGTTGATAAGCCATTGTCTGTCGGACTCCCCACCCTCGATGAACGCACGTTTCGAGCCATCACCACCGGAATTCGAGACTATTACCGCAAATCTGGCATTCCAGGTAAAGCCGTTGTAGGCCTATCTGGAGGCATCGATTCTGCATTGGTTGCAGTTTTGGCTGTCGAGGCACTCGGACGAGATCATGTTGTTGGCATCACAATGCCCTCCATGTTCAGTTCTGCAGGTAGTGTTGACGATAGCATGATTCTGGCAAGTAATTTGAGCATGGAGATTCACGAAATCCCGATTAAGCCGATTTATGACAGTTTTATGGGGCAATTGGCGCCCGTTTTCGACGGATTGCCTTTTGACTTGGCTGAAGAAAATCTGCAAAGCCGAATCCGTGGTTCCATGTTGATGGCGTATTCGAACAAATTTGGGAATTTACTGCTCAACACAGGCAACAAAAGCGAATTGGCCGTTGGATATTGCACCCTTTACGGCGACATGAACGGCGCATTGGGTGTGATTTCCGACTTGTACAAAACGGAAGTTTACTCGTTATCGAGATGGATCAACGAACGTTACTACCTCCGTGAGGTAATTCCTGCAGCGATTTTGGACAAAGCACCCAGTGCAGAGCTAGCTCCGAATCAAGTCGATGCCGACTCGCTGCCACCGTACGATATTCTTGACCCGATCTTGATACGATTGATTGAGCAGGCACGTTCTGCCCAAGAAGTAATCGACGAAGGGTTTGATCGCGACACTGTGATCAAAGTAGATAAGCTGTTGCGGCTGAGCGAGTACAAAAGAAAACAAGCTCCCCCAGGACTCAGGCTGAGCTCCAAGGCGTTCGGTTTAGGGAGGCGCATCCCTATTGTGCAGCGAAATTCAACACTCTGAAATCTGACATGCGTGGTCATACAATGACCATCAAATGTTTATATTCCCAGATTATTCCACTAATCTGGATCATTCAAATTTTTAACCGAACATACGTATGAGACTAATCTCCTCCGTATTTGCAGCAGGACTGATCCTGTTTTCCTGTCCAAGTTGGGCACTATCGCAAAGCAACCAGGGAACTCGCGACACAACTGGAACTAGAGTCCAAGTCGACCCCAAACCCCTTACCTCGCCACTCATTGGGCTTGATGACATTGAAAACGACATCTTGCGCAGAATTGTCTCTGTGTACGAGCTGCACCAACAGGCTTTGGTCGCTCAGGTAGATGGCGACCTCGTTGCTGCAGAGGAGTTCATCAATAGTGCCGTCAACACCACGCAGCAATTGATGGATGAAATACCCGAACTGCAGTCAAATCGTCGATTTGTGGCCATGTATCGAGCAATCTTGACAGAGTACCAAGAGTTCTATGGCATCATGGAACCGATGGGGGATGTTGTAGGCGATATTTTTGCCATCCGCGATGAGCTGTTCAACTCAGACGACGACTTCTTCAGGTCTGAGTATTTGCACATTCCGAAGAATCTGAACATCGCAAAAACGGATGTTCCCTTGATCCAGAATCCGACTGTAAGTAATTACATGGCTTACTATTGGATCCGCAGACCCGATGTCATGGAGCGTTGGCTTGAGCGTTCTGAGATGTACTTCCCAATGATGGAAAGAATCTTCAGGGAAGAGGGAACTCCAACTGAGTTGGTCTTTTTGTCGATGATTGAAAGCGGTCTAGTGCCAACGGCGACCAGTAGGGCAAAAGCGGTGGGGCTGTGGCAATTTATGCAGGCAACGGGCGCCATGTACGGGCTTAAAGTGGATAGTTGGGTCGATGAACGACGAGACCCAGAGAAGGCCACAAGGGCGGCAGCTCGACACCTCAAAGATCTTTACAACGTTTGGGGTGATTGGCACCTGGCCTTGGCGGGCTACAATGTGAGTCCGGGACGAATTCGGTCATCGATTCGCAATGCAGGAAACGTGAAAGACTATTGGGCAATCAGCCCATACCTGCCTGCAGAGACACGTGGATATGTTCCCAGCTATATCGCAGCCACCATCATAGCAGGTAACCGAGAGCAGTTCGGATTCAAGACAAAGTATCGTCCAAACGAGGGTGGTTTAGATTGGGATACGTATCCGATTGTGGGATCAATTCCTTTGAAGACACTAGCCGATGCCTTGAACATCACGGTTGATTCACTCAAAGTGTACAACCCGGAGTTGTTGCGTAATGCCACCCCACCCGGAAAGACACCATACGCATTAAAAATTCCAAAGGGGAGTAGTGCACTATTCGAAATCGCCTACCAGGCAATTCCATCAAGTGCAAGACAGACAGAGCTGATTCACACAGTGAAGAGAGGTGAATCGTTGGGTGCAATCGCCCGGGTATACGACACGACTGTGCGGGAGCTTATGGAGCAGAATCCGGGGTTGACATCAAAAATTCAAATTGGTCAGCGTATAAATGTACCATCGAACAGGATTGAAACTGTTACTGTAGCATCGGCTCCATCACAAGCTTCAGCATCAACACCAACTGCCACAACGAACAACCAAAACCGTAAGGTGTATGTTGTTCGAAAAGGGGATACCCTTGGGAAAATTGCTAGCCAAAATCGTGTTACGATAGCTCAAATTAGAAGCTGGAACAGCATCAGGGGAACAAATATCAATATAGGCCAGCGATTGGTTGTGAGCGCACCTACAGCAGCTGTGGCTTCCACACAAAGTTCATCTTCATCGAACAACAGTATACCATCGGGAAATATCATCCGTTACGAGGTGAAGAAGAACGACAACCTAGCTCAGATAGCCAGATTACACAACGTTTCGGTCGATTCAATAAAAAGAGCCAACAAGCTTGACTCAAATAGGATCATGCCGGGTCAAATTCTGCTTATCGAACGTTGACGAGTCCTTACCGTAACATTAACCCCCGCACTATGCGTAAATATTTCATTCCGGCTTTCCTGCTTGCATCGTTGTTAGTGGCCGTAGCTGCATATCGGGTTAATGACAACGATCTCTTCTTTCTGATAAAGAAAAATTTCACACTCTTCAGCGAGGTGTACAACGAGATTTCGCTTCGCTACGTAGATGAGGTTAATCCTGAGACTATCATGCGCCGCGGTCTGAATTCGATGCTTCAGGCATTGGATCCCTACACGGTGCTCTTCGACGAGGCTCAAAATCAGCAGATGAGCATCCTCACAACCGGAAAGTATGCCGGAGTGGGTATAGATGTGGGATCGCGCGGGGGGAGGTTGGTTGTTTTGGCTACAACCGAGGGCTACTCGGCTCACAACAAAGGTGTGAGGGCTGGCGATATCATTGTCGAGGTGAATGGATTCACCATTGAAGACCTCTCACCAGAAGAGCTTGAGATACAACTGCTCGGTGAAGCTGGAACAAAAATCAAACTGGTAATCGAGCGATTCGGTTTGGACCAGTTGCTAACATTTGAGCTTGAGCGTGAGCGAATCGAAGTAAAAAACCTCGCTTATACAGGCATACTTCCCGGCGAGCAGCGAATTGGCTATGCACTCATAAGCCGATTCGGGCAGGGCACGGCTGCCGAACTGCGGGTTGCCGTACAGGAAATGATCGAAGAAGGTCCGCTTGACGGATTTGTGCTCGACATGCGCAACAATCCAGGTGGGTTGCTTGATGAGGCAGTGAAGACAATCAACAAATTTGTGGGACCAGGTGTTGAAGTCGTAAAAACTCGGGGTCGTACTCCAGATACCATTTTCTCATACTCCACCGACGAGCCAGCCTTGCTACCCGACGTTCCACTTGTGATTTTGCAGGATGGAGGTAGCGCATCTGCCTCAGAAATTGTGGCTGGTGCCGTTCAGGATCTCGATCGAGGCGTGATTATTGGTGAGCGCAGCTTCGGAAAAGGTCTCGTGCAGATCATTCGTCCCTTATCGTACGATATCAGCATGAAAATTACGGTGTCGAAGTATTACATACCGAGCGGTCGAAGCATCCAAGCCATCCAGTATTTTTATGACGGCAAATCAACCGATGCCACCAACACGGTACCAGACTCCCTGAGGCGCCCGTTCAAAACTAGGGCTGGAAGAACGGTTTACGATGGTGCGGGTGTTGAACCAGACATATCCATCGCTCGTCGCATACCCACGATGGTCGAAGTTGCCCTTTTTCAAAACAGCAAGTACTTTTTCTATGCAACGCAAAGTAATCGCGAAATTCCAGTAGGCGGCGGAGTACTGCCTGATGCTGTGTTCGAGGATTTCTTGGCTTGGTTGAAAAGAGACGGATTTGATTTTTCGACCCAGAGCGAAGTCATGATAGCAGATCTAGAGGCAAGCCTCAACACGAACGGAATGGCTGCTGAGTCTCGTGCTCAACTTCAGGCACTCCGCAGGCTAGTCAACGACAAGAAGGATGCCGATCTTCGAGCAAACAAGGCTTCGGTGAAGCAGGAGCTCCACTTGGAACTGGCCTCAAAAGCTGGTGGACCCGTTGAGCGTCTGAAAGTACGAATGACATACGATCCAGTGCTGAAGAGGGCGGTTGAACTGATCAACGACAAGCCAGCTTACGAATCAATTCTCAAACCAAGGCGCTGATGTCTGCCAGTACGTACAAGGCAGATTTACACATGCACAGCACGTGTTCCGATGGCAAATATTCGCCTTCTGAGCTGGTTCACAGAGCGAAGAACTACGGTTTTTCGTGTATCGCCATCACGGATCACGATACTATGGAGGGCGTTGATGAGGCCATAGAAGCAGGTCTGCCATTGGGTGTCGAGGTGATTCCGGCTGTGGAGGTTACGGCCTCATACAACGATAGAGAATGCCATGTGCTATGCTATGGCATTAATCAGCGAAACGAAGGATGGAGGTTAATGCTTCAGGCTCAGCAGCGGATTCGTAAAAGCAGAGCAGATCAAATTCTTGGTAAGCTCAGCGAGATGGGTGTATATCTGAATATTGAGGATGTTACATCGGAAGCAGCCGATGTGATCACCCGTCCCCACATTGCGCAAGCTTTGGTGAAATCGGGTCATGCTACACATAGCAGAGATGCGTTCGATAGGTTCATTGGAAACATGGCACCAGCTTATGTCCCACTCGATCACATACAGGTGTCAGATTTGATTAAATCGGCCCATTCGGCTGGTGGCGTTGCCGTATTAGCGCATCCAAGTACGCACTATACCCAGAGCCAGCTCGATGAGATGATAGCTTCCGGCATTGATGGGTTTGAGTACCTGCATCCCTCGCACGGTTACACGCTACAGTCGAAATACCGAAATTTGGCTGCAGAGCATGACCTCATTATTACAGCCGGCAGTGATTTTCATGGATTTAGATTTCAAGATTTTAGCTACTTCGGGTACATTCATGCCGATTTCGACATGGTTACCAAAATGAAAAACCGATGTATGGCAATAAAGTCTGCATTTCTCGCAATTGAGTCGTAATTTACGGTTTATGGCAGATTTTACCCTTGGCATTCCAGAGCAACTAAAGGTATCAGACGGCACCCGTATCGGGGTTGTCGTATCGCGATGGAATAATCACATTACTGGGCAGCTACTTCAGGGTGCATTACAAAGATGCACTGAACTGGGGATGCCTGCGTCGGATGTAGACGTTTTTTGGTGTCCGGGGGCCTTTGAAATTCCAATTACTGTCAGAATGGCCCTAGATACGGGACGATATAACGGCATTATTGCACTTGGTGCAGTTATCAGAGGCGAGACCCCGCACTTCGATTACGTTGCTGGCGCAGCTAGCGATGGCGTAATGCAAGTGATGCTCGAAACCCGTAGGCCAGTCATTTTTGGTGTCCTGACCGTCGATACCGAAGAACAGGCACAAGATCGCGCACGAATCGACCGAGGCAATAAAGGTGGCGAAGCCGCCGTAACCCTACTCGAGATGTTGGCACTCGAAGAGCAAATCACGAGCTAATCCACCATGGAAGCTGTAATAACGACATCGACGGCCAATGGTGAAGCAAAGCAGGCTGACTTGACGGTTGGTATTCCACAACATATTGCCATCATCATGGATGGCAATGGCCGTTGGGCGAATAGCCGTGGCGGGTTGCGGGTAATGGGTCACAAAGCCGGTGTCGACAGTGTACGTGAAATTACCGAGGCATGTGCCGAAATTGGAGTGAAATACCTCACTTTGTACGCCTTTTCGACCGAGAACTGGAATCGACCCAGAACCGAGGTGAATGCCTTAATGCGCATTCTGATTCGGGCATTACGCAAAGAGGCCGGAAGGTTGAACGACAACAATATCAGATTGGTAGCTATTGGCCAGATTGACCGACTTCCCGACAATATTCGACGCGAGCTCAGCGAAGCCATCGAAACAACCAAGAATAACGACCGAATGATGCTTTGCATCGCACTCAGTTACTCTGGTAGGTGGGATATCACCGAAGCGAGCCGTAAGATTGCGGAGAAGGCCAAGAACGGTGAATTGGATCCATCCGATATTACTGACGAGCTAATCAGTGCCCATTTGTCGACTGCCGATATTCCAGACCCAGACCTCATCATTCGCACAAGTGGCGAATACCGCATCAGTAATTTTCTGCTTTGGCAGCTGGCTTATTCAGAGCTCGTTATCACAGATACCTACTGGCCAGACTTTCGCAGACCCAATTTGATGCAAGCCATTGCATCGTACCAGAAACGCGAGCGGCGTTATGGTAAAACTTCCGAACAGGTACAGAAACCAACATCGTAATTCTGTATCTGAAATATTTTCAAGAAACTATCGTTTATCTCGGCGTGCCACATAAAAACGTCTACATCCCATTACTACTGACCCTGCTGATTTTGCTGGGGGTATCATTACCGACAACCGCACAGGTTGTTGTGAGCGACACCACAAAGCTTAACCTCATTAATCCGTCAGACAACGATCCAAAGTTGCTGAAGATTTTGGGCGTTACCGTCACAGGTCAACAGTCTACAAACGAACCCTTCATTCTCGCTACAGCTGCCTTGCAGGTGGGTGAGGAAATTTTGGTGCCCGGGTCGGCCATCACCAATGCGTTGAGAAGAGTTTACAGAACAGGGCTCTACTCTGATGTTCAAATTCTCGAGGATAGGCGCACCGAAGAAGGTATCTATCTCACAATCTATGTAAGAGAGCAGCCGCGACTAGAATCGTTCGAAGTGCTGGGGATTAAAAAGTCTGCGCGACGCGAGGTGCGCGAGAGGGTGCCGATGCTTACCGGTTTCGGAATCACAAATTCTACGATATCCCAGGCTGAGAGTGCCATTAAGAGGTACTATCTTGAAAAAGGATACCGCTATACCGAAGTGGAGACACGCATGGAGATTACCGATCCTGTGCTTAATAGGGCTAAGCTGTTCTTCACCATCGATCCAGGTAAACGTTTGCAGATCGAAAAGATCAATATCGTGGGTAATGAGACTGTCTCTGATAGAATGGCGAAGAAAAAGATGAAAGAGGTGAAGGAGAATACTTGGTATCGTTTGGCACGACAGTTGTTTAAGAAAGACAAGTACGAAACAGCCAAAGATAATCTCATCACGTACTACAAGAGTCGTGGATACAGAGATATTCAGATTATAAGTGATACGGTATATGTCGCCGATTTTGGACGCAAAGAAGGTATTCAGATCGACCTAAACGTGATTGAGGGTCCACAGTATTTTGTGCGTAACATTATCTGGGACGGAAACACGGTCCACACCGAAGATCGACTAAACGAGGCACTGGGATTCAGGACTGGTGATGTGTTCAATGAGACGCTTTTTCAGGAAAACTTGCAGATCAACAAGGACGAAACCGACATCACTTCGATCCACCATAATTTAGGTTACCTGTTCTTCAGGATTGAGCCAAGCATCCAAGTGGTTGCGGCCGATTCGTTGGACCTTAACTTCTTTATCATTGAAGACGAAATCGCCAAGATTGAGAAGGTTGAAATTAAAGGTAACACCCGTACGCACGACAACGTAATCCGTCGCGAATTGCGCACGTATCCGGGCGAAACGTATAGCCGTTCTGCAATCATCCGCTCGGTGCGCCAGCTGCAGACCCTGAATTATTTCGTGCCAGAGAAGATTGATCCACAGTTGGACGTCGACTACGAAAACAAGACGACGAACATCACCTACAACCTAGAGGAGACCACTGGTACAGACAATTTCGAGCTTTCTGGAGGCTTTGGTGGACGTGGTATCGGTATGATTCTTTCGGCAAGGGTGAATTTCAACAACTTCTCCATCCAGAACATGTTCAACCGCGATGCTTACTCCATTCTGCCAACAGGCGATGGGCAGAGGCTATCGTTGGGCATTCAGGTTACCGGACGTGGATACCAAAATTACGATATCGGCTTCAGTGAGCCTTGGCTGAACGGAAAGCCAACATCACTCGGGTTTAACACTTCATACAGTCTTTATAATACTTCAACGTTCAAGTATGAGCTCTTCTCGACATCGGTGTCGATGGGACGCCGACTTACTTGGCCAGATGATTATTTCTCGCAATCGAATGCAATCATTTTACAGAAGTACAATGTGAATGATCAGGACGGTCAGTTCTTTGGTGGTGCCAGTGGGAACACCTTCTTATTGAGTTTCCGGTCATCGATTGAGCGTAACTCGCTCGATAACTTTATTTCACCTAACAATGGCTCCAAGTTGTCCTTGTCGGCTGAATTTGCCCCTCCCGTTTTCGGCTTCTCTCAGTATTACAAGCTAAAGACAACCTATCAGTACCACATTCCGATTGTTGGGAAGCTAGTGTCGTCATTTGGTTTAGAGTGGGGGCACTTGGGTTGGTTTGGCCAAGAAGACCGCAGCCAGTTCCAGCGCTTCTACATGGGAGGCACGCCATTACAGCAACGCCAATCGTTTACAAACGACAACATCGACCTCAAAGGTTTCCCGGGTGGATTGGGCGGTTCTATTACGCCGTACTCGAATGGACAGCCTATTGGCGGACGCATCTACAATAAATACTCCACCGAGATACGTTATCCACTCGTATCGAATGCCCAGCTACAGCTCATCCCATACATGTTCGCTGAAGCCGGAAATGTTTATCGTTCGTTCAACACATACGACCCATTCGACGTGAAGCGGGTTGCAGGTGTTGGTACACGCATATTCCTCCCGATTTTGGGTCTTGTAGACTTGAGCTATGGTTATCGTTTCGACGGTGTTTACGGTACGAGCATCCTCCCTCGTCGTTGGGAATTCCTCTTTAACATTGGAGCTCCATTCTAATCATGAAACATCTCCTTCGCTGTTCATTTACTGGCATTATTGTGTTGCTGGCCTTCATGAATGGCCAGGATGCTTTGGCTCAGAATCAAAAGACGGGTTACATCGACTCAGAGTACATTCTTTCGAAACTGCCCGACTACAGTGGTATTGAGCAACGCTTGGCGACCATCGTACAAGGTTGGGCTACCGAAATCGATAACTTGGAAAAGGAAATCCAAGAACTGAAGAGAGATCTTCAGGCAAAGGAGATCCTTTACACGGAGCAGGTCAGAAAAGACAAACAAGATGAAATAGACAGGAAAATCGCCGATAAGGATCGGTTGGTTCAATCGAAATATGGACCAGATGGTGAATACTACAAAACTCAAGAGACCTTGCTGGAGCCCATTCAGCAAAAGATCATGCTGGCTGTAAGAACCGTGGCTGAGAGAGGAAATTATGACTTCGTATTCGACCGATCCGGTGATTTTTTGTTTTTGTACACGAAGCCACAATGGAATCTAAGTAACGACGTTCTCAAAGAGCTGGGCATAGATGTTGACACCACTACTGGCCAGTAGTAAAAAAATGGTTATTTTACCAGACTAGAGAAAATTCCCTCAAGGGACAATCCACACCACTAATGATGATAAAGATGGCAAATCGCCTTTTTGCAGTTTTAGCCGTAATGCTTGTTTTGGTTGCTCCATTACAGGCTCAAGAGCTTAAAATTGGTTACTTGAATCCGCAGGACGTTCTTGAGCGTATGCCAGAGACAGCTACCATCGAGAAAACATTGAACGACTTGGCACAAAGCCGTCAAACGTCATTTACTACTCGTGTGCAGAAGTTTCAAACCGATGTGCAGCGTTTTCAACAAAATGCCGCTGTGATGTCGAACGATGCCCGCGATAAAGAGGAGCAGCGTTTGATTGCAGAAGAAGAGGCGCTTCAGGGTCTTCAAGTTGAGATTCAACAGGAATTGGGCAATAAGCGCAATGAGCTTTTGCGTCCAATACTTGAAAAAATTGACAATGCCATCAGTGCTGTTGCAAAGGAACTGAGCTTGACCTACGTTCTTAACGAGGCAACCAGCCAGGGTGAATCCATACTTCTCTTCGTATCAGACGACGGAAAAAACCGTCTGAATATCACAGAGAAGGTAATAGCTAAATTGGTTCAATAGTAAGTACCCATGAGAAGCATCCTAATAGGACTATTCATTGCTCTTACTGTTTCAACAGTAGTAGCTGAGGCACAGACTCTTAAGATCGGCTATGTCGATCCACAGGAAATTCTTGTTAAAATGCCTGAGTATGCAGCAGTCGAGCGCAGGCTTCAAAATTTTGCTGAACGCAAACGGGACGAGTTCGGCAAATTACAAGCCGACTTCGAAAAAAGAGCAACCGACTACCAGCAAAAGGCATCCGTGCTTTCGAACGATGCCCGCGCTGCAGAAGAGCGTGCACTCGAAGGCATGCGCGACAAACTCGAGAACTTCCAGGCACAGTACCAGGAAGACCTCATGAAAGAGCAACAGACGCAGCTTACTCCTCTATTCGAAAAGATTGAGAAGGGTATTGCCGACGTGGCAAACGAAATGGGGATGACTTTCGTGCTAAATCCACGCACAAGTAATGGCGACATCATCCTTCTCTACGTTTCTGACGAAGCTAGAGAGACGCTGAACATCACCCGCAGAGTAATTGCTAAACTCGAGCTCTAACAGCGGATGTGATCGTCGCTTAAGATTATTCAAAGCCGATGGTAACCCCATCGGCTTTTTTTTATCTCACCGATTTGCGCCTATTGCGAATGTAATCTTCAAAGATATAGCCACCAAGTGAATCGAGCGACGCATAATAGGCTCTTCCTTGATTGGCCTCCGTCATTTCCCTGACGAATCCCTGTAAATACGGATCGCTTGCAATCATGAATGTGGTGATCCTTATTCGCTCCCTACGGCATTTCACTGCCTCCTGTAGCACACGGTTTACAATCTTGCGATCGAGGCCAAAGCTGTTTTTGTAGAGCTTGCCATTGTCCATCATGGCAGAAGGCTTCCCGTCTGTAATCATGAATATCTGCTTATTTGCGTATTTCTTTCGTTGCAAGATACTTCTAGCCAATTCCAAGCCAGCCTGCGTGTTGGTGTGGTATGGTCCAACTTGGAGGTATGGCAAATCTTTGATGGTAACTGGCCAGGCGCTGTTGCCAAATGCAATGATGTCGAGAGAGTCGTTCTCGTACTGGTTCATGATCAACTCAGAGAGGGCCAGTGCGACTTTTTTGGCGGGTGTTATTCTGTCCTCACCATATAGGATCATGCTGTGACTCAAGTCGATCATGAGCACGGTTGCTACGGAGGTGCTGTGATCGGTCTCATACACCATCAGATCGTCTTCCCTCAGATTGAACGCATCTATCGAGCTGTGCTGGAGTGCATTTAGAAGCGAGTTTGGAGCATCAATGCGATGGATGTCGTCGCCGAAACTCCACGGCTTGGTCTCTGCTTCTGGCTCGGGTCCTCGGCCAGTGCCGGCTGTTTTATGCGACCCCATCTCTCCTTGCTTGAGGTTTCGGAAAACCTCCTCGAGCGAGCGAGTGCGTAGACTTCGCTCCGATTTGGCGGTCATCACCATTGAGTTTCGGTCTTCGTCGTATTTTATCAGGCCTTTGTCTTCAAGATCTTTTATAAAATCTCCAAGAGAGTACTCTTTCTGATCGTCTGTTATCTTATACTCTTTGTCGAGTTGAGTAAGCCAGCGAAGCGCTTGTGCCACGTCTCCACTAGATATGAGAAGAAGCTGCTGAAACAGATCCCATAAACGATCGAACGGGTTTTTGCCATCGTCCGATAATTTGTCTTGCCAAGCTTGGTAGAGGAAACGCATAATTTGATAACTTCCGACAATAGAAAATCATTCGCCCAATTGCATCATCCAAGTTAATGAGGCAGACTGTCAACAAAAAAGAAAATCCAGACCGGCTTCACTTTGAGCGAACACTTTGGTCTGAGGGTACTTTGCGAGTTATGGGTTTGGATGAAGTGGGAAGGGGATGCCTTGCTGGTCCAGTTGTGGCTGCTGGTGTGATTTTGAAACCTGGGATCAGCCATGAAAGCCTGCGCGATAGTAAGACCATACCGGAGCATGAGCGCATAGAATTAGCTACCTGGATAAAGGCTAATGTCGATTTCTGGTGTATAGTGGAAAAAACTCCTGCCGAAATCGATCGAATCAATATTTTGTGGGCATCAATCCAGGCTATGATGGAGTGTGCAGAGCATGCAAACGCAAATCCAGATCATCTTTTAGTTGATGGTAACAGGTTTACATCGTGCCTGATACCCCATACCTGCATTGTAAAGGGCGACAATCGGTCAGCCAGCATTGCAGCCGCATCTATACTTGCAAAGACGCACAGGGATAATTTGATGAAAGCATTGCACGATGAGTACCCCCAGTACAATTGGAACAGGAATGTCGGCTACCCTACAAAGGCCCATTTCGAGGCCTTGCAGATCCACGGGGCAACGGTTCATCACCGGCGGTCATTCTCACTTCGGACCGATGCGGTGTATCAACCGGCGTAGATGCTAAGCTCTCTATGGTGGTGCCACATATTTAGGCAGACCGCCAGCATGAAGGTGTTAACTAGGAATGAGCTGCCTCCGTACGATATAAACGGAAGTGGGATCCCGATGACGGGTAGAAGCCCAAGTGCGCTTCCCAGGTTTATGACGATGTGAATAAGGATGATGCCAACCACACCGACTGTCACCATTTGCGCAAACGGGTGTTTATGCATGCCAGCAAGTGTCAGAAGCCTTAACAGTAGGATGGTGAACAGAATAACAACGATGGCCCCGCCAACGAAGCCAAACT
Organism: uncultured Chitinophagales bacterium; assembly: GCA_964629885.1. Classification (GTDB taxonomy): domain Bacteria; phylum Bacteroidota; class Rhodothermia; order Balneolales; family CAYWCV01; genus CAYWCV01. Next base: position 17,660 of record CAZVRJ010000024.1, on the reverse strand, counting down.
CTTCGCCAATTACCGTGAAGATGAAATCAGTCCACTGTTCAGGGATAAATCTCAGCTGAGTTTGGGTTCCCTCTAGAAACCCTTTGCCTGTGATACCACCCGACCCGATGGCCGTGCGAGCTTGAAGCACGTTCCAACCGGCTCCTAATGGGTCGGATTCCGGGTTTGTGAATACCTCAATACGAGCCCTCTGGTGTGGTTGTAGAACTCGGAAGAGCACAATTTGGACAGATGATACGATTGCCACTCCCAAGGCTGCACTCGAAATCGTGAGCCATGCGCGGCGTTGAACAAAGAAGATGAGTCCGGTGAAAAAAACGGCGGCAATCAAACCATAGTACCACTCTATAATGGAGAAGTACCCGATTACGGCAGGCGATATCATCAGAAGGGCAATTCCATAGGGGATGCCGGACCAGAACAACATGATGGGGATCAGGCCGATGAGAACCAGAGCCGTTCCTGTGTCGTTCTGGAGAAAGATGATACCTGCAGGTATGATGATCAAGATCACCGCCACAAGAGCTGGCCCAATACGTTCACCTAAGATGTCGCGCTGACCTGATAGGAACGCAGATACCGCTAATACCGTCGCAAACTTTGTAAGCTCTGACACTTGCAAGTTGATGCCACCTATCCGGATCCATGAACGGGCGCCATTGATTTCGACTCCGATGAATATCGTAGCCAGTGTTAAAACAAGGCAGAACAGGTAGAAGGCATAAGAGCCCGACTGAAATATTCTCGGTTGCATGAACTGCACAACTGCCAACATCACAACAGAAAGGGCGACAAATATACTTTGCTTGAAAAAGTTGCCCTGAATACCAATCGGAAGAAATTCTGATCCTGGTCCTTGCGTGGCGCTGTAGATAGCAACTAACCCAATTGCAGCAAGTGCAATCCAGACTCCGATAATCGCCCATTCAAGATGTCTAGTCCATTCCATCGTTAACGATTCGCCTTTGTCGGTACTGGTTTGTAGTTAACCACGTGATCGATCAAATGGGTACGCTTTACTCTTCCATACAGATACTGCTCCATCAGAAGTCCAGCAATTGGCGACGCAGAAGGCATACCGTAGCCACCATTTTCGTAAATGACAGCAATGGCGATTTGAGGATTATCGTATGGGGCAAACCCGACAAACCAACCATGGTCTTCACCATGTGGGTTTTGGGCAGTACCAGTCTTACCAGCAACTAGGAAAGAGTCCAACTTGGCGTAATGGCGTCCTCCGCCTTCCTGAACCATGCGTAGCATGCCACGGCGAACAATTTCTAGATGCTCGTCTTTAATCCATTCGATTTTATGTTTATCAGGATTAGTGTACTCAATGGATCCATCAACATTGCGGATCGACTTCACGATATGTGGCTGGACCCAGTAACCACCGTTGGCAATTTCAGCTATCGACAGAGCAACATGCAGTGGTGACATAGAAATTACCCCTTGACCTACTCCCAAGCTGATGATATCGCCGATCCCCCAGCGCCGGACCCCGAATGCTCGGTCAAAGTAAGCGCTATCGGGGATGATGCCCGACGATTCTTGGGGGATGTCAATGCCGTTCTGGATTCCAAGGCCGAGGTCGTTTGCATGACGTTTCCAATCTAGGAACCTCTTTCGAGTTCCGATTTTGTCCATCATATCGAAAAAGAAGGTATTGCATGAGTGAAATATGGCTTCTTCGAGGTTTACCGAGCCATGCGATCCCGTGCACTTGTAGAGTCTGCCTTTATAGAATCCACCACTGCAAAAGACTCGAGTTTCTGGTGTGATGATTCCAAGATCAAGGCCGATAAGCCCCATTACCGGTTTGAATGTAGAACCGGGAGGTTGTCGGGTAGAAATTGCTCGGTTGAACAGCGGTCGTGACTTGTCGGTGTTGATCTCTGCCCAATATTTTCGGTCGAGTTTGCCCGATAATTTGTTAAGGTCGTATTGTGGAGCACTTACGAGTGCAAGTATAGCGCCGTCGCGCGGGTCGATCGCAACGAGCCCACCGGTTTTGTTTTGCATCAGCTTCTCGGCGAGCATTTGGAGATCTGCATCGATAGTGGTTACGATATCTGATCCTTTAATTGGGATGATATCGTGTGTACCATTGTCGTACGCCCCTAAAGATCGACCCTTCGCTGTAACTCTAACCAATGATGTGCCAGTGGCTCCTCTTAGACTTTTCTCATACACCTGCTCAACGCCGCTTTTACCGGATACGTCGCCCATCCGATATATATCGCGGTTGGCATTCAGTTCGTCGCGTGTAACCTCCCGCAAGTAGCCAAACATGTGCGATCCCATCACCCCATGTTCGTAGCTTCTTTTGCTTTCAATTTGGTGCGACACACCTTGTAGGCGCCATATGTTCTCTTGTACGCGAGAGAAGGTGGCAAAATCTACGTCGGTAGCTATTCGAACGGCGCGCAGTCTGTTCTCACGAGCGGCATCGCGAATGGTACCCTCCAACATTTCGGTATCTTGTTCCAATAGGTCGGCGAGTAGCGAGAGTGACTCCCACTTGAAATCGGCTGGAACGACCGTGATGGAATAGATCGGTGTGTTCGACACCATGATCCGCCCTTTGCGGTCAAGGATCAATCCGCGGGCTGCCTCGATGTACTCTCGACGCAGAGCGTTGCTGTCCGATTTCGGAGTGTGTTTGTCGTAGTCGATGATCTGCATCTTGATTAATGCAACAATCATGATGACTGCGATTCCAATTACGATCCCTTGCAGAACCCGTATGGACGTTTGGATATGGATCTTTTTGGCGTCGACCATGATTCCGAATAAGTTACGTCAATATCGGTGAAACAGATGTAGCAATGTAGCTACAACAGCGGTGTAGAAGCTGCTCCCAAACAAGTGCTGCCAGAACAACACCTGAACGGCATAGCTCTCACTGAAGTATGCTACACTTAAAAATATCAAGTTATGCAATATACTAGCCAAAAATACGGCTAAAAATACTTGAATTGTCGGCATTCGAACCTCTTCGGTTGCTCTTACGAAGAATGTGAGGATGTAGGCCGTGAGCGTTTTTGCAAATAAGTTGAGTCCCCACAAATCGAGGAAAGCATCTTGCATGAGCCCAAAGAATGCACAAGTCAAAATTGCCGTAGTTCGATCTCGTCGATTTATTTGAAATAGGCAGTATATAAGCACCGCATCGATTTGCATGCTAAAGATACTCAGGTGACGGAACACAGCTAACTGAAGAAGCAGAAATAGGAAACCCCAAAGTATGTCGCGTACCAGTTCCCCTCTCATTGGAACTGCTCCATGTAGATTTCTTGCAGGCGAATTACGGCTGTGTCGGGACGGAATCGTATCACGAACCCTTCCGACACATCAAATAAGTTCACAAATGGGCGTAAATACAAGGTTTGTGTGTCTTTCCCGGGATCTGGTACTGTACGGATCACGGTACCAATAGGAATATTGGCGGGTAAGTCGTTGCTGAAACCGGACGTCTCCACTACCATGCCGGAATCGACCTGAACCGTTCTTGGGATTGTGCTCATGATGAGTTCGTCAATGCGCTTTCCCTCCCATGAAACGATGCCACCGGTTTGTAATCCTTGAAGCTTAGCGCTGATACGGCTTCTGATGTCGATGTAGGGCATCACGATGGAGTTGTTGCTACCGGTGAGAATGATCCTACCTATCAATCCACTCGAGTTGACAACCGGCATTCCAACGTCTAAATCGGCATTTGAGCCGGCATTAATCGTCAATATGTTGTTCAGTCCCGTAATTTGCTTACCAACCACAACAATTGGGTAGAGGTCATACCTACTCGAGTCGCGATAACCTAATAGTTCACGCAGCTCTTCATTTTCATATCTAGCCGAACGAAGTCTCGAGACTTCGTCGAGAAGCTGGATGTTTTGCCTGCGCAGATCTTCGTTGGTTTGTAACGCTTTTCTGTAAACTCTCCATTGTGACAATGGTTGCTCCAGGTAACTGAAGGCTGCCAGCGAAGCCCTTCGTACATTGTTCAATCCGCCCTCATACCGAAACACTATCAATGTGATGGCACCGATAAGAATCAGCGCCGTTATGAAGTGGACGCGGGCATCTCCAATCTTTTCTATGAGTGCCTGCATAGAGTGGGCTTATTTCAACGGTTAGGAAACAACGCTCTTGTAGTAATCAAAATTCTCAAGAACGGCACCTGTTCCCCTTACTACTGCTGTAAGAGGATCTTCGGCAATATGCACCGGAAGATCGGTGGTTTCTGTGATCAATCTATCGAGATTTTTTAGCAACGCACCACCCCCAGTAAGCATAATACCACGGTCCAAAATATCGGCCGACAGTTCGGGAGGAGTCTGTTCCAACGACTTAGTGATCGATTCAATGATAGTGTTCACCGATTCTGAAATAGCTTCTCTGACGTCCTTAGAGGAAACGGTACGCGTGCGTGGGGCACCGTTTACAAGATCGCGTCCTTTTGCAGTGATTTCGAGCTCTTCATCGAGGGGTGCGGCCGAGCCGATCATGCATTTTACGTGCTCGGCAGTACGCTCACCAATCAGTAGGTTGTGATTGCGTCGGAAATAGTTGATGATGTCGTCGTTGAGTTCATCACCACCGAGGCGAACCGACTGTGAGTAGACTATGCCTGAAAGTGCGATTACAGCAATTTCAGTGGTTCCACCGCCGATGTCGACGATCATGTTGCCAACAGGTTCGTGTACATCGAGTCCGATACCGATGGCTGCTGCCATTGGCTCATCGACTAGTGCAACTTCTTTTGCACCAGCATGTTCTGCACTATCACGAACAGCACGGCGCTCAACCTCGGTGATACCGCTAGGCACACACACTACCATCTTACGGGTTGTAGTATACCATTTCGTTTTCACCTTTTTAATCATCCCTTTGATCATCATTTCGGCTACCTCGAAATCCGCAATTACACCATCGCGTAAAGGACGTACCGTACGAATGTCTCGGTGCGTTTTTTCGTGCATCAGGCGAGCCTCGTGGCCAATGGCCACGGGTTGGTTTTGCGGATTTAGAGCGACGATGGATGGTTCGTTCAGTACGATTCCATGGCCACGCATGTAAATGAGTGTATTAGCCGTGCCAAGGTCTATGGCAATGTCGGCATACATCCAGTCAAGAAATCCGGATTTCTTATTGTTCGAAGATATTTTTGAAACTGGTGGGGTTGAAGTCATCGGGACAGATCAGAAGCGGAGCAAAAATATATGTGGCTGAATTTACGACGAAACAACGGTAGAAGCGAATCTTTATCTGCACATAAATGCAGTAATTTAATGCTTGAAGTGCCTAAGGCCCGTAAACACCATTGAGAGGTTCATGCGGTTGGCGGCATCGATCACTTCGGCATCGCGAACACTGCCGCCTGGTTGGATTACTGCGGTTGCCCCAGCACCTGCAGCGGCCTCTACACCGTCGGCGAATGGGAAGAATGCATCTGATGCTACTACGCTCCTATGAAGGTTTAGGCCTGCTTTGTCAGCTTTCATGACGGCAATTTCGGCAGAGTCGACGCGACTCGTCTGACCCGTGCCAATACCCAACGTCTGGCCATCACGCACGAATACGATTGCATTCGATTTAACATGCTTCACAACTTTCCATGCGAAGATCATGTCGTGCATTTCGATGCCCGACGGCTTCCGTTCGGTAACTATCTGCCAGTTTTCGGGCAATTCCAACTGAAGGTCGGGCGTCTGTTGCAAAACACCGCCAAAAACAGATCTAATTGATCGGGTTTGGCCGCTAAGTGGTTTGAGTTGAGTTATGAGCCTTCGGTTTGCTTTTTTTATCAATAAATCCTTGGCCTCGGCTGAATAGGAGGGTGCAATCACAATCTCCGTGAAAATTGTATCGATGGCTACAGCCGTTTCGAGATCAAGCTCTTTGTTCACGATGATGATGCCGCCAAATGGAGACACTGTATCAGTCTCGAATGCCCTGTTGTACGACTCAAGTAGGGTGCTTCCGGTGCCAACCCCGCAAGCTACTGTGTGCTTGATGATGGCACAAACGGGTTCCTCGTCGTCGAATTCGCCGATTAATGAAAGTGCGGCGTCAACGTCCAAGTAATTATTGTAGCTCAGTTCCTTGCCATGGAAACAGTCGATGAACTCGTTCTGATTTCCATAAACAGCCGCCGGCTGATGTGGATTCTCGCCATATCTGAGCGACTGCTGCAACGGTAACGACAAGTGCAACCAAGGCTGTGGCTCTACGTTATTATGTGCCATAAGATATCCAGCAATGGCTGTGTCGTACACAGCGATACGATTAAATGCCTGTGTCGACAATTTCAAACGTTGTTCGTATGAAATTGGACCCTTCTCCAACTCATCGATGAAATCTGGATATTGCGATGGATCGGTGAGTACGCACACATGTCCTACGTTTTTGGCTGCCGCGCGAATCATAGTTGGACCACCGATGTCAATATTCTCGAGCGCATCTGCTAGAGTCACGCCTAATTTTGTCACCGTCTGCTCAAAAGGATATAAATTCACGACCACAAGCTGGATGGGATCGTATCCCAATTGCGCCATTTGTGATAGGTCGTCGGCCACATCCATCCTGGCAAGTAACCCTGCATGTACTGCGGGATGGAGTGTCTTAACCCGACCATCTAGGCATTCGCTAAAGTTGGTTATTGACGAAACGTCAATAACGGGTACTCCCATCAACTCGATCGACTTTCTAGTGCCACCTGTCGATATGAGCTGAACTCCGGCTGCATGCAGCGATTTCACCAGGGGCTCGAGACCCGATTTGTCAGACACAGAAATTAGAGCCCTCTTGATGTGCAATGACGTTTTGTGAATTGGGTGTGCTTTGAGGCCGGCCATACTAAATTCGATGTGTTAAAAGTTTTTCAATTACGTCGGGCAGTAATTTGTGCTCTTCGGTGAGCACTCTATGTTGAAGAGTTTCAGAAGTGTCGCCATCATAAACCGGCACTATAGCTTGTGCAATTATGGAGCCGTTGTCATAAATTTCATCCACAAAATGAACGGTGCAACCCGATTCGGTTTCACCCGCTTCCAAAACTGCGGAATGGACATAGCTACCATAGTACCCCTTGCCACCAAATTTCGGGAGGAGAGCAGGGTGAATGTTAATGATCCTGCCGCGCCATAGCTCAACTACCATCGTTGGCACCTTGCTCAGGTAGCCAGCAAGCACAATTAAATCTGGATCCAGGCTTTGTACGGTTGCAGTCAGGGCCAGGGCGTAGTTGTCGTAGTCTTCATAATCTCGGCGCCTAACAACATGAGCAGGAATCCCGATGGCAGCCGCTTTATCGATGGCCAGTATACCTTCGCGGTCGCAAATTAATCCAACACACTTAGCTGGAATCTGACCGCTCGATATGGCGTCGATGATGGCCTGAAAGTTGGATCCCGATCCAGAGGCGAAAACTACAAGACGTTTCAAATATCGTAAAGTGAAGTCGGATTATACATGACGGAGTGCTCGCCCAAAGATACGCAGATTGGGTGTCCACAGGGTACCGCTATTTTGGGTTTTATATGACCATACGGCATGTGTCGCGCCAAAGGTGGCTGGATTCCCTCGAAAATGCGGTCTATAACCGAATCAAGTGAGGGAACCACAGGGTAAGGCTCCTTCTCAACTGGAGTGAAAGTGCCAAGGACAACGCCAGCCGATCTCTCGAACAAACCTGCCATACGAAACTGACCTAGATATCCGTCGACTTTGTGAACGGGTTCGTCTACGTCTTCTAATACCAGTACGGTGCCATCGATTTTGGGAAACCACTCCGATCCGATCATCTTAGCTGCCACGGCAACGGTTCCTGGTAAAGCAGGACCTTGAACAAACTTTTGTTCGCTGCTATGTGGAAGTAAGTAGCTACATTTTCCAGAATGGACTACTTCCCAAAAAGTGGACTCAAACTCTGGATTGACGGGCTCATTTGCCATATCGGTTGCAACCATGCCCGCCGACAACGATGGCATCCCAGTTTTGGCCCAAATTCCCCATTGAAGCGCCGTTATGTCGCTAAAGCCAATAAAAAGTTTAGATGATCTTCCAATTGCGTCATAATCCAGATATGGAAGCAGATACATACTTCCGAATCCACCTCGGCCGCAAATGATGGCGTCTACGCGTGGGTCTGAGAACAGCCGATTGAGTTCGTCGGCTCGCTCTTTGATACTGCCGGCAAAATAGCCATCGGCCTCATAATTAGACTTTGCCACTTCAACGCGATAACCGAGTCCCTCAAGGTATTTGACACCTTTCTCCAATCGTTCGGGCACAACCGGCGATGATGGACTTGTGATGGCGATAACGCCATTCTTGGGTAATCTTTTAAGGGCCATAGTTACTTGCGATTCAACCTAAACACGTGGTAGTTGTTTAGACTCCAATAGACTTCTTTAATGGTCAAGTTGACAGTGGCTGCAATTGGGATGGCAATGAGCATTCCCAAAACACCTCCCAACTCAGCTCCGATAAAAACGATGAATAGGATGGAAAGTGGATGCATATCGGCCGATTTAGAAAAAATCAACGGTTGAAGGATGGCGTTATCGACGAGTTGTGTTGATAACTGTGCCAAAAGTCCAGGATAGACCAAACTTAAATCTCCACGTTCAAAAATGGCCACTAGAACAATGATTATATAACTGATTGCAGGTCCAAAGTATGGGATAGTGTTTGCCAGTCCGATGAAGAGTCCAACTATGATGGCATTATTAAGTCCTATTAATGTCAGAAGAGTTGAAGAGATAAAGGCCACTATCAGACTCTGTAAAATCACGCTTTTAAAGTAAATCCCGAGACGTTTTTCGGTTTTATCAATAATTGACATGATCGTCTCGAAATACTTGTTTGGCACAAGAAGCAAAATACTTCTGCGAATTTTAGTGCCATCCTTGAGAAGAAAAAAGATACTCAGTGGGATTACAATCACTGCTGTGAATACGTTTCCTACTAGGCCAAAAATATTTCCGAAGAATGTGGAAAACGTGTTCTGGAAATTGCCGAGCTGGAAAAGTTCATTGATGAACTGAATAACTGCTCTAGTCACCATGCCTGACTCTACCTCAAAAGGAAAGTTTTTTACTACCCAATCGTCGATAGTGCGTGCAATCATGTTGATATTATCGGCATTCAACTGGTTTCCCAAATTGACGACTTGTTCGATAATGGGTGGGAATAGGTTTGTCGACAGGAAATACAAGATCAATATGAGACCACTTATTACCAGAAGTATAGAAAACGTTCTGTTCAGCCCGCTAGACTGCATCCTATTTACTAGCGGATCAAGCAGATAGGCCACAATTACAGCAACACCGGCATAAATTGCCAAGGTGGAGAAACGATATAGTAGAAGGAATGCCGTGACCAGTGCGATTACAATGGCCAGAAATCTAAGGGTCTTATCGAGAGTGGCGGATTTCACCGTGGAAAGATATCAAAATAAACGCACAAAGCCGGCAGTGGATGCCGGCTTTGTGTTGGCTGGGGTAACAGCCTTCCGAATATAGACCGTGATGGTTTCACCCACAACGGCCTTGTGGTTGTGATGGCTTCACTTCAATTAAGTTTCTTAAACTATACTGTAGCTTAGGGCGTAGTTCTATTCCTCGTCGGCCACACCGTTACTGGTCGACAACACTGGTGCGGCCTTGGGGACCTCACCGCTCAAAATAGCGCGAACCTGTGCTTCGATTTTGGCTGCAACGGCAGGATCTTCTTCCATGAATTGGATGGCTGCGTCAGCACCCTGCCCAAGCGGGTCGCCGTCGTAGCGGTACCAGCTACCCCTCTTTTGAATGATATCGTTTGCGACTGCCAAGTCGAGAACCTCGGCAAGTCTTGAAATGCCTTTGCCGTAAAGAATGTTGAATTCACACTCTTTGAACGGTGGTGCAACCTTGTTCTTGACAACCTTCACTTTGGTGCGGTTTCCGATCACATCGTCGCCCTTCTTGATTGCGCCGATTCGACGTATGTCGATCCTTACGGATGAATAAAACTTGAGTGCGCGTCCACCAGTTGTTGTTTCAGGATTGCCAAACATGACACCGATTTTATCACGTATCTGGTTGATGAAAATGACAGCTGTTCGTGTCTTTCCTACTATGGCCGTCAACTTGCGAAGAGCTTGAGACATCAGTCGTGCTTGCAGACCCATGTGAGAATCGCCCATATCGCCTTCTAATTCGGCCTTCGGCACGAGAGCGGCAACCGAGTCGATCACTACGACATCGAGTGCTCCAGAACGAATCAGCGTCTCGGCTATCTCTAAAGCCTGTTCGCCGCTGTCGGGCTGCGATATCAGCAACTCCTCAATCTTTATCCCAAGATTGCGTGCATATTTTGCGTCGAATGCGTGTTCGGCGTCGATGAATGCCGCATAGCCGCCCGCCTTCTGGGCTTCGGCTATAATATGTAGAGTGAGCGTTGTTTTACCGCTCGACTCAGGACCATAGATCTCGGTGACCCTTCCTCTCGGTATGCCGTTCACTCCCAACGCATTGTCGATCGAAATCGAACCGGTGGAGATTGCGTCAATGGGAACAACAGCGTTGTCTCCCAATCGCATTATGGTACCCTTCCCATGGGTCTTTTCTAACTGCTCGACAGCTAATTCCAGTGCGCGAAGACGTTCGGGTGTAGACATGATTCGTTGAGTTTAGAATTGATATATGTACAATATATGTAAGGGCAATGCAATTACCAAGTATCGTTGTGCTAATTTATATCAAGATGTGACAACATACTGTCATACTGCTTATTTCAACCGAAGCGCCGCGAGGTAAAAACCCCGCGTGCAACGGCCTTATCTATAAGAGTCTCGCCAAAGCAATTACTTACGCGCTAAAATGTAAAATAATGTAAAAACTACTCGATTTCTTTCACCACATCCCTTAAAAGGCGCAAAGCTTCGTCGATTTGAGCCGAGCTGATGTAGGGAGCTGCCCCAATTCGAAGAATTGTGTTTCGATGGTCGGTTAACATCCCACCCTCGCGAAGCCGTGCTCGAATTGCTGCGGCATGTGGTGTTTCAACTGCAACGAAACCTCCTGTAGCCGTGGCAGGAACGTCGTGCTTAAGACGGATGGTGTCGGGTGGCAGATCCAAGTTTTTGAACCCATCCCGAATCAGCTGGACCTGTGTGCGATACTGACGCTCAAGTAGTTCGGGTGTAATCCCCATCTCCTCAAAGAATTGTACAACCCGGGCTGCCCGATACTGCGATATTGGGTCATACGTCCCACCCAAGAAACGATTGTCTCCCTCATCGTACAATATCCCAGTTTTTTCACGATCGAGCGTAAGCGATCCAAAACTCGAGAACCAACCAGTAATCACAGGCTTCAAACTGCAATTCGATGGAAATCTCAGAAAGCAGTTTCCTTCGCCCCACTGCATGTATTTATATCCGCCAATAAGCCAGTAGGCGTCATCCATTTTTGTATCGCGCAACGAGATTGGGATCACATTAGTGCCATGGTAATCATCTACAATCAGCGGAACATTTTTCTCACGACAAATTGCAGCAATCTGTGGAAGTTCGTCTAATACCAAGGCATTCATGAAGAACACCCTCGACACGATCACAACCGTAGTCGGTGTTTGCAGTGCCAGTCGGAAACGCTCAGCTATGCCTTTCAGAGGGAAAACAGGTACCCTTTCGATCGGAACGCCAATCTCCTCAAGTCTCTTCATTTGGCGGAATACTGTATGAAACTCACCATCGGTTGTCACAATGCGTCCTCGGTTCCAATCGAATGATGACAACAATCTCACCAGCACATCGTGTGTGTTTTGGCTTACGGTATAGAGTCCGTCGGGATCATCGTAAAAATTTCGCAGCCATCCCCGTAAAACCTCGGTTTTTTCGAAAGCAGCTGGCCATTTCTCATCTACCAACTTTGCAGCTTCCATGAAGCCATCTTTCAAACCATCGAGAGCAACGTCTGGCCAAGCCTGATGTGAATGCCCGCTGAACATGAGCCGGTTGGCGACGTCGAAATGGCTGTAATGAGGCTGAAGCTTAAGGGCAAGATTGTCGATGTTATGCATAAAGGAGTAGTAGAGTAGTAGAGTAGTATAGCTTGGATGATAACCGATAATTGAACACCGTTTAAAATCTGGCGCGGATGGCCCATAGATCGGGGAACACCTGTTGGTGCAGCGTTCGTTTCAAATACTCGACCCCATCGCTGCCACCTGTGCCCGTTCGGGTGCCGATTGTGCGCTCAACCATCTTTACATGACGGTAACGCCACTCCTGCAGACCTTCATCAAAATCTACAAGCAATTCGCTGAGCATCGAAAGCTCCGGATTTTGCAATACATCCGTCACCAAGACACCTTGGTTGTGGTCGGAAGCATTGTACACCAATCCTCGTTCATTCTCTCTGACTGGTGTTTCGATGTCAAATCCAGCTCGCTGAAGCATATAACAAAACGTTTCCCAGATCGTGTGTTGTTCAGCCCTTTTCTCTAGCCTTAGACGGTACTCCGAGCCTTCTGGATGAATGATCAACATATGAGGAGATCGCATACCGCATAGTATCTCAACTTCACGGAACTGCACTGACTGAAATCCACTACTGTTCTCCAAGAATTTTCGAAACTGATTAAACTCTAGAGGTGTCATCGTTTCGAGAATGTCGACCTGCGACACGAGTGTCTTTAAAATGGTCAATACGCGCCGCATGGTCTTCATTGCACCCCATGTCTTACCACTCTCCAAATGAGAATTGAATAACTCCAATTCGTGGAGAATTTGCTTGAACCATAGCTCATAGGTCTGGTGTATGACGATAAAGAGCATTTCGTCATGCTCAGGAGGGCTCGACTTCAACTCTTGCAAACCCAAAAGCTCGTCAATCTTCAAATAGCTGTTATATGTAAGCGACACGTTTTCCCTCAGATGTATGTGTGCAGATACTGCTTGAATGTTGTTCAAGAAGATCGACATCTTTGATGAAATACGCACTCACGTTTCGTATTGCGTATCTTTGGGGATGCATTTAAACGATATCCACCTAATCGACACCCACTGCCATCTGTATCACTCGAAATTAGAGGCAGATATCTCTGATGTGTGCGACAGGGCCCATCAAGCCGGTGTTAAGACTATCTTATTGCCAGCCATTACTCTCGCATCCATTCCGCTCATGGATAAATTAACTCATAGGGGAATTCGGTTTGGTAAGATGGCTGGAATTCACCCTTGCGATGTCACCCTACAGACTGAATCGGAACAAAAGCTGCTCCAATTAGCCAGCGCTGCAGACGATATTGTCGCAATCGGGGAGACAGGTCTCGACTACTATTGGAGTAAAGAGCTTGTTCAACAGCAACACTCCAGCTTTCGGTATCATCTCAAGCTCGCGTCATCGCTCTCAAAACCGATTGTCATCCACAATCGAGACAGCACAGCCGACATGCTCCGAGTAATGGAAGAGGAGCAAGACGGAAATATCACCGGTGTGTGGCACTGCTTCAATGGTACTTATGACGAAGGTATGAAGGCTATAGAGTTGGGGTTGTACCTTGGAATAGGGGGGGTGGTGACCTACAAGAACTCAGGTGTGGCGCAAACATTGGAGATGCTTCCCAAAGAACGAATAGTCTTAGAAACGGACTCGCCATTTTTGGCACCAGCACCACACCGCGGCAAGCGCAACGAACCGTCTTATGTGAGGATTGTTGCCGAAAAGGTGGCCGAAGTTTGGCAGACCAGCATAGAGGATGTGGCTCAAATAACGACCGCGAACGCAGAGAGGTTGTTTACTTCACTCGCATCAAATCGAGTACAGTAATGTCGTCGCTTGGGTCGGCACCGGCGGCAAATTGCAATACATCTAGCAGAATATGCTTTGTGATGCTCTCGGCAGTTGACGCATCAGCCTTTTTCATAGCAGCTTCTAAGCGGGGCTCCTCGTAGAAGTCGCCACTAGGGTTCATGGCTTCGGTTACACCGTCGGTGAACACTAATAGGTGGTCGCCTGGCTCAAGTTTAACCTTTTTGATGTCGTATTCGATCTTTGGGATCTTACCCAGCAGAAGACCCTCGGTATCTTCGAGCATTTCGAGGCTGCCATCTTTTCTGCGGATGTACGGCAAATTGTGGCCGCCGTTGCAATATCGCACCTCGCCCGTTCGAGTGTTATACACACCGTAGAAAACAGTTACAAACGTTGTCAGATCACTCTCTGGGATTAACATCTCATTCACTTTGCGAAGACATTCGCCCGGATCGACTACTTGGGAAGCCACGGCGCGTATCATGGTACGGCAGACAGCCATATAGATGGATGCTGGAACGCCTTTGCCTGAAACATCGCCAACGAGAAATACAAGGCGATCTGAGTCGATAAAGAAGAAGTCATATAAGTCGCCACCTACCTCTTTGGCCGCCGTCATGGTGGCATAAAGGTCAAATTCGGTGCGATCGGGGAAGGCGGGGAAGTTGCGCTTAAGAATTCGTTGCTGAATACGAGCTGCGGTATCTAGTTCGAATTGCAAATTCGAGAGCTTGTTTTGAGCTTCTAGGGCAAGACGGATACGTCCAACCTCGCTCACAGTCTTGGCGATGGTTGCCTCAAGGTCCGTAAAGTCGATAGGCTTTGTTATGAAGTCGTAAGCCCCGCGGTTCATTGCCGTGCGGATGTTATCCATGTCGCCATATGCAGATACCACGACTGCTTTCATGTCGTCACGAGCCCGCTCTCTAAGGTGCTCCAATAGTGTGAGACCATCCATCTCTGGCATGTTGATATCGGTCAACACCAAAGAGAAATCGGGGGTCTCGTCGATTTTTTCTAGTGCCGCAACCCCGTTGTGAGCAAATTCAAACTGAAACTTGCCCTCGCGGATCTGGTGGCGAAATCGTTGGAGGACCAGCATCTGCAGGTCCGGTTCATCGTCGACTACAAGTATTCTATTGTGAAGCATTCGTGGTTCTTTCAGGCTTTATGATCCAGATATGATCTGATTTCCTGCCTAAGGGTGTCAAAATTAATGGGTTTTGTGAAGAATTCTTTTGCGCCAGACTGGATGGCATTCTGGTAGTTATCGTCGTCGCCGTACGCCGATATCATGCTGACCTGAATTTTTGGGTACTTTTGCTTGACGGAATCCAGTAGCTCCAATCCGGTCATTCCAGGCATGTTGATGTCAGAAAAAACGTATAAAATCTCTGGAGGCTCTGTAGATTCAAGTATCTGAAGCGCCTCATTGCCTGAGAACGCAAACGCCAGCTCTAGCTCGCCTGAACGTATTTCACGACGAAATTGCTGCTTAAACAATATCTCTACATCGTGCTCATCGTCAACAACTAAGATTTTGACAGGCTTTGACATGTGTTTGACTATTGGGTTTGTGGTATGATGATACGAAATTCTGTAAAATCTCCCGCCTGAGAATTTACTTCAAGTGAGCCATTATGTTGATTTACGATAATTTCGTAAGTAAGCGAAAGCCCCAGACCAGTCCCAACGCCAGTAGGTTTAGTTGTGAAGAAAGGTTCAAAGATTTTGCTTTTCACATGGTCAGGAATTCCTGTTCCATTGTCATGGACAACGATCTCAACTTCGTTGCCCAGTTTTTTAGTGGTAACCGTTACAGTTGGTTTGAACCCGGGGATGTCTGTATTTCGTTTCTTTTGATCTGCGGCAAAGCACGCGTTGTTTACTAGGTTCAAAATAGCCCTGCTGAAATCTTGTGGAACAATGTCAACGATACCGATTTCAGGGTCAAATTCAGTTTTTAGAGTCACATTAAATGATGGATCCTGAGCCCTTAGGCCATGATAGGCGAGGTTCAAGTATTCACCGATCAGCTCGTTAATGTCTGTTGATTGACGCTCACCAGCTTTGCCCCGACTGTGTTGAAGCATGCCCTTTACAATGTTGTCGGCACGTCGGCCATGCTCATAAATTTTGGACACGTTCATCTCAATGTCGCCAAGAATTGGCTCAAATCGATCCACTTGATCAGGTGTAAGACCCAATCCGGCCATTTCCTCTCGGGCTTCCATCACCAACTCGCGTGTCAAGTCAGAGAAGTTGGTCACAAAATTCAGCGGATTCTTGATCTCGTGCGCTATACCAGCCGTAAGTTGTCCTAGAGAGGCCATTTTTTCGCTTTGAATCAGCTGTTCTTGAGCTTTTTTCAATTCCTCGAGTGACTCTTGTAACTCGGCGGTGCGATCGGCAACCTGTGCCTCAAGGATCTCATTTTGGACTGCAAGGATGTCTTGTTTCTCCCGGCTTAACATCACCACTTTTTCCGACTGAGACTGCACCTCGACAAGCGTGTCTTTAAATCGCTCATTGATGTACATCAACATGGATAATGGTATGGCCAAATAGTAACACGACATCAATATGGAATTGATGTGAACATTGTAGCCAATTTGAAATATGTCGAGCGATAAAACCAATATGGCTACCATAAATGTACATATGGCTCCCCAGAACAGGTATTCGTTTGCGTTTTTTACGCTACTTCTGTGCTTTATAAAAAGCCGAATCACCATTGCAGCCGCTATAATAAAGAAAGCCGTAGGCAGTAAAACAGTACCCGAGACATAGCTAACAACCCCAACAAAGGTCACAACTACCGCCACATGCCAAATTCGAAAGGGTACCTTCTCAGTTAAGACCAAATGTAAGCTGTACACGATGAGTCCAGTATACAACAGGACGCTGAGCTGCCAAATAAATCCAAATAACGTATAATATAGCAGGTTAACATTGTGCTGAAAAAGGTTTGTGCTAAACCAAACACCGAAGGCAATAACAGTTGATGTGATGGTAATAGCCCTCAAAATGTGTTGGCTTCGGTTCTGGTAGTAAAGGATCCAAAAGATGAGAGCAATTACGGTGGTAGCAAACGCCATGGCACCTGCCCAGAACGAGCTGTTGTCTACTGCGCTGATGATCCTTTCATTGTACTCCTCGGTCGATAGGCGAATTAGGGGATCATATCGAAATGGTTCGTTGACGATTGTGCGATTTAACACGGATGTCAAATGATCGGTTGTATAAAAAGCGATCACATAATCTCGGCCCAATTCCAGATCGGCATGCTTCGCAAGCTTGTTCAGAGGATTATAACCTACAAACTGACTTCGATCAGACGATGTCGTGCCGTATTGCTTGACCAGTTCTCCGTCAACAAACAAATCAATGGCGCCCCATGTCCCAATTCTCCAAAACAATGGAATGTCAGTTAATGAGCTGTCGAGTCGGATCTTAATCCGAAACCAACCGTCTACGACTCCCAGGTCATTCAGCATCTCGCTGCCAATTTCGGATGGTTTCATACGCTGCCAATCAGAAACATCCAGATTGGGGTTAGCCCCATCCGCAAAATTACCTGATTTATATCGCCACCCGTCAAGCTGGCCTAACATGATTACATCATACTCAATCATGTCTTTTGTAATCAATACCGATTGGTCTTGGGCAACACCAGGCAAAGTACTCAGAGCAATGATTGCTACGAGCAATACGATATACGATACAATTAGGCGCTTTACTTTCAACGACATATGCAATGTTCCTGCTACTTGTCCGGAATTGTAA
Source organism: uncultured Chitinophagales bacterium (assembly GCA_964629885.1). Taxonomy (GTDB): domain Bacteria; phylum Bacteroidota; class Rhodothermia; order Balneolales; family CAYWCV01; genus CAYWCV01. The sequence continues at coordinate 66 of CAZVRJ010000024.1, read as the reverse complement.
CCACAAACAGGGTAAATTCTCCCGGTACTGACACAATTTGAATATTACCTCCGTGAGCCTTAACAA
>CAZVRJ010000023.1:0-37696 GCA_964629885.1 uncultured Chitinophagales bacterium | reverse complement strand
ACGTTGAATAGAGCAACATATACAAATCCTCCAAAAGGGTTGCGCTCGGAAGGGCCCAGCCCTTTTTTTATGCATACAGTTATTGCACGACGATCTTCCAACCGTCGAAGTCGAAATTAAGCTGAATATTTGGTGGTGTAACCCACTCTCTCCGGCTGATGCTCGCGCCGCCGATAAACCCGGAACCCGTTGAAGTGTTGGTATAATTTAATATTTGCTGGAAGCTGTCGGCCCAGTTGATGTGCCGCGGAAACCAACCCTCATGCGTCAGTGTGACATTCAAGGTCACTTTCTCCAACGAGTATTGAAACAAACCACTGCCTCCGTCGGGCCTCACCGGCAGATGGCCAAAGTTGAACAGCTGGCGGGTTCCCTCATCCAAGTTTGCAACGACAGTGATGCCCTGCTCGCGCCACGTGATGGAGGATGGGTCGGTGAACACAATTGGGACATCGACGGTTTCAGATTCTCCCTGATGCCTCACGGTTGCCGTCATGTCCATATGGAAATAGTCGTCCAATCCCGGCAAGAAATAGTTCAACCGGAACGGGCGAACAAACGGGTTGGTGTTGTCCACCTCAATGACATCCACCCTTTTTGGCGTACGGATGCTGGCGTTAACGACGGGATACCCCTGACCTGAAAGCTGCAGCTGATAGTCTGTAAAGGGCTCCACATTCGTATCGGTATAAAAAAACAGACTGGCGCTGCCATCCGGCATCCTTTTCGACATTGGATGCCAATAAACCGTGTCATTATTTGCGATGTGCCTGAATTCAAATACATCTATCGGCACCTCGGTTGGCCGCTCGATAGCTTCCCGCGTAATGGTGATTCGCACCCATTGCGTGTCGGCATCCACCATCAGAATGCCGTATGGACTGGCGAGGTTTACAAATTCAGCGCGCGGCTCGAAATCCTCTGAGCACGAATAAAAGAAGAAAGAAGAAAGAAGAAAGATCGAAATATATCTTTTAGAAGCATTTTCCATATTCCTTCCTCTATCTTATTCATAATTCCTTCCTACGTCCTACGTCTTACGTCTTACGTCCTTCCTACGTCTTACATCCTACGTCTTACGTCCTTCTTACGTCAGTACACCTCCTCGAAGGCGCGGTTGCTCGGTTTTAGGCCCGTTTTGATTTCCTCGCGGGTCCATGTGGACGGGTCACGGCCATCGAGCTCTGGAGCCACCTTACAGTAGCCGTGCAGGCCGTGCTTGATGAGCATGGTGTAAATGCCGGTCTCCATGCCTTTGAGTCCGCAGATGTAAATAAGTGTATTCGGCTTCGATAAAATAGGATGCAGCACATCGGCGCGGTCTTCGATCATGGTCTGAACGTAGGGCTTGGTGCCATCTGGACGTGACGCCTCGCGCGATATGGCCGTGATGTAATAAAAATTATCGTTAAGCTGGTCAAGCGTGAGGAAATCTTTGTAGTACAAAAGATCGGTTCGGTAGGGCGAACCGAATACAAGGGCGATGTCCGGCTTATTGGCCAGCTTGAGCAGATCGAGTACCATGGCACGAAACGGCGCAATACCCGTTCCCGTGGCAAAAAACACGTAATTATAGTTTTCTGGGTTTTCAGGCAGGATGAAATTCTTGCCGCTTGGACCCGTCACGATTACCTTATCGCCGGGTTTAAGCGAGCACAAATAGTTTGAGCATACTCCCGTGAACAATTCTTGGGTCTCCCAATGCTCGTCTACTACGCGCTTCACCGTGGTCGACACCAAGTGCGGCTGACCACCTTCGCCTCCAGTTGGCGAGCTAACCGAGTATAGACGCAGCTTGTGCGGCTTCCCGTTTTCGTCGAGACCTGGTGCCAACACCCCGATACTCTGTCCGGCTACAAACTTTCCCACAAGCTCAGTGCCAGTGAGGTCGAACGTGATGTGGCGGATGAAGTTCGGACTCGATGTATGAGTGCAGATGCGACTCTCTTGGATGGTGACTTCGGCCGGATCTTTGACCTTTACAACATTGATGTCTACAGGTGGGAATTTGATCTCTACTTGGTTATCCTGGCTCATGAACATTAAGCTCTTGTTGGTGCAATACAGCAGGCTGGCTGGCTTCTGATGTACTCACCTTGGTTAATAGTTTGCGACTCTGTGGACAAACCCTCAAGTCTTTGGTATTGCGGTTATAATACAACACAGGGTGCCAATAAAAAAGCGCAGCTAATGCGCAAATTGCTACCATTTTGAACCACAGATTGCACTGTATAGAACGAAGTGCGATCGTCTGTTGATCTGTGCAACTAGGGCTTTCTGTTGTTTATTTCGGGATCGAATTATTGTTTGGATTATTTGCAATTTAGTTGCATCTGGTTATATTGACTGAAAAATCATCTCAGAATAGACAGCTATGCTTATAATTTTAACTTTATTGTCGGTGTGGCTTACTACGTCATTTTTTCCGGATGCGAACGACACCGCTTCAATCAAAGGACGGATCGTTGACAGTAATGGTCCCGTAGTTCAGGCCAACGTAGCTTTGAAGGGAACCACTCGTGGTGTCACTACCAACGACATGGGTTCATTTGCCATTAACGAGCTTAGACCTGGAACATACACTTTGGTAGTATCAGTGATTGGCTACAAGAGGCTTGAGCGCGAGGTCAGGCTTGTTGTAGGACAATCCGTTGAGCTCGAACTTCGACTCGAAAAGATGACATTCGATCTGGACCAAGTCGTGGTAACAGGCACTATGACTGAGACATCCGTGGCCGATTCGCCGGTAAAAGTCGAGGTTGTTAGCCCCAAGATGTTCAGAATGAATCCTACAAGTAACATCACTGAGGCCTTACAAACGGTGAATGGCATTTACAATCAACTAGACTGTGCCGTATGTGGCACCAACAACTTGCGCATCAACGGAATGGAGGGGCCTTACACTGCAATTCTGATCGATGGAAATCCCATCATGGGCTCCCTGGCTTCTGTTTATGGCTTTAATGGGATCAACCCAGCCCTTATAGACCAAGTGGAGATTGTTAGAGGCCCATCATCCACATTGTACGGTTCGGAAGCCATGGGTGGCGTGATCAATATCCGTACGACCAACCCGAGATTTGCCCCCAAATATGTTGTCGATCTTAATGCAAATGACTTAAGCGAGATGAACGTTGATTTTGCCCTAGCGCCAGCTGTCGGCCGCGGCCGGACATTAATTAGCGGGAGCATATATCACTTCGACCGGTTTGTTGACAGAAACAGCGACGGTTTTTCCGATTTAACCAGAAATACCAGGGTTTCTCTATTCAATAAGTGGTCGTATGGCAGTCTCGATCCAAAAGGTTTTGATGCCTATGTCAAATATTATGGCGAAAATCGTATGGGTGGCACTGCCGCGTTTAACCGATCGATGCGGGGAAGTGATGAAGTCTACGGCGAGTCGATCTATACGCAACGCTTGGAGGCTGCAGCTATGGCCATATTGCGTAATGCTGCATCAGTTACGCGTGTTCAAGTCTCGGGGAGCTTCCACGACCAAGACAGCTATTATGGCGATTATGGCTATAAAGCAACCCAGACAAACATGTTTGCAAACCTCACCAACGACCGCCGTGTAGGCCCATCTTTGTCATTACTAGCCGGCGCTAGCCTCAGATACGAAAACTTGGAGCAAACTTTTTCGGAAAATCTTGATTTCAACGGCGCTGACCGCCGATTCATCCCAGGAATATTTGCCCAATCAGAATATGGCAGTGGAAAGACATTTGGTGTTTTGGGAGGTTTACGTGTCGACAACTATAATACCCACGGTCTGATTTACTCACCCAGATTAAGCTTACGGGCTCAGCCTGCGACTGGTACAACGTTTCGCATAAACACAGGTACTGGTTTTCGGGTTGTCAATCTTTTCACGGAGGAGCATGAGGTTATTACAGGTGTTCGTGAAATCGTGATAGAAGGTCAGATTAAACCGGAGAGGTCAAGAAATATCTCATTCAATATTAACCAACTGCTCAATAACGGCCACTCAGCTACAACTATCGACCTAGATGTATATTTGACACGGTTTACAAACCAGATTTTTCCCGAGTATGTAAGTGAGTCTGGACAAAATTTCATCGTTTACCGTAATGCTGACAGTAAGTCGACAAGTCGAGGTATTTCGATGAGTGTTACCCAAAACTTCGATTTCCCATTGACATTCTCAGTCGGCGGTACATTGCAGGATGTGTTTGTAACTGAAAGTGATGGCACGAAGCGTGACCTTGAGTTTTCATCCGATTTTCTTGGTGTCTTTACCTCGTCGTACACATTTAGCTCGCGAATTCGGCCGTCGTTAGATTGGACGGGACGTGTAGTCGGGCCAATGAAACTACCAGAGTATGAAGCTCCATTTGAACGGGATTCCTATTCTCCCTGGTTCACGGAGCAGAATGTTCAACTTACGGTTCGCCCAAATAATCAGGTCGAGCTCTACTTATCCATAAAGAATTTCCTGAATTACACGCAGAAAAATGCAATCATTGATCCAGGCAATCCCTTTGGCGACAGTTTTGACACCTCTTATGTATATGGTCCATTGTTGGGTCGCAGGTTTATGGTAGGTGTTAGGGTCAGGGCACTATAAGCCACGATGTCTGTTGTTTTCGATACGGCGTTGTATATTTCCCCTTTTGAATCCTAGCCGTTCGACATGACTTGGGTCTTTGCGGGAATTCTAGCCTACATCGCCGTTCAGCTCATCATTGGTTTCTGGGTGTCGCGGTTCATCCAGACCGAGCAGGATTACCTGTTGGCCGGACGCCAACTTGGGCCGTGGCTGGGCACGTTCACCATCTTCGCCACCTGGTTCGGCGCAGAAAGCTGCATTGGATCAGCGGGCGCCATCTACACGGGAGGTCTTTCTGGCGGATCGGCCGATCCGTTTGGATTCGGACTATGCTTGATCCTGATGGGATTGGTCTTTGCGGTGCCCCTGTGGAAGCGGAACATGACCACGCTCGCCGATCTGTTCCGTGAACGCTACTCTGGATCGGTCGAAAAGATTGCCGTTTTGTTCATGCTCCCGACAACCGTTATGTGGGCCGCCGCCCAGATTCGCGCCTTCGGCCAGGTGCTCTCGGCGTCTTCCGAATTGGATGTGACCATTGCCATAACTGTAGCTGCACTTATTGTGGTCATCTACACCGTTGCCGGCGGGATGCTCGCCGATGCCATCACCGATTCCGTGCAAGGTATCATCCTCATATTTGGCCTGGTGGCAATCGCTGTTTTCATCTTTCTGAGAGAACCAGATCTCCCAGCCATTGTTGCCAGCATTCCTGCAGAACGATGGAATCTTTGGGGTCCGGCAGACGAATCGATCTGGCTCAAGATCGACACTTGGGCCATACCGCTATGTGGATCGGTTGTGGCTCAAGAGCTCGTCGCACGTGTTATAGCAACCAAGTCGCCAGAAATTGCAAGGCGAGCCTCATTGCAGGCAGGCAGTATGTACTTGCTTGTCGGTCTCGTGCCTGCCATGATTGGCCTTGTTGGATTCTCTCTGATGCCCGATCTGCTGATCGCTGAACAGATTCTCCCGTCTATGGCACAGAAATACCTACCCTCGTTTCTCTATGTGATATTCGCCGGAGCACTTGTTTCCGCGATTCTTTCGACCGTCGACTCCGCTCTGCTAGTTGCATCATCATTAGTGTCGCACAACGTAGTACAACGGTTTAGGCCTGGCATGACCGAAGCCAGCAAAGTGAAATCGGCACGTCTTGGCGTTGTGGCTTTCGGCATCATCGCCTATGTAATAGCCATGTATGCTTCGGGCATCTACGACCTCGTGGTTGATGCGGCGGCATTCGGCACGGCTGGCATTTTTACTGTGGTCGTGTTCGGACTGTTCACGAAACTAGGAAACGCAAAAACCGCCACTGCTACCTTACTTATGGCCATGACTTCGTGGCTTATCATGACCTACATCTACGAAATTGAATTCGCCTTTTTGATGTCTCTGATTTTCTCTATTGCTACTTACTTGATCGTGTCTCTAGTAGAGAAAAAAATGGATGTTGGCATTTCGCATACTTAAAACCAAATTGAAAAAACCGATCGATATACCAACATCTATAATGAAAGAATCGACTTATATACACGGTACCACACCTGAAGAGCAGGAACGACTTGCAACGCTGAATAAGCTTTCCAATCCACATTTTATATCATTTATGGAAATCCACCCCAGCGACCGTGTGCTTGAAATCGGATCCGGACTGGGCATTTTGGCTCGCGATGTGGCCATATCGACAGGTGCCGATGTTACAGGCATCGAAATAAGCGAGGACCAGCTGTCGATAGCACGCTCACTGTCGAGTGGCGTAACCTTGATACATGGCGATGCACATCACCTCCCATTCGAGGACGCCAGTTTCGATGTCGTGTATTGCCGCTACATTCTCGAGCATGTCGCCGACCCCTTACATGTAATGATGGAGGCCAAAAGGGTGCTAAAGCCCGGAGGACGATTTTACAATCAGGAGAACAACAATGAGATCCAGCACACGTGGCCCGACTGCCCGGCGTTTCAGCATGCCTGGAAGGCCTTCGAGTATCTGCAGGCCGACATGGGTGGAGATGCGCTGATCGGAAAGAAACTGTACGCCATGGCTTACGATACCGGTTTTGAAGACATCCAAATAAGTCTTCAGCCCGAAATGCACGGATACAACGAGGTTGGCTACGGCATCTGGGTAAAGAACCTAATCGCACTTCTGATGGGTGCCAAATCGCACATCATTTCAGACAAGTATCTGTCTGACATGCAGTTCAAGGATGCGATTTCCGAGCTTGAAGCCTTACACGATAACCCGCGCGGTGCGGTCTACTTTTACTGGAACAGGCTCAAGGCGAAGAAAAAGGCGGGGTAACCCGGGATCCTGAGGTTTCTATGAAGATCAGAATATGGTCCGTTGGTTAGGCGGAAGAAGTAGCGGTATACTCCGGGTCCCCCTTGTGACATATTATATTAGACGATCGAAGGGCACTAAATGTTTCATGATCTGTGTTATCAATACGTTATGTTCGTTTTGAGCCTGTAACCGTTATCTTAGACCATGATTCGTTTTTTTCTGCTATTACTGATATCCGCGACCTTTCTGTCGACTGAGAGCCTTGCTCAAGCCGATACCCGGGTTGGCTTAGCCCGTATCCAATACCGCGGTGGTGGCGACTGGTACAACGACCCAAGTGCCCTACGCAACCTAATGAACTACGCAAAACGTTTCATCCCGGTAAGTTTTCGGGAACAGTACGACGATGTTGCCCTTGGTTCGCGCGACCTCCACCGATATCCTTTTGCATTCATGACAGGTCACGGTACAATGGTGTTTAACGATGCCGAGCTCGAAAATGTGCGTACATGGCTCGATAACGGCGGTTTCTTGTACATTGACGACGATTATGGATTTGACGCAGCTGCCCGCCAGTTCATCGCCCGCCTCTACCCGAACGAAGACATTGTCGAGTTGCCGCATTCACATCCAATTTATTCAATCGTGTTCAGTTTCAACGAAGGTCCGCCAAAAATCCATGAACACGATAACAAGCCACCACAAGGCTTCGGAGTTTTCAGGGATGGCAGATTGGTGATCTACTACACCTACGAGTCAAACTTGGGCGACGGTTGGGCTGATCCAGCAGCACACGGCAATCCTGAAAGCATACGGGAGAAGGCTCTGCAGATGGGAGTCAATATTCTCACAGTAGCCCTGATTGGTTCATAGCTTTCAGTTAAAAAGCCGTAAATTTGGGCATTCTGAAATTTTTGACTGCACGCCAACATGATTCCAATTGGAAGTGACCACGCCGGATTTCCGCTGAAGGAAGCCATTAAGAAAATGCTCGATGTGCGCGGTGTGAAGTACCTCGACGTCGGCACACATTCGACCGACAGTGTAGACTACCCCGATTTTGCCGTAATGGTGGCAGAAAAGGTGGACGACGGTACCTACGATCAAGGAATCTTAGTCTGTGGAAGCGGCGAAGGCGTGTGCATCACTGCCAACCGCTATCCCCACGTGCGGGCTGCTTTGGTATGGCGACCAGAAATTGCCGTCACCAGCCGAACCCACAACGACGCGAACGTCCTGTGCCTGCCCGGCCGCTTCATGGATGAAGCGACTGCCGAAGAGGTGCTCGATATCTTCCTAAAGACCCCGTTTGAAGGAGGACGCCATACTCGTCGCGTAGAGAAAATGACGAATGTTAATCCAGCCAAGAAGGCATAATCAGATCTATATGTCCCTTAAGAACACCGACCAGGCCATTTTCAACCTCATCGAAGAGGAAACCGACCGTCAGAATCGCAACATCGAACTTATTGCCAGCGAGAATTTCGCTTCCCGCAGTGTGATCGAGGCGATGGGGTCTACGCTGACCAACAAATACGCAGAAGGACTCCCAGGCAAGCGATATTACGGAGGTTGTGAAGTAGTCGACAAAGTGGAAGACATTGCCCGCGATCGTGCCAAACAGCTCTATGGCGCCGATTGGGTGAATGTTCAGCCTCACAGCGGCGCCACGGCCAACGCAGCCGTATATCTGACCATGTTGAATCCTGGCGACACCCTGCTGGGTCTGGATCTGTCGCACGGTGGACACCTTACCCATGGATCGCCCGTTAACTTTTCGGGCATATTGTACAATGCCAAGTTTTACGGTGTGGATCCTGTTACTGGCCGTCTAGACATGGATCAAATCCGCGACACCGCTCTTAAGGTTAAACCTAAAATGCTCAGCATTGGAGCATCGGCTTATCCCAGAGATTTCGATTATAAGGCGTTTCGTGAGATTGCAGACGAAGTTGGCGCCCTCCTGTGGATGGATATGGCGCACACAGCAGGCTTGATCGCTGCTAAATTACTCAACGATCCCCTGCCCCACGCACATGTGGTAACCACCACAACCCATAAGACCCTTCGTGGTCCGCGAGGCGGCATGATCTTGGTAGGCAAGGATGGCGAAAACACCCTCGGCAAAGTGGCCGCCAAGAGTGGGCGCGTCCGCCGTTGGAGCGAGCTGCTCGATTCGGCCGTCTTCCCAGGCACGCAAGGCGGACCACTGATGCACGTCATTGCGGCTAAAGCTGTTGCATTCGGCGAAGCATTGTTGCCATCGTTTGTGACTTACCAACAGCAGGTGCTCCGAAATGCCAAAGTGATGGGCGAAGCCTTCGTCGAAAAAGGCTACAACCTTGTAAGTGGCGGTACCGATAACCACCTAATTCTGGTTGACTTACGTAACAAAGGCATCAACGGCACTGTAGCCGAGAAGACGCTCGACAAGGCTCACATCACCGTTAACAAGAACATGGTTCCGTTCGATACAGAGAGCCCGATGGTAACTAGTGGTATCCGTATCGGCGCACCAGCAATGACCACCCGCGGCTTTAAAGAAGCCGAGTTCAAGGCCGTTGTCGACCTTATCGACAAAGCGCTCACACATCACACCGACGAAGCAGCTCTCGCAAAAGTGAGAAGCGAAGTCGAAGCTATGTGCGACAAATTTCCCCTTTACGACTTTAGCACGACAGGCTAATACCACCATGGCTGAAACGGGACCATCCCGATCCATTATGAAGCCGGTGCCACCACCGGCAAAACCCGCCAAATCGAGGGATGTTGATATGCCTTTTCTCGACCATTTGGAGGAACTACGCTGGAGAATCATCAAAGGACTCGGCGGTGTACTCGTTGGCGTAATATTTGCTGTGATTTTTTCGGAGTGGGTCATGGATTCTATTCTGCTTGGTCCGACCCGAAAAGAATTTTTCATGTATCAGTTGCTGGGCATTGATTCCATCGACATCATTCTACAGAGCAGGCGTCTGCCAGGACAGTTCTTCACTTTCTGGGGTACTATGCTCATGATGGGGGCAATTGCCGGATCCCCATTCTTCTTCTATCAGATCTGGGCGTTTATTGAGCCCGCATTAGGTGATACAAATGTACGCCATACCCGGTTTGTCGCATTCTTTATCTCGCTGCTGTTCATGATGGGAGTGTCGTTCGGGTATTTGATTTTGACCCCGTTTGCCCTTCAGTTTTTCATGCAGTTCACAATATCTGATTTCGTGCGCAACGATTTCGATATCAACGAGTATTTCAACTCGCTTACGATGTGGATCATCGCATCGGGCATGATCTTTCAGTTGCCGATGATCAGCTGGGCACTGTCCCGAATCGGCTTGCTTACCCCCGAGTTCATGATCACATATAGACGGCATTCCATTGTGCTGATCTTGGTGTTGGCTGCCATCATTACCCCGCCCGATCCGCTCTCCCAAATCATGATCGCCATACCGCTTCTGATCCTGTATCAGATAAGCATCCAAATATCGAGGCTCGCCAACCGCAAGCGGAATAAAGAGATCTGGGGAGATGCAAAACCACCTGATCAGGAATGAACCGTCTTTCAAAAAGCAAATCCCCCTATCTCCTGCAGCATGCCCACAATCCGGTGGATTGGTATCCCTGGGGGGACGAGGCGCTAAGTAAGGCTCGTTCTGAGAACAAATGGATTTTTCTGAGCATCGGATACTCGAGTTGCCATTGGTGCCATGTGATGGAGCGCGAGTCGTTTGAGAAACCGGATGTCGCGGCAATCCTGAATGAGCATTTCGTATCTATCAAGGTGGACCGTGAAGAGCGTCCCGACATCGACGCCATCTACATGGAAGCAGTGCAGCTAATATCAGGCCATGGCGGTTGGCCGCTCAATGTCTGGCTCACACCCGAGCTCGTGCCTGTGTTCGGAGGCACCTACTTCCCCCCTGTCGATATGCACCAACGCCCAGGTTTCCAGACGGTGCTTCGCCGATTGTTAGAGATACGAGATCAGGATTCGGCTCTCGTTGACGACCGAGTCGATAAGATCCGCCTAGCTCTCAAACACGATGTGTATGAGTCGTTGCCTGATGCCGCCATAACGATCGAGACGATCAACTCGGCTGTCAAAGACTACCGCAACAAATTTGATGCCGAATACGGGGGTTTCTCCAATGCCCCAAAATTCCCACAGGCAATGGGCTTGCGATTCCTTCTAGAAACGGATGATCGCCAAGCACATGAGATGGCGCTGCAAACACTCAGAAGTATAATCAGGGGTGGAATCTGGGACGCGTTAGGTGGCGGACTCCACCGATACAGCACCGACCACAAATGGCTGGTGCCCCACTTCGAGAAAATGCTGTATGACCAGGCTACGTTGCTCGATTCGCTGTGTGTAGCCCAATCAAGGTACCCCGAGCCATTGTTTGCATCCGCCATTGAGGATATGATCATTTTCCTCGAACGGGACATGAAACATCCCAAGGGTGGTTATATCAGTGCATTGGATGCCGACACATCGGGCGAGGAAGGACTCACGTACATATGGACAGACGCCCAGCTCAGCGAAGCTCTCAACAACGATGAGCTGGATATTGCACGTATATTTTATGGCGTGAAAGCTGGCGGCAATTGGGATGGAAGTAATATACTGGTAAGAGAATCTGATGCCCCCAAATTGGCATCGGAGATGGGCATGAACGTAGATCAACTCGAATCGCTGTTATCGGCCATTCGACAGAAGCTTCATCGGACGAGGCAACTTCGTCCACAGCCCGCTGCCGACGATAAAGTACTTACTTCATGGAATGCCCTGCTAATTTCGGCACTGGTTGAAACGGGCTTAAGGACAGACAATCATGTCGCATTGAGGATGGCCACAAATTTAGGTGAATTTTTAGCTACTGCCATCAATGAAAATGAAACATATCGCGTCTGTTACGACGGTACTTGGGAACAGCATGGCTTTTTGGACGATGTAGCTTTCCTTGCTATAGCGTGTTTTAAACTATACGGTGTGAATGCGGAAGAAAAATGGCTAGATAGAGGATTGCACCTCGTCGAAACCATCCGTGAACGCTTCTACGACCACGACAAATGCGCCTTCTGGTACAGTGAAGACGCTCATGGGCAACCAGTTGGAAAGACGCGGGAAATTTTCGACAATGCAATGCCATCGGCAACCTCGGGTGCAATAGCATCGCTGTTAATGGCACACCAGCTAACTGGTGACAGAAATTACTACATGTTAGCCCAGAACGCCCTGCGAAAACTCTCAACGATGATGGCAGATCATGGAACCGCATTCGGTACACTGTTACAATGGGCAAATACGATGGTGAAGGACCGCTATGAATTGGTGCTGGTTGGACCCGATCCAGAGCCATTCATCCAAGTTTGGCAAGAGTATGACCAAGGTAACATCACGATTGTGATAGACCGTACGGGTGAAGGAAAAGGCCCATTGCTTGATGGACGCAATTACGATGCAACCGCCACTACTGCATGGCTTTGCAAGGATGGTGTCTGCGAGTTGCCCGTTCAACTGGCCGACGAACTTCGATCATCGTTGAAAAAATAACTGTACGCATAATGCGTTTATCTCATATCCAAAGTCTTCGTATCTTACAAGAATGAACAGATTGCGCATTTCTACCATTTACCTGACACTTTTTGCCGCCGTTATTTTGGGTTCTTGCGACTCGAGCGATCCTTTTGATCCGTATCGCACAGTGCCGCCACCATTCGATATTGCTGGCAAACAGAAGGTGACCCTCCCGAACGGTCTCATATACTATGTTGTACAGCCTGGCGAGGGTGATGATGAGGTGACCCTGAGGTCCACAGTAGACATGTACTACACGGGTCGACTCACAAACACACGTATATTCGATTCCAGCTACATTTACGGGAGTCTGATACCACGCAAAATGTATTTGCCTGACAATATCCGTGGATTTAACTACGGTGCCGTAGGTATGAAGCCGGGAGAAAAGCGGCGACTGATCATCCCGCCATCTTTGGGTTATGCCGACTCACCGGGAGCTCCATACGCCAAAGACACCTTGGTTTTCGATATTGAGCTTGAGTTCATTTATCCTCAAAAAATTGCCAACTGATCAGCTAGTTGGCTTTATGGCGCGACCAATGATATGCGGCTTGTGAAACAGTGTGATGCCATTCACCATCACAGAGTCGCACCTCTCAATTTGTAGTCCAGACTGACGTATAGTTGACCCGGTGTCTCTATTACAGTTGCAACCGTCTGCAATGGCTCGATTCAGAGGATTAAACATGTCTTGAGCCAGTTTGAGCACACGTGAATTTGCTTTGACATGCTCAATGAATACAAAAGCACCGCCCGGTTTTAGTACGCGCTGAATCTCGGATAGCACGACTTCCGGTTGTTCGACCGAACACAATACCAACGTGCAGATTACCATGTCCATTGAACCGTCGGGCAGCTCAAGATTGTGTGCATCCATCGCCGATAACTCGACCGGAAATGGATGCTTGGCCGCTTCCTTTTCTATGTCTAAATGAAACGCCCCATTAGGCTCGACAGCAATCCATTTCGTGATGGTGTCTGGCGCAAATGCAAGATTTAAGCCAGTGCCGGCACCAAGGTCTAGCACAGTGCCATTCATGTTCCGAAACAAATCGTTCTTGTAGCCAGCGTATAACTTCCTGTTGACCGAATCGCCGCATCGCATGAACCACGCGAATACTTTCTTACCAGCGCTCGGTTTAGATACCATATTAAGGTTCAATCACAAAACGGGCTAAAGGAGCCATTTTAGCTCGGTTCAGAACTAGATTGACGCCATCAAAGTTGTAGTTGTCGGCTGTTTCGAGAACCTTCATAAACTCTTGCTCTATGGTCATTTCTGGACATGCCATCATGGTTGTACCTAGCTGAGAAAATCGGATGCTGTATCCATCCTTTAATTCATAGGTTCCGATAAACGTGTTGCAACCTGCGTTTCCGCTGGCTTTTTTCTCTGTTCGGCTGAACATTATATATGGTGCTTTGTCATTCAAGCCTGAAGTATATGGCTTACCCATCAGCTCAACCAACATGAAATTCTTGTTGATGACATTATCAAGCGATTTGAGCATCGATTGCTCTAAACTAGGCTCAGCAAACATAGGCAAACGGTAATTCGATGCTATGTCGCCCGTAATTTCGTTGCCATTCATGTCGAGCTGAACGATGGCTCCTTCAACAACTTTGTATCTGCTAGATCCATTGTCGATGCCAGAGAGAACAACAACATTTCCAGTTTCGTCCCACACAAAGGATCCAGTTGATGTGAACATCGAGTCACTTTCACCGAGATATACCCTATAGAGTACATATTGCATGTCGTGTTTTAACGTCAGTGAGGTTTGAACTCCATCACAATCTGCACACGGCACAACTCCTTGGTACGTGCCTTGCCAGTCGAGCGACACAGAGCTTGTGTGCATATCTGGAGTTGTCGTCTCAGAATCGGCCGGCTCAGAAGATGGTGTGCACGACACCATGAATAGCGCGAGAAGACTCAACGGAAAAAAATACGTGAATAGTTTCATGGCTTTGTATATGATAAAATGAATAGTCTAGACTACCTTCGTTTATACTACTTAACAGCCAAAACGTTTCCGTTTAAAATATTCCCACCCACTTCATGAATGACTGCCACCAAATCCAGTCGGCCGCAAAGTTCATGAGCAAATGCTGAACTACCATGACTGTGAGTACAATTGGGAATACATGGTTCTTGACTCCCCTACGATACTCGTTAAAAATGAGTATTAACAAAACAAGTTCAGTTATGCCGTATGCTATGTTCAGGGCAAGTGCGAAGCCCGGCACCGCAAACATCCAGAAGAGGAGCCTGGTCACGGCGGGAATGAGTGGCCCAAATACAGTGGAAACCATCCATCTGGCATGATGTGGGGTATGTTTGACGTTTTTAATAGCTAATACATAAAACACTGCGAACTGGGTCAACACGAAAAAGTCGATGAATCCTAGTTGATAGGCCAGCATTGGCGGATACACTCCACCCGTCATCATCTTATGGACCATCACAAGGCCGGTTATAATCAGAACAGGCACAAGTACCATGCTGAATCGGCCCATAATTCGGTGCACCGCCATCATGTTTCGGGAATAGAAAAATGGCTGCGTAACTAAAAGCAGCATCCATAATGTTGCTGTCACACCATGCACATGATGCCCGATTCCTGCATTGCCAATCTGACTAAAATAGGATGGAAAAAAACCCAAGAAGGTTACAAGCGGCGCAAGTAAGAGCCAAAGATAGGCACGGTCGTAAAAAAAGCGTTCAGTTGATGCGTTGTTCATGCATACACAAATTCGTTCGACGACAATGCGACAGTTTAATTCGAATTTGTAAGAATCACAAAATCTGGCTTAGTCTGCCATTTTTTTGCTGACCACGAAATAATTGGGGTCGACACTAATGTCATCAATGCTTGTCGAAAGCTGCACTACCTGCACATCGACTGTAGGATTCAACAGTAGCGACTGATCGCCAACGATGATTCTCACAGGCATGTCGAAGCCTTCAATCACATTAACCCATTTATATTCCAACGAACCTCCTGACGAAAGTTTGTAGTGGAACTCAGGAACCTTGATTGTCCTCAAATATTGGTCGAACACCTTGCTGAAATCAATCCCTGACTTGTCGGATATGTACTTCTCGACTTGGGCACTGGTCACGATGCTATGATAGAAGTCGCTGTTGAGACCACGCAGTATCTGCCTGAAGGTTTCGTCTTCTCCAATGATCTGCCTGATGGTGTGAATCATGGCGGCGCCTTTGTAGTACATGTCGCCGGAGCCCTTGTTATTGAGCCCATACTTGCCGATGATGGGCTTGTCGTTCTGAATGTTCCGTCGAATGCCTTGCACGTAAGCATCGCCGCCCTCCTTTCCGTAGGTGTACTCTGTAAAAAGGGTTTCCGAATAGTGCGTGAATCCCTCGTGCACCCACATGTCTGCAATATCTTTGGTAGTGATGCTATTGCCGAACCACTCATGACCACTTTCGTGGATGATCATGAAATCCCATTTCATTCCCCAGCCGGATGCCGATAGGTCCCTACCCGTATATCCGAACATGTAGCGATTGCCGTACGCAACACCGCTTTGGTGCTCCATACCTACGAATGGCGTATCGATCAGCTTGAAACTGTCCTCATAAAACGGATACGGACCAAACCAATGCTCGAAAGCCTCCATCATGGGTCCAACCACGCCAAAATGGTTCTTAGCCCTATCGAGGTTGTAATCTAGAACCCAGTAGTCCAAGTCGAGAGCACCATCTTCGCCGTTGTAGACATCACTGAAGTTTGAATAGTGCGCCACGTTCATGGTCACACCGTAGCTGTTGATCGGATTCGAGACGAACCATTCAAAGACTTCGGTTCCATCGACCTGTGGACGCCTGTCTCTGAGGCGACCATTGCTCACGCCGATCATTCCCTCAGGAACACGCAACGAAATGCGCATGCTGTCGGGTTCGTCAGATTGGTGATCTTTCAGCGGCCACCAAACACTGGCTCCAATACCCTGACAAGCTGTGGCTATCCAAGGACGATCGAGCGAATCTTTTGCCCACACTAACCCGCCATCCCATGGTGCCCTGCGCGCAACCGTCGGCTTTCCGGAGTACTCTATTCGGATTTCTCGTAATGCATTCGGCGGAGCAATGTCGTTCATATCGATGAACCAAGCATTGCCATCTCTGGTGAATGAGAGTTGCTGCCCGTTTTGAAGCACCCGGTCGATTTCGAGGGGTTCCTGTAAGTCGATCTGCATCACTAAGCCCGGCTTGATGGCTTTGTACGTAATGGTATTGACCCCAGTGATGGAGCTGTCGTTGTGATTCGGGACAACGAGAAGATCGTAAAAGGTGACGTCCCACCAAGCACGCTCGGGTGTGATCGACCCCCTGAGCGTATCGGCACGTGTAAAGTCTTGAGCTTGGGTTGCGCTGTGCAGAAATCCGCAAAGAATGGCCAGTAGAAATACTCGTGTTCTCATTATGAAAGCTATAACTGTTGGTTACATGCCCTGACGTCGTCTTCCCGTCTGGCAAAGAATATCGTAAGAAATGGTGTCGGATGCTTGGGCGAGTAGGTCGGCGGTTGAGTTGGGTCCTCCCAACAAGGTAACTTCCTCGCCGGTAACAAAGGGTCTTCGGTTTGAATATACTATGGTATAGTCCATGGTAACCCTGCCTGCTACGAGAGCGGGACCATCGTGAAGGTCCACTTTTGCCCTGCTGCTCGCCGATCGCGGGTATCCGTCGGCATAACCGACAGGAATAACGCCTAGCCATCCGTCGCTGGGTGCTTGCCAAGTCCATCCGTAGCTTACGGATGTTCCGGCATCAATGGAGCGTACCTGTGTGATCCTGCTCAACCAGTGTTTTACGGGTATAAGTTTGGGGGCATCCAACTGGTTGGGTGTGTAGCCAAATAGAAGGAGGCCCACACGGATGGCGTCGCATGGCAGGTATGTGTGACTGAGGGTAGCAGCCGAGTTAGACAGGTGGCGTGTCCAAGCTGACGGAAAGAGCTCTGAGACTGATAGAAAGGCATCTATCTGCGACTGAATGGAAGGGTGACCGGGGATATCGGCATTGGCGAAGTGGCTCATGAGTCCGACGAAGTTGAGGTCTGGACGTGCTTGCACAGCCTTGAGCACGGAAGCCGCCTCGTGGGGAAGGAATCCCAAGCGCCTCATGCCCGTGTCGAATTTTATATGGACTCGGGTGCTGGCGGGTAGGGTGGCCAAAACATCGAAACTTCCTACGGTGGCATCAAGATTCCATGATTTGTATAAATGCGCAAACTCCCTTTCAGGGGTGCACAACACGATAATTGGAACCTGTATGCCAGATTTCCGGAGCTGGATTCCCTCAGAGGGTTGTGCAACCGCAAAAGCGTGAACATGCTTCTCAATCCGTCGAGAAATCGGCACTGCTCCATGACCATATGCGTCCGCTTTGACTACGGCAATGATCTTTCTATTCGCAGAAAGGTATTGCACAACCTCCATGTTATGGTCAAGTGCATCCAAATCGAGACGCACCTCAGACATTGGGAAGATGGTTTCGTGATCTGTCATCCGTAGTAGACGGTTTCAGAGCTATCGGTTTCGAGTCGAAGGCGCGTCGTCTCTCGAAGCCAGAACCGCAGCTCGTGGGGGTCGCATAATCCCAAAAGTCTACCCCGTCTCACTACAGGAACAAATTCTGCCTTGTATTCGACAGTATTGCCGTAGGTTTCGGCGTATTCCACATCGATATACGTTCCTACTTCGGCCTCATGAAGAAGAGACTCAATGACATCGTCGTCTAAGTGCTGTCCACTTTGCATGGTGTTGCCAAAAATGACGCCTGAAAGCTGCCCATCATTCACAAAAGGTACAATGCAATCGCGCAGATAGGTTGGATCGGCCTGATTGATCTCTCTGATGATAACTGAAGTGGGCACATCGTCCGGTAAGCGGAAAATAAGATCCTCACTGCTGGGTATGTGTACCAGCTCCCTTCGCCCATTGAGAGCCGTATACATCATATACAGAGCAAATGCGGCAACCCAAAGTGTCCACATCGGATCGAACCAGAAATAACTGACAAAACTGAGAATGAAAAGGATGGCAATCAAATTCGAGCTGATCCTAAATGTAAGCATCGAGGCCTCATAAAAACGGCCGTTTCGCTGCCACAACAAACCTCGCAAGGCCCTCCCACCATCTAGAGGAAAAATGGGTACCACATTGAATCCAGCAAGCAATGCATTCATCAGTGCTGAATACTGAAGAACGTGATATGTTGGTCGGCTAATCTCACCGAATCCGATCGCCAAGATATAAAACACCCCTGCAAGCGCAATGGATGTTATCGGCCCGGCAATGGCAATCCAACTTTCATGTGCCGGACGAACAGGACGAAACTTCAGCTCTGCCATTCCACCAAACAAAAACATGTGGATACGCTCTGTGGGTAAGTTGAACAGTCTTGCGGACCAAGCATGGCCAAGTTCATGGAAGAATATCGACGCAAAAAGCAGGATGGCTGAAACTGAGCCCATCGCAATGTACTCCCAAGTTTGGAGTCCCATGATGTAACGAGGGAAATACCTATCAGCCAACACCCATGCCATTAAAAGTATGACAATAGGTAACAACGGATCGACAGTGATCCTAAAACCAAAAAGCTTAAATAATTCGCGGTTTCGCCCAATCATCTAATTACAACGTTCATCGAACTGGCTTCTTGTGATCTTTCATCACCACCGTTGCAGCATTGAAACCGGCTGCTCCAAAAACACCCCCTCCGGGATGGCAAGATGCACTCGAAAGATACAAATTCTTAATGGGCGTGCGGAAGCCGCTCATTTCGGGTGTTGGCCGAAACATGAACATCTGGTCGAAACTCATTTCCACATGCATCACATTGCCTTTGAGCAATCCATGCTTGCGCTCAATGTCGAGAGGCGACTGAATATACCAATCGATGAGCTTGCCTTTCATATTGGGTGCATAGTCTACTACCACGTCAAATATCTTCTGTGCCTCCTGCTCTCGGATGTCATCCCAATGTCGACCACCCGAAAGTTGATATGGATGCCACTGTGCCCAACAGAATAGGGTGTGCTTACCATCGGGTGCGACATCAGGATCGATTTTTGAGAACGTCATCGCAACAACGGCTGGTTTTTCTGGTGGATTCCCACGGTTGTAATCGGAAATGGCGTTGTTCATATAGGTCATGTCGGGGCACAGCAACTGAAGACCATTGTGAATG
This sequence comes from uncultured Chitinophagales bacterium, assembly GCA_964629885.1. Taxonomy (GTDB): domain Bacteria; phylum Bacteroidota; class Rhodothermia; order Balneolales; family CAYWCV01; genus CAYWCV01. Next base: position 18,024 of record CAZVRJ010000023.1, on the reverse strand, counting down.
TAAGGGTCGTCAGGGCAAGCTTTGTACTGCGGAAGCTCCTCTACGGCGCTTCTAAACACCATGCCGAATCCATTGCCCACGTTGATGTTATCGACACGGTGCAGAAAGGTCGAATCTAGGTGATCGGCCCCCACCATCTTGAGCATGGTTGTCTGAACGTGCGCATTTGAAACCACGATTGGGGCGAGGTACTCCCTGCCGTCTTCTGTAGATACACCATACGCCTTTCCGTTGCGGATCAAGATTTTGTCGATAGGGCAATCGCTGATCACCTCGCCGCCAAAATCACGCAACATGGCCGCCATCGCCTGTGTCAGCATTCCACTACCACCTCTTGGGTGCTTGGCTCCACTTTCGTGAACCATTGCCTGCCACCCCACGAAATCGCCCGTGGCGGTCTGTTGGGGTACCGGACCCGATTGCGCTGCAAACCAATTAAGTGCCGTTTTGATGTATGGGCTCTTGAACCGCTCTTCAACCTCTTGACCGTAGCTACCCAGAATCCGACGCAAACCATCCATGTGCTCACCGGCCTTGAACATAGAACCATCGCGCCACTGGCCTTTTATAATTTCCTTCATGATTGCACCCATGGTAGGCGGCACCATGAACGTACGAAACACACCCGCGTTGATGCGCTTCCAAAAAGCGATGAACTCGCGATAATTTTTGACATCTTCGGGACTGACAGACCCGATGGAGTCTAACGTCCTCTCAAGATCCTTGAAAAAATGGATCACGCCTTTACCATCGGGCAGCGGGTATGACGAAAAAGGATCCATGTCGATGTACTCGAGGCCATACTTCTCTAATTCGAGAAGCTCCACCAAACCTGTTTGGTGGATCATTATGTGTGCCGACGAGCCCACATCCATGCGAAATCCATTCGGATTGGCATCCGACTTGAACATAGTTTCGGTGCATATGGCGCCGCCAATCGTGTCACGTTTTTCGAGTACGCGAACCTTGAAACCGCGGCGGGCGAGCAAGCAGGCCGTAACAAGTCCGTTATGACCCGAACCAACTACAATGACATCAGACGTTTGATTTGACATGCTATCAAGATAAGGTGATGGACCTCGATAGCCAACGTCTGCATGAGAATCATTGTTCCTTTGTACTCGACTCAGTATATGTATACAGTGTCACTTCTTTGCATTACAAACGACTCCCAGACATCGATGATGTGCTCTATTTCGTTCCAATGGGCAAGCTTTAGCCGGTTATTGACACTAGGCTGAGTAATGTTAAGAATTTCTGCGATTTGATGCTGTGTAAGTCCTTGGATCGCATATTCCATAGCAGAGGCCTGAGATGCAGACCAACCTGCTACTACACGGTCAAGCAAGCGCATCGTCGCACCAATTAATGCATCATTGTCGTAGTTGCTGGTGCTTACTCCAAGGCGTCCGTTTCGGGATGTTAGCTCTTCAAATCCTGATGCAGATCTTACCCATGCAATTGATTCATTAGGGGTCAATACATCGCCATGAGCGATATCACCCAAACCAACCGAAGTTCTTGCATCCAACCCTTTGGGATGCTGAGCATGGGTTAACTGCCTAAGCATTGACCGCAATTCCAAGGTCATCCTGATTGCAATTTGCGGATCTTTCAACACAGCTTGAAATGATCCACCTTCAATATTTAATGCATCTACTGAGTAGCGTTTAAACATGGATATAGACCGTTCTTTTGCTATCGATTGCATTGTTGTGTTCGCACGCTGGAAATCAATAATGATACCAGTAACTACCGCAATAGTCTCATTCATCACATACTCCATAAAAAGTAACACAAAGGCTTCCGAGTTATTAATTCTAACATTAGAAAATTATAATATTTCTATCAGATTTCCTAACTATAGACGATTCTATCTATAAGTATTTGGTTGCTGGGTATAAATTTTCGCCGATTCGTCACACTTGGAAGTGAGCCCCTAATTGCATATTGTTGTAATTATCTGGACCAAACCATCATCTACCGATTACATCTATGGGTTTCTTTAAGTCATTTCTGGCTTCATTGCTGGCGATTTTTGTCAGTTTCTTTGTGCTATTCTTTCTGTTTCTTGCACTCCTAGCTGGCTTGGCCAGTACGGGAAGCTCCGATTCGCAGCCTTTTGTTCGCGATAATACCATTTTGAAACTATCCATTTCGGGTGGCATACCTGAAACGGCATCTGACGATCCCTTTGAGCAGATTTTTAACCCGGGTAGAAATGCCGGTAGCTCGATGATCGGAATATTAGAAAATTTGGAAAAAGCTGCGGCCGACAAACGAGTGGCAGGTGTCTGGCTTGAAATGGGCCCACTGGGTGCATCTTGGTCAACATTATATGAAGTACGTGAAGCTTTACTGAAATTCAAGGAGAGCGGCAAGTTCATGTATGCATCTACAAACGATTTTGGGATGAACGAGCAAGCCTATTACTTGGCAACGGTGGCCGATTCTATTTTCGCACCACCTGTAGGCATGTTTGAGTTCGACGGATTCTACTTGCAACCCATGTTCCTTAAAGACATGTTCGATAAGCTTGGTATTGAGGCCGAGGTCATTCGCTCTGGAAGCTTTAAAAGTGCCGGCGAAATGTTCACCAGAAATGATTTGTCTGCCGAAAACCGAGAGCAGTACGAGGCGATATTAAGCACCAGTACAGACGAGTTCATGACTGCAGTTTCATCGTTTACGGGATTGTCTCGTGCAGATCTCGACAACATGCTCAACAATGAACCCACATTGGGAACTGCCGACGCCCAAAATCGCGGCTTAATAAACGAGCTACTTCAACCCGTTGAAGTAGAGGGACGCATTAAGGCTAGACTTGAACTTGAGGCTGATGCCAAATTGAACACCATCAGCGGGAATAGATACTATAGGGTGTCGAAGAGCTCAGCTGGAATTAGCACCCCATCCACATCCGACAAGATTGCCGTGATTCGAGCAAGCGGTACCATTATGCCACAAATTGTGAGTGGTTTCGGCGAAGAGTCGGGTACCATAACCGTGAATAATTTTAAGGAAAGCCTTGATAAAGTACTGGCAGACAAGAATGTAAAAGCCTTGGTGATACGCATAGATAGCCCAGGTGGAGCAGCAACTACCTCCGATGAACTTCAGTTTTTGATTAAGCAGGCTGCCGAAAAGATGCCAGTTGTAGCATCGATGTCGACGACAGCTGCTTCGGGTGGATACTACATTGCAATGGGTGCCGATACCGTAATGGCATCGCCACATACCATAACTGGTTCAATTGGTGTGATCAGCATGAAATACAACGTCGAAGAACTCATGAACGAGAAAATTGGCATCACGTTCGACGAGGTTCTGTCGCACCGAAATGCCGACTGGCTCAGTTTCACCAAACCGTTCACAACCGAGCAGGCCAATCGCTTCCAAGATTTCAACGCGGCAACCTATGAGCGCTTTTTGCAAATTGTCTCAGATAATAGGGGCATGACGAGAGACCAAGTTCACGAACTGGCACAAGGCCGTGTTTGGACTGGAAGGGATGCCAAAGAGAATGGATTGGTCGATATTCTCGGCGGCTACCAAGATGCCTTGAATGTGGCGGCAAGCATGGCGGGGATAGAAAACTTCAATGTTGTGACCTACCCTGTTGAAAAAACCTTTATTGAGCGGTTTGCATCTCGTACACAGAATGTTGCTATGACGTGGCTGAACCCGCAAACCGAGCTGCAACGACTAGCCCGCAAAGTATTGCATCTAACAGGACCTGGTCCTGGTTACCCTATTGCACGTTCACACGTCGAATTCCGTATCTTCTAAAATGAAGTTAGGGTCAATAACTGTAGAGCAGCTCAGCGAAGGAAATTTTGAGGTTACCCAATCGGGGTCGATAACCCGAGCAAATCCGTCTGCAAAGCAGTCAGATTATGCAGCGCTTGTTGGTATAGACCCGTTAATCATCATCGATGGTGACGAAATTACATTGGTTGATGCGGGAATAGGTTTGGGTCTTGATGCCAAGGGGCATACCGACAGATTATCGAATCTTCGCACCAACCTAGGAGTGTTCGGCATCGATTATTTAGATGTCAAACACGTTGTTCTATCTCACCTGCACTACGACCACATGGCGGGGCTCTCGTTAACCGACTCTGCCCAAACCACGACATCCACTTTACCAAATGCCAAGGTGTATGTGCACCGAAAAGAGTGGGACTATGCCCTTGAACAAATTGAGGGAAAACAAGGTCCTGGCATCGGATACGATCTCGATGATTTCTATCGTCTCGTTGCCGACGGGAATGTAGTTTTTTTGGAGGATGACTACACCCGAATCACGTCAAAAGTTGAGGCAATTCGGAGTGGCGGTCATACACCAGGCCATTTGATCGTGCGCATCAGCGACGGTGGCGAAATCGGATACTATTTCGGAGACCTGGTACCCAGCGAAATTTTTCTACATGCGGGTGTAAAAGGTAACGACGTTGATCCCATCGAAAGCAAGGGTCTTCGTATGTTCTGGCTGAAACAGGCGTACGAAGACAAAGCTTGGATATTCTTCTACCACTCCATCAAAAGCAAGTTCGGCCGACTTGAGCGCGACCGTAACCGGCAGTTTGTTATCAGTGATCAAGAATCGGGGATCAGTGATAAGGGATCGGGGTTTGCAGACCCTTAGCCTATTGGTTCATTGAGATGAGGAAGTGACGGTTGTCGTAGGTGCCCTTCATTTTGTCGAGCAGAAACTCAACAGCTTCCACAGGATTCATCGTCGCCAGATAGCGACGAAGCAGCACTACCTTCTCGCGCTCTTCGTCGGTTACAAGGAGCTCCTCACGTCGTGTACCACTCTTAAACACATCGATGGCTGGAAATATCCTACGGTCAGCCAAACGACGGTCGAGTACGATTTCCATGTTGCCAGTGCCTTTGAACTCCTCAAAGATGACATCGTCCATCCTAGAACCCGTCTCAATAAGAGCAGTGGCGATAATCGTGAGACTGCCGCCACCTTCGATGTTACGGGCGGAGCTGAACAACTGACGAGGTACCTTTAACGCCTGGGCGTCAATACCACCGGTCATGGTCCGACCGGTGTTATTAGCACAAATATTGTATGCACGAGCCAGACGCGTGATTGAATCCATCAATACTAGCACATCTTGGCCGCACTCAACCATGCGTCTTGCCTTTTCGAACACGATTTCGGCAACGCGGACGTGGTTCTCGGGACGGGAATCGAATGTAGATGCCACCACTTCGGCGTCAATTACATTACGTTCCATTTCGGTGACCTCTTCGGGACGCTCGTCGACCAAAAGGATGATGATCCTTGTCTCAGGATTGTTCGTCGAAACGGCATTTGCGATGTTACGCAGAATGGTGGTCTTTCCTGTCTTTGGCTGAGCCACAATAAGACCCCTTTGGCCCTTGCCAAGTGGTGCGAATAAGTCGATGATGCGGGTGAGGTAGTTGTTTGCCTTGGTCTCAAGTATAAAGCGTTTGTCTGGGTAAATCGGAAGCAAATCCTCAAAATCGGCTCTTTCAACCACTTCCTCCGGAATCCTACCGTTGATGCCTTCAATTCTGACCAAGTTGAAATAACGTTCATCAACGTCGGGTGGTCGAACAACACCTACGATACAGTCGCCAGCACGAAGCTTTGCTTGCCGCACCATGTTTGCTGGCAACATCACATCGTCGGGACCCTGTAAGAAATTGTATTGTACTGATCGTAAAAAACCGACACCGTCGGGCATGATTTCGAGGGTACCCTCGCAGATGATGAATCCACCAAGCAGGGGTCCTATTTCCATCAAGCGCTCTCGGAGTGTCGGAGCTTTTGAAACGGGTACATCGAGACTTGGCATAAAGGTATGCCTTGGCTGCGGAATGCGTACCGGTTGCGGACGAGCTTGTGGCTGCTGCTGAGGCTGCTGTTGCTGAGCTTGCTGCTGTGGACGCGGTCCCTGCTGCTGCCTGTTATCTGGCTTACTTTGTTGTTGTTGGGCCTTCAGCGGCTCGCGCTGTTGATTCTGGTTGCGTTGTTGCCCTTGTTGCCCTTGTGGACGCTGTTGATTCTGTGGTCGCCGTTGATTTTGATCTCGGTTTGGCTGCTGCTCCCTTGGCTGGTTTTGGTCGCGTTGTTGCACTTGGTCCCTTTGTGGACCCGGCTCGCGACTTTGCGGCTGCTCTCGACCTTGTGTCTGCTCATTTTTAGGTGGACGCCCACGACGGCCTCTGCGATTATGTCGCCGTTTTGCTAGGTCATCTTGATTATCACCCTGATCGGCGCTCTGCGATTGCCCTTGTTGACTTGGCTGCTGCTGGCTGTCGCCAGTTGATTCCTTGAAATATTTGGATCTGTTATCGCTTTGGTTTCTGTCGCGACGTGGTGCATTTGGGATCGGTATGCGATCGCTAGGCTTTAAATTAATGTCTTTAAAATCAACACCCTCCCGTTGCTCACGTCTAATCTTGCCAATGGGAATCATATCTTCTGCATTCAACTCAACTGGAGCTGATGGATCTTTGATTTCGACGGGTAATGATCTCGGACGTCCTCTTCCGCGTTTAACAGGTTGCCCTGCATCTGGTTGAGGCTTAGGCACAGAAGACTCCATTCTCGGTTTGCCCGCCCTTTCTCGGATCTCATCAATCAGCTGATCTTTCCTTTTGATGGTGACTGACTTAACGCCAAGCGATTTAGCCAGATCGACGAGTTCTACTCTGCTTTTACTTTCTAATTGATCCATATATAATGATGGCACTCAGCAGTACCTGCAATTGGGCAAATATGATTATGGTGATGTGGCCTTAAGAACCAACTGACCCTAAGAATCCGGAGTTATATCAAGAATGAGAACCGGGGTACAGGAAGATTCATGAAATGTATCAGCAGTCAGATGCTGTGATAGAGCGTATCCACCGTCTTACTTCGTTATAAAAGTAAAAACTTCCTGTAAAAATAACGAATTCTGCGGTCAATGGAGTAATATACTGCACAATTTCGTCTTCATTACAAATAATGACGTCAGGCAAATGCTGCGTTATTAATTCGGAATGGGCTGCGCGCTCCGATTTCGAACTCCAAAAGATTGTTTTATTGAAATCTTCGAAGGTTTGAAGGCTATTTTCGTTTGCCTTATCGCCCATCATGGTGAAAATGGCAGTCCATTCTTTCAGAGGAGAAATTTGTGCCAGATTCAATAATAATACCTGTAAGGCCTCGGTGTTGTGCGCCCCATCGTAGTACCAGTTCCGCCCTGGTAGCAACCGCTCCATCCTACCTTTCAGCCCAGAATTTCTAGCCGCATGCGTGAGTCCCATCATCAAATTCGCATTACTCACGAAATATTTGGCCTGCAAGTGATCAACCACGCACAAAGCCATTGCCGAATTGATACTTGATGTCACAGAGGGTATGTCCGACACGAAACGGACAGCTCCTGAAGCATGATGCAGAACAATTTCATTGGAATCGACATCGACACTTGGTGCTAGGTCAGTAGCCTGAATCAGTCGAGCATTCAGCGACTCGGCAACTCTTTGTACTACGTCCATTGCGGCTGACGGAAGGTCGCCAACCACTACAGGAATGCCTGGTTTTATTATTCCGGCCTTTTCATATGCAATTGCCTCGATGGTTTCTCCGAGATATTCGGTGTGATCTAAGCCGATAGATGTGATCACAGACACCATGGGGATCAATATATTCGTCGCGTCGAGCCTGCCCCCCATGCCTGTTTCGATGACGGCTAGATCAACCTCGGCATCCGCGAAAATCAAGAATGCGGCTACGGTTCCAAGTTCAAAGTAGGTGAGATGATCAAAACCATCGATGGGCGCCATTCGTTGAAAAGCGGATAGTACCATTTCTTCACTGGCAGGTTGACCATTAATTTTTATGCGCTCTCGCCAGTGCTCAATATGTGGCGATGTAAACAATCCCGTTTTAAATCTGGCTGTCTGATATACCGAGGCGATCATCGCACATGTGGTGCCCTTGCCGTTTGTGCCTGCAACATGCACATAGTTGCCTTTGCGTTCAGGATGATCGAGATTCGCACAAAAGTTGACCAGCTTTGCTGGACGAAAGTCGGTGGCTTTCCGGCCGTCTTTGCTGAATTGGGGTCGGGCATTAAGCCACGATTCCACATCGGCGTACGTTTCGAATTTTATGGCTGGTGATGTCATTTCCAATGATACGAACGGAACGACAACCAATCATACTTTAGGATAAACTTTGTACCTTTTAGACCATGTTGTACAGAAATTTGATCCGGCCTGCCCTATTCTTCATGGACCCTGAAAAGGCCCACGATCTAGCAATGAAATTAGCGAAACAGACCAATCGGTCGTTTGGACTTCAAATGATGGCCCGATTCCTGTACGATTATGAAAAGCCCATATTAGAACAACAGCTCTTGGGGTTGCACTTCCGCAATCCCATTGGAATAGCCGCTGGGTTCGATAAAAATGGACTCATCTTGAGAGCATTGCAGTCGATCGGCTTTGGTTTCATCGAAATCGGAAGCATCACGGCGCGACCCTCTAAGGGCAATGCCAAGCCACGCATGTTTCGTCTCCCCGACGACAGAGCCATCATCAATCGGATGGGGCTCAACAACGACGGGGCTGATGTGATCATCGACCGTCTGGATAGATCAGGGGTTACAATCCCGGTGGGTATCAACATCGCCAAGACGCATGATCCTTCTATCTTGGGTGATGCCGCCATCAACGACTACATCTATAGCTTTCGCAAGGCTGAAGAAAAAGCCGATTACATCATGGTGAATATCTCGTGCCCGAATACAGCCGAGGGGATTACTTTCGAACAACGCGAGCCACTTACCGATCTATTGAATGGAATTATGTCGGCCCGAAGTAGACCAAACATCCCTGTCCTAGTGAAATTCTCGCCTGACCTTGAGTTTGGACTGCTCGAAACGTTGGTCGGTATCAGCAACGATGCAGGAGTGAAAGGATTTGCATTGAGCAACACATCTACCAATAGAGATGGGTTGCAATCGGCACGAACCAGACTTGATACTATTGGACGAGGTGGCCTAAGTGGACATCCACTACTTGACAAAGCCGAAAAGCTTACAAGGCGGCTACGTCAATATGCCGGTAAAGAATCAGTGATTATTGGCATCGGGGGCATCGAGAATTCCATGCATGCAATGGATCGACTGTCGAGCGGGGCTAACTTGGTGCAGGTGTATACCGGATTGATCTATGAGGGTCCGGCGCTCCCCGGGAGAATTAACCGCGACATAGCACGAAGCATGGTCGCTAGGTTGATGACGCGTGTATCTGATTTCTCGACCCCGAGATAATCAGAGCTTTATTATCAGATCTCCCTCTACAACGACCGGTTCTCCATCTGGACCATTAATTGGTTTGAAGGCTAATGCCTCCCTGATAGCATGGGAGATGTACGTAGCAACGGCATCTAAGCCAGCTGCATCTATAACATCAACTTCAATAGGTTGTCCAAATTCGTTAATCCGTATTCGGTATTTTAGCTCCCCTGAAATCGTAACCCCCTGAAATGCATCTTCCAGCTTCAGGTCGTCGATAAACCGATCCATTTCGATGATTGGCTCAAACTTGACTCCGACTTCTTCTGTTGTGTAGACCTTGCGTCCGTCAGGCATGATCATACTCTTTTGCTCTTCGGCGGGTGGCGATTCAACTGGCGGAGGAAATTGGATTACATTCTGAGTGGTGTCCGTAACCTGCGGGGGCACCTGAGCAGTAGCCGAACTGTCGACAGCACTCTGCATTGTTGCAACATTTGCTTCCATTACGGCACGAAGCGAGTCAGACATGGTTGAGTCCATATCCACACTAAGGAGTGGCTTACCGAGCGAGTCGGTAAGAACCTCAGGTTTGGGCTCATTAGCAATGCGGATGGAATCTAAATATGCCGTTACATAAGTGGGATACTTCAAGCTTGCAGATAACCTTGAGACCACATCTCTCTTAGGGCTTGTTGGGAACTGCGTCTCCCACTGGCTCAGAACTACTCTAGAGCTATCCCACATGGCCCCGTAGTATGGATAATATTGCGGGAAAGTGGGCTTTTTAAAGACTGAATCAGCTATAGGTTTCCATTCGAGCGAATCGGCCGCTGTTGCCATACTGTCAGCCAAAATTACTATGGCAGAATCTTTGAGGGCTGTAAAAATGCTCTCCTTACGCGACCACTCCAAATTGAGCTCGGTGTATTTCGGATAATTCTCCTTGTAGACGTTGTCCTCTTTGCCTAGCTCGATGTATTTGTGCGCAACTAACAACATGGCATCGGGTGCCTGAGGGCTGTCGAATTTCTCGGAGCTATAGTCCCTGAGTTTCTCTATGACTTCAACACTAAGCGAGTCTCGTATGGCTTCAAGCCGTTGATCAAACTCAACACGGATGCTGTCCTCGCTAGTCAGACCCATGTCGATAGGTAGGATCCGAGTCGGAAAGCGTTCGGCAAGGCGGTTTCGGTAGATCGTCTCAGGATGATCGGCTACTAGTCGGTCGGCCCAGATTTGTGATGCTGTGGAATCACCTTGCGTGAAATACAGCTCCGATAGAGAATATTTGGCCTGTGCAGCGACTGGTAGATCCGGATATAGGCTAATTACGCGGCGATACCTATAGTCGGCGCTATCGGGCATGTTGAGCTGAAGAAAGAAGACATTGCCTATTTCGTAGATCTTGTTCGCAATTGACTCCCTCGATTTCTCCTTCTCTTCGGGTGAGAAGGGGATTTTACTGAAATCGATCTCAACGGACATTTCGTCGGATGTACCCGAACCCGCTCCGCCAAGTTGATCGCCTGCTAGTTCGGGATCTTCCCTGGCGAGTCGAACAGCGTCGAGTCTGCGCCAATTGTCGACCAACTGCCTATCGCCCCATATGGCACGGAATGCAGCCTTTGCATCGTTCACCATGGTCTGATTTTTGTGGTTGAGAAATCCACTGCTCAGCGAGGCGCCCGAGCTTCCACCCAAGTTCTGAGAACCAGCGCCAAGATTGATCATCGTGTTGGCGGCCGCTTGCTGCCGGCGCATTTCCTCGCGCATTTGGGCAATCTTCTGCAGTCGGACGATAGCTATAACCGAATCGAAGGCCTCTTCGTTTAGATTGCTCAACCACAAAAGACTGTCGGCCTCGTGGGCTTCGATCGAAAGGCGACGATAGTTGTTGTACGACAACGACAGCTCTGCTGCATCGAACCACGAGGGTAATTTGTCGAGATCTTTACCCGATGTAGCTGCAGAATCGTAGTACGCAGCCGCCGTGAAGTAGTCGGTGTAATAATCTTTGTTGATCTCGGCTAATCCATAATACGTTTTTGCCTTTGTCTCAACGGTCGGTGTTTTAATGTTGTATCTCAAAACATCGAAATAAAAACGCTCTGCCCTTGGGTAATCTTCGAGTAACTGATAGGTTCGCCCGATTTCGTAGTTGAGTTCAGCCAACTCATCGAAATTCTTATCGTCGCGGCTCATGTCAATGAAAAGCTTGAGAGCCTCGTTCAACCGCCCAGTCTCCCTAGAAATCTCAGCTTGCTTGCGCCGTGCATTATATACCATTGAATAATCGGGATTGAAACGCGGCACACGCGAAAAAGCAGCAATTGAACCTACCTCATCGTCAAGCCTTTCGCGCACTTGGCCCAATAAAAACCACCCGTTTGCTAACGTTTGTCTCCCTCGGGCAGATTCTAGTCCAGCCACGAGCTTTTCTTCGGCTAGCTGCCAATCTTCCAACTCAACATGCAACTGTGCAATCAATAACAGTACCTCTGCCTCTTCGGCACCCCTCCAGCGCAACTCCTCGTCGAAGAGCATCGAGTTCAAGTAGTCGATACCCCTTTCATACTGCTCCGACTCAAGGAAAAAGCGTCCACGCCAAATCACCCCCTGTTGCATCATGGAGATACTATTTGTCGCACTAAGCAGCTCCTGAAATTTCATGTCGGCCGAGTAAAACTGGCCTTGGAAATAATAGGATTTGCCGATGAGCAGCAGTGCATCGTCTACCCATTTCGAGTCGGGAAAATCCCTGAGGATGTCTGCACCTTTTAAAATAGCATTCTCAAAATCGCTGTCTACAGTCGTATTTGGCCGCTTGTGGATGCGTATTGGCTGCTCTGGATTGATTGGATCTACCCTAAGCATCACCTTGTCGTAGCCCCGCTTGTAGTACTGCTCGGCGTTGTAAAACGTATTGTAGAACGCGTTGAAGTTCGACCACCTAGATTTAAATATCGATTTGCAGCCGGACATGCCGAACACAATCATCAATAAAATCACAATATGTGGCAGTCTAAACTTCATTCTTACAATAACGTGCTGACTTTGATCATATTGGTGCGACCTTTTTTCGCTGTCGGAATGCCAGTCGCCAATATCGCCCGGTCACCTTCTACGGTCCACTCATGCCTAGCCAGATATTTTTCCATACGTTCGATACTTTGGTCCGTGTCGAAGAGCTCATCGATCTTCACCGAATGCACACCCCAGACTAGGTTAAGCTGACGGGCAACTATCTCACTCTCTGTAAAAGCGATGATAGGCACATGTGGGCGGTATTTTGCGATGCGTCGAGCCGTGGTCCCAGAGTGGGTGATGGTTGCAATCACCGATGCTTCCACGTCTTCTGCAAGTTTAACACACGAGTAACTCAATGCTTCAATCACTTGTTTGTCTTTCCAGTCTGGTTTCTTGAACGTCAAACTGTGATATATCGTATCCGACTCCGCCTCAACCGACCTACAAATTCTATCCATAGTCCTCACGGCCTCAATGGGATACTTACCTGATGCCGACTCCCCCGATAGCATGATGGCATCGGTACCATCCAAAACGGCGTTGGCAACGTCGCTGCTCTCAGCTCTTGTCGGACGCGGGTTACTAATCATCGACTCAAGCATCTGAGTGGCGGTAATTACGGGCTTGCCGAGCTGACGGCAGCGTTTAATGATGTGCTTCTGCACCAATGGCACCTGATCGGATGGTATTTCAATACCCAAATCGCCACGCGCTACCATGATGCCGTCCGACTCCTCGATGATTTCGTCGATCACCGGAATTGCCTCAGGTTTCTCAATCTTTGCAATGATACCGGCATTGCTGCCGCGAGCACGAACATAAGAGATAATCTCTTGGATGTCGCGAGCCGATCGTACAAAACTCAATGCCACTAGATCTACCCCTTGGCTCAGACCAAACTCCAAATCGGCGTAATCTTTTTCTGTGATGGCAGAAATCGAAATGCGCACATTCGGCAAGTTTACCCCCTTACGCGATTTCAATAAACCGCCCACAACTACTATCGCTTTGACAAGATCGTCCTTCTTAGCTGTGATGCGACACTCTAACAATCCGTCGTCCATAAGGATGGTATCACCAACTTTCGCATCTTTCACCAAGTTCGGATAATCGATGGGGATGATTTCGGAGGTGCCAAGCACTTTTTCTGGCGACAAGGTGACCTCTGTGCCGGCAATGATCACCTGCCCGCCCTCCAACATGGTTCCTACGCGGATTTTTGGGCCTTGGAGATCCATAAGGATACCTATGGTCATGCCAAGTTTCTTTTCAACTTTACGGATGGCCTCAATCACAAACTGATGGTCTTCGTGAGAACCGTGTGAGAAGTTGAGGCGAGCAACATCCATGCCGGCTAATACAAGTTGCTCAATTTTTTCGACTGAATTTGTGCTGGGACCAATGGTGCAAACTATCTTTGTCTTACGGTCTGGGGTGGACATGAATCTTATTATTTCTGTAGATGTGCTGTATTTTGATGCAGATAGCACAAAATACGCAGTAGGGACGGGTATTAAAACTATTCAAACGAAGGAATCCTGTCGACACTTATTTGGGTTTACATCGTAAGATTGTACATTAAACTGTGCCACATACGAAAACCTATCGTTGTTGCGTACTTACTTGGTAAGGAACATTTACGAATTTTGGGATATGCCTAAGATCTCTCGCGCTTTCATTTTTCTGGTAGTCTTCTTAGTTGGATGTGCCACCGAACAAATCGGAACCATCCAAAGTGGAGGCGGCTATCAATACCGCAGGGGATTCCCTGAGGTCACCATGTCCGCTATAGGAATTTTTGACGATCGCGGTCAACCCGGCATCAACGTTGCCGTCGACATCGTGTTTGGCAGCCTCATTTACAAAAATGTGGAGGATGTCTTTACATCAGATGTAAACATAGAGGTGCAGATTATAAAGATGGATCCAAATGCACCATCTGCCATCAATAGGAGTTTCGACTTCTCGATCACCGATAAGAGCAATAGCATAACGTCAAATCAGGATGTGTTCTCCTTCCAAGAGCGGTTTGCGACGCCACCGGGCAGATATACCGTGAACGTGACCGTAACCGACAAGCAAAGCAACAAGAACACGACTCGTACTTCTGTAACGCAGATACCAGACCCGGAGAGTACCAAAATTCTGCTCACCGACATTAACATGCTTGCACGAATCGACACCTTATCGGGCGAGAATAATTTCTTCCCTTTAACGACCTATGATGTCCCGGCGCGTTTCGATACACTTAAATTTCAGTACCAAATAACGAAGGGCGACCCCAACAGCCGGCTCGATTTAACGATGAGGCTGTACAAATTCAAAATCGACTCGCTGCCCGCCCGTGCAATGTACCTACGAGATTATAGCCCATCGGAGATAGGATACAAAGGCATCGACACCCGAAATGCCGAAGTGATTGAAACGCAGACTCGTACACTGCTCGACGAGTCAGGCAGTATATTGATCGAATACCCAATCGCAAACCTCCCTCGAGGTGCATACCGTTTTGAGATCACCGTAGTGGGTGGAGGGATTGAAGCTCCACTCATCAGCTCACGCGACTTTAGTGTTAAAACAGACTTTTACCCCTCCGTTCGTACTGTAAGGGAATTGGCTGAACCACTTATTTACTTAATGGATGACCGCAAGCATCGTCGCATGATGGAAATCCAAGATCCGGATTCCCTCAAATACGAAATCGATTACTTCTGGTTGAACAATCTCGAAAATGCCGCAAAGGCAAGAAGCGTTCTTGAGATGTTCTATCTGCGTATCGAAGAAGCCAACAAGCAATTCCCGCACTTTAAACCAGGTTGGATGACAGACCCCGGAATGATTTACGTGCTCTTTGGTCCACCGTGGGACGTCGAAGTGCGTCTCGACCAGATGCGTTGGGTATATGGCAATAATCCGGACGATCCGTCACGCGTGTTCTTCTTCAAGCGCTCGCGCATCGCTGCTCGCGAATACCCCTTCGAGATATACGTACTGCAGCGCTCACCATACTATTTCGAGGTGCTCAACAACAAAGTGCAAGACTGGCTCAGTGGCCTAGTGCTGACGAGACAGTTGTAATTGTAGAGTAGTTAGTAGTTAGTAGTTAAAAGTTTGAAGCTTACAGCTTAGGTCCCTACGGGATGACAGTCTGTTAATGGACAAGTGAGATGCCTACGGCATGACTGTTGACTACAAACCACTAACTACTAACTACTCTACTACTTCACCACTAGATTCACAATCTTGCCGGGAACGTAGATCTCTTTGACTAGCTCGCCTTCAGAAATGTATTTCGCGACACCAGGTTCTGACTTGGCCTGCTCAAGAATATAATTCTTGTTCTGTATGCTCTCTGTGCGAACCTCGATGTTTCCACGAAGTTTGCCGTTTACCTGGATGGCGATGGTCACAGAATCGGAGACTAGCCACTTCTCGTCCCACTTTGGCCAAGATTCGAAGGCCAACGTGTCGGTACCTCCCAGTCTGTGCCAGAGTTCTTCAGCCATGTGTGGCGCGAAGGGCGACAGCAGCAAAGTGAATGTGCGTAATATGGAAGTCGGCTTCACTTCCCATTTCATGACCTCGTTGTTCATGATCATCAACGCGGAGATTGCCGTGTTATAGCGCATCCCCTCAATGTCGTCAGTCACCTTCTTGATGGTCTCGTGAAGAACCTTAAGCTGATCGCGTGTCGGCTCAACATCGTTGATGTCGTTGCTGAGTTCGTTAGATACCTCGTCGATAAAGACACGCCACACTCTGTTCAAGAAGCGGAAAACTCCCTCCACCCCATTCATGCTCCACGGTTTTACCTGCTCAAGCGGACCCATGAACATTTCATATAGACGAAGGGCGTCGGCTCCGTATTTGACAATCACATCGTCGGGGTTGATCACATTGCCACGCGATTTCGACATCTTGTACGATCTGGCGTCGACGGCTGCATCAGTACCTTTTACATAGAACCTCTCACCTTTCTTCTCTACATCGTTAAAGTCCATTTTAACGCGAGTGTATCCCTCGGGTTGATCATCGGTCCATGAAACCCACTCGCCAGATGTGTTTTTCAAAGCGCTGTACTCTACTTCGCCCAAGATCATGCCTTGATTGACAAGGCGATGAAACGGCTCTTTGGTCGACACCACTCCGCAATCGTATAGCACCTTATGCCAGAACCGGGCGTAAAGCAAGTGCAAAACAGCATGCTCGGCGCCGCCGACGTAGAGGTCGACCGGCATCCAGTACTTCTCTTTTTCGGGATCAACTGGACCCAATTCGTAATTTGGGTCGATGTAACGCAGATAGTACCAGCACGAACCCGCCCATTGAGGCATGGTGTTGGTCTCGCGTTTAGCCGGCTTGCCAGTCTCGGGATCGACCGTATTTACCCACTCGCTGATGGTGGCCAATGGTGACTCACCCGTGCCCGTCGGCTCGTAGCGCTCCACTTCGGGCAGTGTGATGGGCAGGACATTCTCTGGTAGTGGCTTGGCTACGCCTTCTACGTGGATGATTGGGAAGGGCTCACCCCAGTAGCGCTGGCGCGAAAACAGCCAGTCGCGGAGTTTGTAGTTGATGCTCTTCTTGCCGAGGCCCTTCGATTCAAGCCAGGCGATGATCTTTGCCTTTGCGTCGGGCACCTTCAGTCCGTTGATCGAAATATCTCCGTTGTCGGAGTTGACACATACACCATTTTCGTTGTCGGTGTAGGCTTGTTCATCGACATTGCCACCCGACACGACCTCAACGATTGGAAGGTCGTATTTCTTGGCGAACTCCCAGTCGCGCTCGTCGTGACCCGGAACGGCCATGATGGCGCCAGTGCCGTAGCCCATGAGAACATACTCGGCGATCCAGATGGGGATCTGATTACCAGTAACCGGATTCACGGCATATGAGCCCGTGAAAACACCAGACTTATCCTTATTTAGCTCACCGCGGTCGAGATCCGACTTGGATGCAGCGTCTTTCGTGTACGATTTGACGGCATCGGCAAACTCAGGCGTGGTGATCTTGTCGACCAACGGATGCTCGGGCGCAAGTACCATGTAGGTGGCACCGAAGAGGGTATCGGGGCGTGTCGTGAACACTGTGATGATGTCGCTGCCATCGGCGAGCGAGAAATCCACCACGGCACCGGTCGACTTCCCGATCCAATTGCGCTGCATTTCCTTGATGGACTCCGGCCAATCGACTAGCTCCAAGTCATCGAGCAAACGCTCGGCATAGGCTGTAATCTTGAGCATCCATTGACGCATCGGTACACGGATGACCGGGTGTCCACCCACCTCGCTTTTACCGTCGATCACTTCCTCGTTGGCAAGAACCGTACCTAACGCTGGGCACCAGTTCACCGGTGCGAACGACTCGTAGGCTAAGCCTTTGTGGTATAACTGGAGGAAGATCCACTGGGTCCAGCGGAAATATTTCGGATCCGTCGTGTCGACCTCACGATCCCAGTCGTAGCTGAATCCGATTGACTGCAGCTGCTCGCGGAATCTGATGATGTTCTGCTCGGTAGTGATACGCGGATGTGTGCCTGTTTTGATGGCGTAATTCTCGGCTGGTAGACCGAAGGCATCCCATCCGATCGGATGGAGGACATTGAATCCATTCATCCGCTTGTAGCGGGCGGTTATATCGGTAGCGGTGTATCCCTCTGGGTGACCCACATGCAAACCGGATCCACTCGGATACGGGAACATGTCGAGAATGT
>CAZVRJ010000022.1:0-38416 GCA_964629885.1 uncultured Chitinophagales bacterium | reverse complement strand
ACCTACGACCGGCGGTTTACAAAACCGCTGCTCTACCAACTGAGCTACACCAGCTTATTTTGCAATTTGCAAAGATCTGAAATATAGGGAGACTATCGTTCGCAGTCAATACAGGCAAATAAAAAAAACCTGATAGCCGATAATTAGGATTTGGCATGGCGTGATCGACGCCTCTTGCGTAAATACCACAAAACACCTCCCACAACGACGATCAACACCAAGATCGACCTGCTGTAAATCGACAAATAATTTCCGATCAATTGCCAATTCTCATGAATCAGAAATCCAGCTAATATCAGCAAACCGTTCCACAACAATGAACTGATGAACGAACTTACACTGGTAATGAACAAATTTGTTCGGCTGTAGCCAGCTGTCACAGCGATAACCGAACGGGTGCCGGCAAGAAACCGATTACCTACAACAACCCACTGTCCCCATTTATTCATCCATATCCTGGCTTTTTTGAGATGCTTAGGATTCAAAAATCTTCGCATCCAAAATTTTGGGTTGTTTAGTTGCTCCGACTTGCCACGCAGGTAAATTCCGAGATAATACATGCTCATAAATCCGGCAACACTGGCTATTGTCGTCCCCATGAATACCGGAGCCACCCGGATGATTCCCTCAGATGCCAAAAATCCAGCAAAAACAACTACTAAATCTCCTGGAATTGGCGGTATCACGTTTTCCAAGTAAGCCACTACAGAGATCAGCAGTACAATGACAGATGGGTGCAACATGGTAACCCACTCGGTGAATGATCGAAGGAAATCCTCCATATCAGCCCTCCCTCACAAGTAGTACGGTGGCCATTGCAGCCATCCCTTCGCCACGCCCCACAAATCCCATCTTCTCAGAAGTTGTGGCTTTTACCGAGACCCTATCCACATCAATCCCAACCTCCTTTGCAATAGCATCGCGCATTGCATCGATGTATGTTCGCAGCTTTGGCTTCTCAGCAACTACCACGGAATCAATATTTCCCACTCTATAGCCCCGTTTCGTTGCCAATTCGTTGGCCTTTCTGAGAAAAATACGGCTGTCGAGATTTTTGTTGTCAGGATCGGTGTCAGGAAAATGGCTACCAATGTCGCCCAACGCTAATGCTCCGATTATGGCATCGGTGATGGAGTGAAGTAGCGCATCTGCATCCGAATGACCCAAAAGACCCTTGTCATGGGGAATTTCAACACCGCCAAGTACTAATTTACGACCCGACTCCAACCGGTGCACATCATAACCATGCCCAACCCGTACGTCGGGGTATATTGAGGTTCCTTTCATTGCAGATATATAGGCAAGGTCTTCTGGAGTTGTGATTTTAACATTTGATGACTCACCCTCGACAATGTCGACCCCCCTTCCCATGTACTCGATAAGGGATGCGTCGTCAGTGCCGTAGTAACCATCAGCAAAGGCATTCTCGTGCGCGTGCACAATCAGCGCGGTCTCAAACACCTGAGGCGTTTGCGCCAGCCAGATCTGCTGCCGTGGCAAGGTTTCTGTTATACGCAAGTTGTCGGCAGAACGTTTCACAGTGTCTTTGGCTGAAAGCGCAGGTATGGCGGCTCCTGTCTTGGACGCAACTTCACAAACACGATCAATAAGGCCGCGCGAAACGTTCGGTCTCACAGCATCATGGATCGCCACGAGACTGCCCGAGAGCTTCGGATGATGCAACGCATTTCGAACTGAGTCCTGGCGCTGTGCACCGCCATCTACCGTCAAAAACAATGTGTTCTCATCAAAAAGGTCGCCGACCTGCTCACGTATGGTCGCGGCGTATTGCGGCGCACAGGCGATGATTACCTGCTCAACATAGGGAATGCTGGCAAATACCATCACGGTACGCCGAAGTATCGACATGCCATCGACCTCTAAGTACTGCTTGGGGACTGTCGCCCCCATCCGGCTTCCGATCCCGGCAGCCGGTATCACTACCGAGACAGACCAGGGATGGCTCATAGAATCAGAGAATCAACAAAGCATCGCCAAAGGCAAAGAAGCGGTATTTCTTGGTAATGGCCTCCTGATAAGCTTTCATCATAAGGTCATAGCCGCAAAATGCAGCGCTCATCATCATCAAAGTCGATTCAGGCTGATGAAAATTCGTGAGAATGGCTTGGGTCACCTTGAAATCGTAAGGCGGATAAATGAACTTATCGGTCCACCCTGTCGATGGCTTCAAAAGTCCATTGGCCGTAATGCTTGTCTCGAGGGCCCTTACGGTGCTGCTTCCGCAAACCACCACCTTCTGCTTTTTGTTTTGTCGCACAGAATTGATCACTTCGCACGAAAGCTCCGAAATGTTGTAGTTCTCGGAGTCCATTCGGTGCTTGGTCAAATCTTCAACCTCAACAGCACGGTAGGTTCCCCAACCGATATGAAGGGTTACAGGGACCATCTCAACGCCTTGACCTTCGAGAGTTCCAACCAATTGCTCAGTAAAGTGGAGTGTGGCCGTTGGTGCGGCTACAGCCCCACGCTCGCGAGCAAAGATAGACTGGTACCTTTTCTTGTCATCTTCTTCCGGCTTACGCTTAATGTAAGGAGGAAGTGGCATCTCGCCGATGCGGTCGAGTATGTCGTAAAGCTCATTATTGGGTCCGTCGAACAGAAAGCGGATCGTACGTCCCCTCGATGTCGTGTTGTCGACAACTTCGGCTACCAATTCGTCGCCGAAGTACAACTTGTTACCGATGCGGATTTTTCGCGCTGGTTCAACCAGTACATCCCATAGCATGTTCTCGGGCTGGAGTTCCCTTAAGAGGAATACTTCGACACTAGCCTCGGTCTTTTCCTTCTTGCCCCTCAGGCGTGCCGGGAATACCTTTGTGTCGTTGTACACAATGCAGTCGCCCTGAAGCACGTATGCGCCGAGGTTGACGAATTTGTCGTGGATGATTTCACCGGTGGCCCTTTTGACCACCATCAATTTTGCTGAGTCGCGGGGTTCTGCACCCTGCTGCGGTACTTTTGCTTTTTCGCTGTCGTACTTGAAATCCGTTAATTTCATTTATGGAAATTCCGGTTTTAGTGGATTAAGAAAGGTTTGGACCGATGCGTTTTTCACTTTTTTCCTTCCTAAAAGTTTGTTAAAATACAATGTTAAGGTGCCCTTGTAAAGTAATATTCAGCAAGAGGCAACGATAGGGCCTTGATTTTGGGTCGATTTTCCTTGCTTTTGTGTAATAAATCGGCTTTATTAGCGTATAATGCTGTATAATCTGCACGCAGTAAATTTCTTCTATGAAGTACATCGTTCTGACAGTTACCCTACTTTTTCTTGCGATTTCGGCCAATACGGCTGCCGCACAGTTCGTAAATGAAATTCCTCGGACTGGCGATTGGACAGGCAGCATCGTTAAGACAGACTTGAACCAGAAGAAAATTTTCGGCAACGTGGCATTTAAAATGAACCACGCCTACGAGGTCAGTTTCACAAGTTTCGGCGGGCAGGCGTACAACCAGAACATGTACACAAACACGATGCTTTTCGGCTTTAGCGACCGCCTGAATGCACGCCTTGATCTTTCGATGGCCCACTCTCCTTTCGGCAATGGCCTTATGACCCAGGGCAACGATATGCGTTTCATGGTAAGAAACGCTGAACTAAATTACCGCATCAGCGATAAAAGTCACGTATCTGTTTCCTTTTCACAGATGCCATACGGTTCCGGAGGTCCTTACGATCGCTACGGCTTTGGTAACCACAGCTTCCGCAGCCGCAACAATCCTTGGAGTGCCGCGGGCAACCCATTCTCCCCATATTACTAGAATAGGTCACGGATGACCAAAGAACGGTCGGCCGTTTTTTCACTGAACGCACTAATCACTATTCTTAGTGCCATTCTTCTTATCTTGCTCTTTGCGTTGGCATCCAGGATGATCACGCCTAGAGTAGAACCTGAGCGAATCGGCAATCCCGAGGAGTGGCGATTAATTGCCCAGGCTATACAAGTCGAGGTCAGAAATGGATGCGGAGTACCCGGCATTGCATCCCGCTTCACCGAGCGGTTGCGTAGATTCGGCTTCGATGTGGTAGAATCGGGAAATTTCGAGACTTTCGATATTCCCCGCACACTTGTCATCGACCGAAGCGGCAACTTAGAGCACGCCCGCAAGGTCGCAACTGCCCTAGGTATTCCTCACGACCAGATCATACAGGAGACATCTCCCGACTTTTTTCTCGACGCTACAGTAGTAATTGGCGCCGATTTTCCATCCCTGAATATTTCCCAATGACCGATACGAATACGGAAGACCAAGACACAAAAGCACTGCTCGACATCATTACTGAAGCCATGCTACAACGGAAAGCTAGTAACGTCGTCGTATTAGACGTACGAAAGCTGACATCCATGACCGACTATTTTGTGATCTGCGATGCTGAGACCGACATACAAGTAAAGGCAATATCCGAAAATGTGTCCGTGAGCACTAAAGAGCTGGCTTCTGAGCCTGCCTGGCAGAAAGAGGGATTGGGCTCACGAAGATGGGTCATCCTCGATTATGTCGACATCGTTGTGCATGTGTTCCAGACAAACATGCGCCAGTACTACAATCTAGAAAAGATGTGGAGCGACGCCATTCGAACCGAAATCGTGGATCAACTAAAATGAACCGCGTTGGCTTTATACTTCTTGCCATGGCGCTGCTAACCCCACTTGGTTGCAAGAATAAAGAACGAGGCGCCGAGAACGTAACCGAGCAACCTGCACCACGCACAGAACGTGGCCCAGATCTCAGCCTCCCCATACGAATCGTTGATGCACCAATGCAGAATTGGGTCTCCATCGACTCCTCTGCCAACAATTCGGGTAAGCAGATGTCTATAGGTAATGTTTATTTGTCGCGCGTGAGCCGCGTGATGTACAAATCCCAATTCGGATTTCTGATCGAGGGCGACTTCCCCGACGGTTGCTCAGCACTTCACTCTGTTGAATTAGCCTTCGATGGCGATATCGTTTCGATTAATGCACGGTCGAAACGAGATCCTTCTGCCATGTGCACCCAAGCACTTGTGCCATTTAGCTATTTTGCAGCTGTTGACAGCGATGAGTCCTTCGAAAAGGCCAAGCGTTGGAAATCTGGCGACACCACAGCCAACATAGAATAACTGGGAGAATCATGTCCTATCGAATACTCATCACCGAGCCTATTGTCGGCGAAGTGATCGATTTTCTGCGAAATCACGCAGAAGTGGTTGTTGGCGATCGAGGCAGTTACTACACCGAGGATTCACTAATTGAAGCCTTGGGCGACTACGATGCCGTTATCAGTATGCTCTCGACACCGATGAGTCGGCGTGTATTGGAATCGAGCGAGCGACTCAAAGTCGTAGCCAACTATGCTGTCGGTTACAATAATGTTGATGTTAATGCAGCTAAGGAACTTGGAATACGCGTTACAAATACTCCCGGCGCATTAACTGAGGCAACTGCCGATATCGCCTGGGCACTCATTTTGGCCACCATCCGACATATCCCTGCGTCGGAAACCTTTTTGCGTGAAGGAAAGTTCGATGGCTGGGATCCACTTGGATTTCTGGGTTACGACCTCAATGGGAAAACATTGGGCATCATCGGGATGGGCCGTATCGGCCAGGCAGTAGCCCGCAGAGCGGTAGGATTCGGCATGAACACCATCTATCATAACAGAAAGCCGGTGTCTGCAGAGATCGAGCAAAGCTTGTCGGCTACCTATGTGGACGATTACAAGGATCTGGTAAGAAAAAGCGACGTGGTGTCGCTGAATTGCCCCCTTACACCAGAGAACCGACACATGATTGACCGAGAGATGCTTCAGCAGATGAAACGATCTTCCATACTGATCAACACTGGAAGAGGTCCTCTCATTGATGAAGCGGCATTGGCTGAGGCGTTGAAATCGGGCTGGATCGCTGGGGCTGGATTGGATGTGTACGAGGAGGAGCCAGTGGTGCACCAAGACCTGCTTGATGCACCGAATGCGGTGCTAATTCCGCATATAGGCAGTGCAACCTACGAGACGCGCATCCGTATGGGTATGCTTGCAGCGAAAGGGCTGTTACATCTGCTCAATGGCGGAGATGGCAAAGAACTACCAAACTTGTTGGTGTAATAAGGCAGCCCTGATTTGGGCTTAGATTCATGGTACGAGGATTACTGACTCGCTTTCGCGATCCTGACTTCCGTTTTAAGGTGTGGGACGAGGCGACGTTTACTTTACGGCTCGGTTCGCCAATCATTGCTGCGCAAATATTGCAGATGTCGATGGGGTTTGTCGACACTGTGATGGCTGGACGGCTTTCGGCCAATGATCTTGCAGCTGTTGCCATTGGTTCTAGCATGCTGGCGCCTTTGTTCATGCTGTGCTTCGGTATCTTGATGGGTCTGAACCCGATTGTAGCACAAGCGTTCGGGGGACGGGATTTCCCCATGATCGGCAAGAACACCCGTCAAGCCATTTGGTTGTCTTTGATCCTATCGGTTGGTTGCATAGCGTTGATGCTCAATTTCGACATAGCGATAGGTTGGATAGGAGCAGACCCCGAAGTTGCCGATAAAGCGATGGGGTATACCTACGCCATGACCTGGGGTATGCCATTCTATCTTGCATTCATTGCATTGAGAGTCTTCAACGATAGCATCGGTGCAACCCAGCCGGGTATGTGGATCGCCCTCATCGGACTCCCCTTTAATATCTTTGGAAACTGGGTGCTTGTTTATGGCAAGCTTGGTGCTCCACAGTTAGGAGCTGTAGGCACAGGCTACGCATCGGCCATCGTCGGTGTGGTCATGTTCCTATCGATCCTCATTTACACCATGAATCGAAAGGCTTACGTCCGATTTGAGATATTCAAGAATTGGCGCTGGCCGCAATGGAAGTATCAAAAGGAGCTTCTGTGGATTGGAGTGCCGAACGGGATTAGCTCTTTCATGGAGGTGAGCATGTTCGCTACCATAGCACTCATGATTGGATCTTTGGGTACGATAGCGATGGCCGGACATCAGGTCGCCATCAATTTTGGGTCCATCACATTCATGATCCCATTTGGCTTGGCAACTGCGATTAGCGTCAGGGTTGGGGTATTTATCGGACGCAATCAGCCCGAGAGGGCACGATTTGCGGGATATACCGGCATTGGGCTGAGTGTGTTAATCATGATGGTAACCGCAACGGTCATGCTCTTATTCCCAAGATTTATAGCATCCATTTACACCAACGATCCTGATGTAATTGAGGTAGGAGCCAATCTACTACTCATGGCGGCCATCTTTCAAATTTCTGATGGGTTACAAGTGAGCGGCTACGGTGCGCTTCGCGGACTCAAAGACACTCGTATCCCAATGTTCGTGAACATCCTTGCTTACTGGGGTATTGGTTTACCCATTGGTTATTGGGCCGGCTTGGTGCAGGGATGGGGTCCACAAGGTTTTTGGGTCGGACTGATATTCGGCTTGTCGGCTGCCGCCATCATGCACAATCTCCGTTTCAAATATTTAAGTAATAAGTTAGTTCAACAGTCAACTTGAAACGGCAGAAAGCGTACATTGGTTGAGACGTGAAACCTTACATGTCACTACCATGCCAGCTTACATCAACGCCGTCGCAACTGAACTTCCGAAGCACTTCTATCCTCAGGCATTTGCCCGGGAGATGATGAAATCTTTTGTAGGAGGTAAGCGCGAAACCACTGCCATACTGCACCGAATCTATACACAGTCGGGTATAGACCGCCGGTATAGTGTGCTTCCCGATTTTGAACAGGGCGCTAGCGAGGGGTTGCTATTTTTGAAGGATGGTGAATTTCATTTGACCCCATCTACTGGAGATCGGAATCGGGTTTACACAGAACAGGCAAAGATTCTCTTCACGACCGTTGCGCGCAAGGCGATATCTGAAGCAGGATTAGACACCGACCAAATCACTCATGTGATCACTGTTTCTTGCACTGGCTTCTTTGCACCCGGACCCGACTATGCCGTGGTGATGGATTTAGGCCTGCCGTTGTCGACACCGCGATTTCATCTGGGATTCATGGGTTGTTATGCCTTTTTCCCCGCCCTCCGAATGGCTAGGGCATTCTGTGAGAGTGATCCAAAAGCCAATGTCCTTATCGTTTGCGTCGAACTTTGCACCCTCCATCTTCAGCTTGACGAATCTATCGATTCGATACTCAGTGGATCCGTTTTCGGTGATGGTGCATCGGCCGCTATCGTATCATCGAGACCATCCGATACGGCCCAAAGTCTGAAAGTGGCTGCCATGCAGACCATGTTGGCTCCAGAGGGTGAGGCAGATATGGCTTGGACCATTGGTGACAATGGCTTCGAAATGGTGCTCACATCGTACGTTCCCACTATTTTGGAAATGAAGACGGAGGCAACCATACTACCCATGTTGCAGGCTGCTGGCTTCGATATGGACGACATCCACACGTGGGCGGTACACCCCGGTGGTAGGGCCATTATCGACAAAGTAAAGAGTTCGATGAATTTGGATGAGGCGAAACTTTGGGCTTCGAGGGAAGTTCTCTTTGAAGTTGGAAACCTGAGTAGCGCCACCATCCTATTCGTTTTGGATAAAATTTTAAATAGCAATCCTGATAGCAATGAGCATGTTGTTGCAATGGCGTTTGGACCTGGCCTCACGATTGAATCGGCTGTTCTAACCGTTACAAATCCACCAGGGTAATACTGTTTCATCATGGCGATCATACTTAATAAGCGCAGACCAGGTTTGATTGAGTACATGGACCATGAAAATGTAGATCTCGCCAAATTATTCAGGACATACGATGGATTCAGGGTTATCAATCCCTTGCTCGCTCGCTGGAAGCACATCTACCGATCTCAAATAAAGCCGGTACTTGCAAGGGATCCTCAAAAAGTTCATACTCTACTCGACATCGGATGCGGCGGTGGCGATGTTATGGAGTCTTTGTCGCGCTATGCAGCAAATGATGGTTTTAAGCTCAGCGTAACAGGCATTGATCCAGACGCAAATGCCGAAGCATATCTGAGACTTCGGAATCCGAGTGTGCACATCCACTTCCGCAAGGCAAAAAGCTCGGAGTTGGTGGGCGAAGGATTAAAATTTGACTTTGTGATATCTAACCACGTGATGCACCATTTAGACGACAAAGCGCTAATAGTGCTAACAAATGATGCCAAAGCGTTAGCTCGCAACTTGGTTCTGTTCAACGACATTGAACGTGGGGACCTAGCATGGCTGGTGTTTAATCTAACATGGCCTTTTTTTTGGAGGTCGTTCATCACACCCGACGGGCTTACGTCTATCCGGAAAAGTTACACGCGTTCGGAGCTGTCGAGGCTGCTTGGAATTGAGTGGCATGTCAAAAGGGTGTTCCCATACCGATTGTTGCTAATCGGGAAAATTGCAACCCAAAAGGATTGACCTTGGGTGGCGCATCTGAAATAAACGAGAATTCACTCCCCCTCCACTGCGATGTACTGGTGGTTGGAGCAGGTCCAGTAGGTATGCTTCAGGGATTAATGTTGCACGCAAAGGGTTACGACGTTGTGGTCGTGGATCCTCGCACCTCAGTGAATCAACATTCTAGGGCGATAGGAATCCATCCACCCGGACTGTCTGCCTTAGATCACGTCGGCCTTGCAGATATATTTGTTGAAAAGGGTACAACTGTGACTGGTGGCTGGGCTTATGTAGAAGGACGGCCAGTTGGACGCATGAGTTTCGACAGTAACCCCGGACGTTGGAAGTATCCGGTCATTATGCCACAGCACATCACCGAAGAAATTCTTGAACAGGCGATATTGTCGCGAAATGTGCCTCTTTATCTAGGGTGGAAATTTGTCGGATTCGAACAAACAAGCGAAATGGTGAGCGTTATAGTTGCCGATCAAGTGTCTGCCGAGCACTCGATTAGGTGCAGACTTTTAATTGGCTGTGACGGCAAACGAAGCGATGTTAGGTCTGCAATGGGGGTCGATATGCTCGGTGGCAAATATCAAGACCGCTATATAATGGGTGACTTTAGTGATGGCGGCCAATTTGGCAGCGACGCTGTCATTAATCTGCATAGCGAGGGGCTAGTCGAGAGCTTCCCTCTGCCTGGTGGGAAACGTCGGTGGGTTGCACGATTGCATCAGAGCGATACGGAGGAGCAAAGTATAAGCCAGTTATCACATATTGTTGCTTCTCGAATAGCTACAGAACTTGAAACAGATGATTGCACCATGTTCAGCAGTTTCGGTATTGAGCGCTGGAGAGCAGAGCATCTTGTGAAAGGAAGGGTTATCCTCGCTGGTGATGCGGCCCACGTGGTGAGCCCAATTGGTGGACAGGGCATGAACCTAGGATGGATGGACTCGTCCCATTTGATGCAATGTCTCTCAGAATTGGGGTCTCTATTGAACACAGAAATGTTGTCGAAAGCCCTCTCCAAATACGAGTTAGGCGTTCAGAGGCGAGCTAAGGCAGGTATCCGGAGGGCTTGGTTCAATACGGTTATGGGCAGATCTGGCCAACCGACGATCCTAAAACTGGCAGCAACCCATTTGATCGTAAACACCGGCATGCAAAGAGTTTTTGCACGCCGGTTTACGATGCTCGACATGTAGTTACTCGTTCGATGATTGTGGTGGCGACACTACCTCAAACTCGAAGAAATCACGATATTCGCGCCCATACAAATCTGTAACTCTAACCTCAACCTTGCGCATACCAAGATCAAGGCGCGTAGGAATGTTTGCTCTCCATAAATGATATGATAAGGCTGGATTGGAAGGTCTGATGCCATCAGGGATCACATCAGATCTATCCCAAAGGTGGCGAATTTCCGAAACAGTTGGATCATCTCCTACACTGTAGCGCATTGATCTCCAATCGCCGTCGTCAATTCGGTAATCAACTTTGCAAAATTCGCTGCCTTGGTAGAAATTGACGTAAAGCTGGCCGCGATATCTTGCATTTTGAGGAACTTTATCAGGTCCGTAGATTCGCATTTTGTGCTCCTCTGACATCCCTGCCACCTTGTAATCGAAAGTGTACTGATTGCCCTTGAAATGGAGCAAAGCATACCCATTTGGAGTGCCATCGCGCATTAGGGCATCAGGAACTCCATTTTCATTTTTGGCCCCTGACCACCAGTCACCCGACGTAGTGCCAATATTGAAATGGTGATGCGGTTTATCTTGCATCCATCCGTCAACATTCCGAAAAAAATGATGCCGTTGCGTGTGGGTGTGCCCCGATAAAGAGAGAGTATGTGGCCTGTTCTTCAAGAGTTCGAACAACCTGCGGCGGTGCTCGTCGAGGAAAGTCTCACCAAATGGGAACTCATTGAAAATGGGAATATGGACGTTAAAAACAACTAGGTAATCGTCGGGCACAAACTTGAGTGTATTCTCTATAAACTCAAACTGTTCATCTCGAAATCCTCCAACATAGTTTGTTGTGCCGTATGGATTTGGATAGATTACATCATCAAGAATGATGAAGTGCACTTTCCCATGATTAAAGGCAAAGTTGGCAGGGCCATACACTCGTTCGAACGTTTCATCTGCGTGGTGTTGCTCTTGAACATCGAAGTTGATGTCGTGATTACCCAACACATGGAACCATGGCAAACCAATGCGAGACGTGGCTTTGTTGAGCGGCTCGAACAAATCCAAATTGTCGCCGACCAAATCTCCCAAAGAGATGCCGAAATCGTATAAGTCGGTTCCAACCAACTCGTTAACAATGTCCATATCGTAGTAACCGACCTCATCCAAGTTATATGGCTGGGGATCACCAAAAGCTACAATACTGAACTCATCATTTACCCTGCCAGTCAGCAATGGAAAGTCGATGGATGACGGCAACGGACCGGTCGGTGCTACACCTTTGTACCTTAGTTCTGGAGAACCCTTTGGTTTATGGATGTAGAAGAACTGGGGTAAGTTCAAGTCGTTTACCGGATACATGAAATTACTCGGTTTTATTACCGATATGATGGTGTCGTCTGTAACAGTAATTTCGTATCGCCCATCTGTACCTGTCTGCACAACTTGACGGCCATTAGTAATCGAAACCATAGGGATTCCGGGTTCTCCGGCATCCTTCTGTCCATTTTCGTTCAAGTCGTGATAAACAACACCTCGCGCCATTTGTGTCGTCTGCGCGATGCCTTGCTGTGGTATCCACAGCAAGGCAATTACAAGAATAATTAAGAATTTCATGGTTGTGTAATTAGCTTTTAAAACAGAATTTTTCCTGAAACTTGGAACTGATACGGTGTTCCACCTGGGTTAACCACACCAACGTTCGTATTGACGTTGTAAACGTATTGATTGGTGTTGCGATCAAAGCTACGGATTGTCTGAAGATTTTGGTCACCCAGTATCTTCGTTGTGCCCGACTCTTTATTGATAAGGTTAGAGATGTTGAACAAATCCATGGAGAGTTCAAATCCTGTCGCTCCCATACCGGGAATGTTGAAACGCTTTGCAATACGAACATCCCAAGTACCGAAGAAGTCATTTTCACATCCGTTGCGTTCGGCGATTGTTCCAACATATTTAGCGATACATTTGCGAGCAAGATTGTCTTCATTATCAAGTACACTGCGCATTGCGGTAGCAACCGCTGCAGGTGTATTTGGGTTGCTAGGATCGAAGACAAAAGCCAAGTCGTTCGAATTTACAAAATCGCCGTTAACGTTACCGCTCACACGCAATGAGTAGCGAGTTCCACCTATTCCAGAGTAACGAACACCGACATTAACTCCATAAATAGATGGCAACGTGCCATAGAGCACCACTTTGTTTTTGAAATGTGAATTAGAGTAACTCATCACACTTAGGTCACGTGGATCATCCACAACCATTTGGAATAATGTAGCAGAGTTGGCCACATTACCATTGTAGGAAGTATTATCGCGAGTGTCATTCCAAGTGTAACTTGCTGTCAACTGACCATCACGGAAGTATCGGAACGTACCATCGACTACAAGTGTATAAGTGTCGATTTTACCCTCGCTAACCAACTCTAGTACACGGCCAATGCGATCAGATTTACGGCCTTGAGTCCAGTTGGTAGCGCCATTGTTTGCGTTGATTGTTGATGCAGGCACAAACACGCCTCGATTGTTTTCGTTAGCAAGACGGAAAAACGGTTGGTCGACCATGTTCCTGTCGAGATACATGTAGTTATTTCGCGCAAAAGAGGCGATGAAATTTGCGCCGAGTCGTACCTTCTCACCGAAGAAACGGTTGTAGCTGAGATTGCCCTTATATACGGTAGGGACTTTAATATCCTCGCTATTCATGTTGATCGTGGTAACAGCATTAACACCAGGGGTGCTTAGAAGGTCTATACCAGGCGCTGTTGATGGATTCCTTCTGTATGCTTCGAAATCAGGTATCGGCACATTCGGGCCTTGAATATCAATTGCGAAGATTTTCGTACCGTCAAATTGAAGGTTATTCACGTCCGAATAGTTGTTAAGCGCCGATCCGAATATACCAGCGCCCAATTTGATAAAGTCTGTCTGACGCTGACCAACATCCCACGTAAATTGTGCACGTGGCTGAATCTGGAATCCACTGGCAGATACATCAGTCTTCAGACCAAGGTCTTCAAACACGATTTCATTGAAGTTTGGTTTTTTTAGATAGGTCGTATAATCTGCGCGCAAACCCAAGGTCAGATCCATGCCACGCGTAAGTATCACTTGACCTTGAGCGTAAACACCACTTCCAAGAACATTTTGAGTTACCGTCGGGTCCGTAATTGCAACTTCACGAGCATATCTGTAGGGTGTCAAATTCTCGAAGTTATTCAAGCCTGTGAAGAAGAAGCGCCCGTTAAACTCGCTCGTTGCAAGTGAACTTAAGTTGTTAAGTAGCACATCTGCCCCGATAGTGTAGTTGACGTTACCACGGGTGTGATAGACGTTATTTACAAGCTGAAATACATTCGATTTAAATGTTTCAGGCAAATAACGTTGTCCACCAATCTGGATGGTTGTGTTGAGTGTTTGATTGTTTACGTTAGATTCAACGCGCTCAACGATCGCCCTAGGAATGTTGGCTGATGGGAGTTGTGAATTTGGCCTTCCATCATCGAGTGTATATAAGTACTGTAACTTAAGCTCATTGGTCGTCGAAGACCCCAAGGTAGTTCTTAAAGAGGTCATAAGGCTGTTAGCTGCCGATAAGTGATCGCCATAGACCTCATACAAATTGTGTCGGCTGTTGTCGTTAACCCCTTGTACGTTAAGGTCTCGACTGTAATTATTACGGATGGTCAGCAAATTCCTTTCATTAACCTGCCAATCAATCCTAGCAAAGGCTGCATGAGAGTAGCGGTTTTTGTCAAAACTACCTGTCTGTGGAGAGTCTGATACTCCATACTTACCACGGGCAATAGCTAGAAATCGATCAAGAGATTCGCGCGATAAGCTGTTCGTCACTTCATCCTGTGGCGTGCGAATGTCAGCGATATAGAGTGGACGAGCGTCAAATTGGCCATCATAAGCAACAAAGAAGTGAACTTTATCTTTCACAATTGGCCCACCCATAGTCAATCCATACTGTGATACTGAAAATTCGTTTTGGCGCCTGTTACCCCGGGTATCATAAGGACTAGAGAGCCAATCGGCTCGGTTGTATAAGAAACCTGAACCAGTAAACTGATTTGTACCAGCTTTCGTTACTGCGCTTACTATTCCACCGCCGCTTCTTCCATTAACGACATCATAGTCGTTCGTGACGATTTCAAACTCTCGAATCGCCTCCATCGAGATGGAGAATGGACCACGATTAGTGGTTCCGCTTGAAAGTGGGCTACGATTGGTCATGCCATCAATCGTGTAGTTGGTAGATGAAAAAAGCTGACCTAGTAGGTTGCTACCACGACTAACTGGCGACAAGTCGATAAGTGAGGTAAAATTTCGACCATTAACGGGTAATGTAGCCATGTCTTTGGCAGTAACCGACGTACGAGCACCCATCTTTTCAATAGTCAAAGCTAGAGGGTTAGCTGTAACCGTGATTTCATCAATAAGCTGAGTCGACTCTTCAAGAGTGAAGTCTAATCGCAGTTGGTCGCCTTGATTCAAGGCATATCCAGTTCGTTTTTGTGACTTAAAACCAACAAAAGAAACCGTAATAGTATAATCGGCTCCTAGCGGAAGCTGTCGGATGTTGTAGACTCCATTCAGCCCAGACACTGTTCCGGTAGTGAATCCCGTAGATTCATTTTTTACGACGATAGTGGCCCCAGCCATCGGTTGACCCGTGGTATCAGTGATTAGGCCGCTGATGCCTGTGTTGGTACCCTGACCCATCACAGGACTAGTAAATCCTACTAACAGTAGGAGGGCAAAAAAAGCCTTTAGCTTCGAATACATAGGATGTTTGTTAGTTTGATGTATATCTAGAGACACATCAAACTATTCCATCCATGTTACTTCAATGAGAAGCCCACGTTATGCTTGTAATACGATAGCGTTAGCATTCTGTTACTTTATCGCTTGGCTATTGCAATTGTTCCAAATTTGTGTTCGAAGGTTGATCGTAAACACCGGCATGCAAAGAGTTTTTGCACGCCGGTTTACGATGCTCGACTTATGATCTGAATCGAAGTCTTAGTATCTGAGCTTAAGGACTACATCGCCTAGGTCATTAGCCATTTCTGGGTCAATAAAGACCACGCGACCTTTGCGCTCTATCACACGAAGTGCGATTTCGCTGATTATATCTTCTTGGCTATCTGTTTGGTCTTGGCCATTTGTCAACTCGATTGTGGCTTCACCTGTAATTCTAGCAGATTGGCGGAAGTTGGAGTTGCAGACCAATAGGTCACCTCTGCCTTCGGTTGCCGCCCGAAATATGTGAACCAAATCGGTGTAAACAAGACCAGCTCCCACTGCATTACCCACTTCTTCTACGGCTTCAGCTCTGTTTTGGTCTATTTTCTCCATCACTAGTTGCCATGCTTGCTTTACGATACTATGTGTTGCCACGTCGTTGTAGTTAATTGCCGCATATCCAAGATAGATTTGTGGCTTATCGGCCACTTGCATCAACCTGCTGTAATTATCTTCCGTACAAATAACGACACAATCTTTTTGAGATGTGTTATATAGCTCGACAAGTGCCTTATCTACCTGATTCAAATATTCACGAACCTGATTGTCGGCCCGCTTACCGTCACTTTTTCTAGTGTTATTCTCCAAGAAAAACGGGGATTCAGGAAAAGGAAACGAATCATTTTGTACTTCGTTCGTTATAGCATCATTCGTGGCCTCATAGAGCTTGACTCCAGACTGCGACAGAAGCAGAATGTAGTACATTTCGGTTCGGTTCAACAATTTGATGATTGGTTTTAGAGAAAACCGGTCAGAAATTGCGACATTATTGTTGGCAGCTTTCAGTGGTGAACGCACAACTTCTGTCACTGAATCTGAAACGAACAAATGGAGACTGTCTAGGTTCTGGTTGACGTCAATTCCATCGGCTATCGTGTTGAGCTTTTCGACCGACTTACCACTACCATCGATGTCCTTCAGTTTATCGGTAGCTTCTTTTACAAGGTTTTTAAGTAAAATTGCATCCTGCTGATTATCCGGATGGGTCCTGTGGGTGTTCAGGGAAATGGTGACACTTGGGTTGGCTACGTTGTTGGCCAACTTGTCAAACATGTATTTGTTCATAAGTAATTTGGTTTTTGCAGGTCACTGTCGCATGACACTGCTGTGTTTTAAAATGGCCACGAGAAACGGGCCTATACAACCAATAACGGTAAATTTGGGGAAAAATTGCCCTAAACCGTTAGGTAACTGGATTGATGATAATTCGAAATGTTGCGCCAGCTTCGGTGGAATCTATTTCAATGAATCCGCCGTGCGCCTTCACGATATCGTGGGTTATACTAAGGCCTAATCCAGTACCCTCGGTGCCTTTTTTGGTAGTGAAGAACGGTTGGAGAATCTTATCGCGAATATTGTCTGGGATTCCGGGCCCATTATCCGAAACTTCTATTGTGTAAAGCTTGTCGTCTTTCTTCGTTACGACTTTTAATGCCGGCTTGTAGCCACCTTCCGTCCCTTTTGAAAGCTTTTCTCGCATGGCATCGAACGCATTGTTCGTGAGATTCAAGATTACACGGCTGAAATCTTCTGCAATCATGGGAATTTCGCCGATCGAATCGTCTAACTTAAGGTCTAACTCCACAGATATCGCGTTTTTACCAGCACGCATGCCGTGGAAAGCTAAGTTTACGTACTCTTTGACAAGATCGTTGAGGTTCGTAGGCTCCATCTTGCCACTACCGCCACGGCTGTGCATGAGCATGCTTTTCACGATACCGTCGGCCCTGGTTCCGTGCTCGTTAATCTTGGTGAGATTAGCCTTTATAAAATCAAGGGTTTCCTTAATAAAAGCGCGATCTGGACTGTCTTCCATGTACTTCTCGAGGTCAACCACAACTTCGTCCACCATCTCGATTGAGACAGCCGAGAAGTTGTTCACGAAATTGAGCGGGTTCTTGATTTCGTGGGCAATGCCAGCGGTGAGCTGCCCAAGCGAGGCGAGCTTTTCTTGTTCGATAAGCTGTTTTTGGGCAGATTTTAGATTCTGATGGGCAACTTCGAGATTGTTGTAGGCTTTTTCGATTTCACGCGCGTGCTCAAGTTCCCTCTCGCGGTTTCGCTCCTCCTCTTGCTTGATCAGTCGTTTCCGTTGATATCGATCGATTACAACAACAGAACCAATGAACATCAGAAGGTAAGCACCATAGGCCCACCAAGTTCTCCACCAAGGTGGCAAAATTTCGAATGAAACGACTACAATTTCGTCGCTCCAAACTTTATCTGGATTTGAGGCGCGCACCATGAGGTGGTAGGTACCTGGAGCCAAGTTTGTAAACGTAGTTGACCGATAGGTGGATGGGATGCTCCAGCTGTCGTCGAAGCCCTGCAATTTGAGTGAGTAGTAGATCTCGTCGGAATTGGAGAAAAACAAGCCTGTAAAGTCAATGCTTACCATGTTCTGGTTATGGCTGAATTGGAGCATTTCGCCGTTGTACCTTGGCAACTCATCTTCGGGTTGACCCGGCCATACATTCTTATTGAACACTCGTAATCCAGATAACACAATTTTCGGAGGTGATGGATTTACCTTGATAGTGGACGGATCGAACACGTAAAATCCTTCCAAACCAGATGTGATCATAGTCCCGTCGCTGAGTGGCAATATTAGCCCCCGAGTACCTGGGCGAATCCCGGATGAAGTACCAAAGTTTGTGAAGCGTACCGAGTCCTCTGGGAAATACGTCAACCCCCTTGCTGTACGAATCCAGATATTGCCCACATTATCGCGAGACATGTCAAAAATGGAAGTGTTTGCAAGCCCTTCGACATCACCATAAACGGTCTGCGATGAATCGGATAGATCAAGGTGAGTGAGACCATTCAAATAGGATGCAACCCACAAACCCCCTTTACTGGAGGGAATCATCTGAGTAGTTGCCAGCCAGTTGCCCGGAAGTACACTAAACGTATCGCGCTCTCGGTTATATGTGAGCAAAATATTGTTTGTACCTACCCAGAGTGTGCCTTGATGTTCAAAAAAGCTGAACGGTCGATTCTCATTATCTGGATATTGATCTGGGTTCTCAGGATCGTAGACATATTTTTTTACAGATCCATCGCCCAGTAAACGAATGATGCCACCACCATCTATAGCTATCCAAGTATCACCCTTCGAATCGGTGTATATCTTTCGAACGATACCCGAAATATTCGTAAGTGCAGCTGTAACTGTTGGTGAAGCAGGGATAATTCTTCTATTGGGCAAATCCACAAGATCCACACGGCTCAGTCCTGCGGCATCACGGCTACCAACCCAAACCCGGCCCGCACCAGCCGAACGCATAGCCGTAATCGTAGTGTTCGATAATCCGGGGAGGTTTGCTTTTGTCCATGCTCTCGTTTTTGGATTATATACTGTTAGACCGTCGATGTGCGTACCAATCCAAACACTTCCGTCCACATCTTGCGAGAAAGCCATCACCCGATTGTATTGCTCTGAGATAGGATCCCTTAACTGTACATGCTGAAAGATCGACTGGGTAGGATTCAACGAATAGACCCCGAAACCCCAGCTACCGATCCAAATCAAACCGGCGTGATCGCTTATCATATCGAACGTAACGACATTTTCTGGACGATCGGTGTTCATGTTCACACTTCGAAAAGAACCAGATTCCATGTCGAAGGTCAACATTTGCATTGAGTATTCGGTACGAAGCCAAAGCTGTTGATTAAAATCTGGGCAAATGTCCCAAATTACAGCCGCTTGGCCAATTGAGATCTCAGGTGGCACTCGATATGTGACCAAAGTCTGATCTTCAAAACGGTATTTATGAAGGGCCAAATTGTCGCCCAACCACAAATTTCCCATTCCGTCCTCGAAATAGGAAAACGAAAGAAAATTACCCCTGCTTGGATCAGAAATGGTTTGAAAGTTTCCCGTGCTTACGTCAAGACGTTGCACAATTCCATTTCCTGTCTGCGAATTAATACTCATAACCCAAATGTGGCCAGGGTCACCTTTAGCCTCATATAAAGCATAAACATTGTCCGAGCCAATAGAGGTGGGATTTTCAGGATCATGCCTGTAATGAACAAAACCGCCAGTGGCAGAATCATACCGATTTAATCCACCACCAAGTGTACCGAGCCATACGTTGTCGGAGGAGTCGACGAGTAGTGGCGAGTGGCTATCTCTCGATAGGTATACTCCCGAAGCGCTGATCGAATTATTTTGTGCTAGATCGTGAACAAAGCGCTCTTGACTGCCCTTAACAGGATCGATGCGCCACAACTCTAAGGTGTTATCGGGCATTACTTTCACTGACCATATATTACCCTTAGAATCATCTTTTATGACAGAGATGTAGGCAGCTGCCAAACTGGATGGGTCATGCAAGTATCGACGAAATGATTGGGACCACGGCTCATACTGGTTCAAGCCATTTGATGTACCTATCCACAAACGACCGCGCTTGTCTTCAAAAAGAGTAAAGATGGACGCGTTGCTTATCGAAGTAGAATCGTCTGGGTCTGGTAAAAATGACTCAAGTCCATATCCATCGGCCCTAGCCAACCCTCCTTGAGTTCCGATCCAAATATATCCATCGCTCGATTGAAGTAAACTGGTACCCGTGTTCTCAGGTAGACCATCGACAACTGAATAATTTTTAAAGATGTAGGATGTCTGCTGTGATTCAGAGATTGACGAACTTATAAAAAACAATACAAGACACAACCAATATGACTTTGGGTTTAGAAACTTGTAAATGCCTGACAGTTTCGTATTCATTTAACAATTCAAATTGTAAGCCATTTATTGGTATTCCAGAATCGACACCTCAGAATTAGCTAGCTACATCAAGATTGAATGCAGACTAGATATCCAAATATTTAATCTAACAAAATAATCGTAACTGATGAATATGCAATCACTAAAGCCAAATATAGTGTCGATTTAAAACTGAACATACTTAATTCAACTTCACTTCTCGAAACGAAAATGATCAACTTCATATACGCCGGTCTTCCCATCTGTAAAAAAGGTCAACCATAGCTCATGCACTCCAGAAATCGCATCGACATCGGCAGATACAGTTATCCAGTCATCCATTGTCTCCGTTCTAGACGGTACGATGACCTGAGAGATACGTGGGTACCACGACTTTCCGGTTGACAGTACAATACGACCTTCGAATGCGCCGGGTTTAACTCGAAAATAGACTCTTGAAACTCCATCCCGAAAATCGATCCATGAATAACCGGCTCTGTCGCGATGCGCAATGTTAGTGAGTACTTCGGAATTTAACGCATCTGGACGTATAAAAACTTGGCCATACATCACATGATTGTGTTCAGCTTCAATTGTTGATGTCGCATCTATTGTGGGCGCGACACCACTTGATGTGGGCTTCACTTCAGGTATACTTCCATCTTCGTTGAATGAAACACGTTCGACGCCAACTTTTCGGAGTTGCCAATCCTGATTAATTGAACGGTGGTAAAAGATGTACCAGTCACCTTTAAATTCAATCATGGACCCATGGTTATTCCACGCTCCTGGTGCCATGTGGTCGTTGTCGATGATTACACCACGGTACGTGTACGGCCCCGTGGCACTTGAACTGGTAGCATAACCAATACTAGTCGGCATGCCTGCACGACTAATTTCGGAGTAGATGATGTAGTAGATACCGTTTCGTTTAAACA
The DNA here is from genome assembly GCA_964629885.1 of uncultured Chitinophagales bacterium. Lineage (GTDB taxonomy): Bacteria > Bacteroidota > Rhodothermia > Balneolales > CAYWCV01 > CAYWCV01. Next base: position 17,157 of record CAZVRJ010000022.1, on the reverse strand, counting down.
TGAAAGCACCCTCATGAAAATGGTGCTCTGTTTCCGTCAACATAGATGGGACGATTGAAGTGGAGTCGATTTCGGTCATCGATGGCATTAAACGAGCCATCTTCAGATTAATTTGACCCCAGAGGTAATATGCTTGACCATCATCGTCTATAAAAACAGCTGGGTCAATTTCTTCGTAACCATACATATTAATGCGTTGACCTTCTCCAAATGGTCCCAACGGCGAGTCTGAAGTTGCTACACCTTCCGCATGGTGTCGATTTGCCATGCAGTAATAGAGATAGTAGACACCATTGCGTTCTATTACGTCGGGCGCCCAAAGAGCCTGATCACTGTACGAAATTTTGTCATCATAACCCGATCCGGAGAATATACGCTCATGAAACGTCCAGTTTAGCATGTCGTCAGATGACAATGCGTGGTAATGTGATACGTAATGCCCAGCAGTATCAGGGTACATCACAGTAGTGTAGACATAGACTCGTCCATCGAATACCCTGGCAGTCGGATCGGCTAAATACGTACCGGGTGGGTGAATCGGATTCTGTGCAATCGCGGAAGTTGATACCAGAAGCACCAATAAAAGGACTCGAATACAGATCATGGTTCTTGCAGTAATATTATCGCTGTACGCGCCCAGATCCGCCTTCCTTTATAAGCGCATCGACTTCGGCAACAGTGCACACGTTGATATCGCCCGGAATGGTGTGCTTGAGGCAGCTAGCCGCAACGGCAAACTCCAATGCATCGGCATCTGAACGACCTGTAGCCAATCCATAAATCAATCCTGCTCCAAAAGAGTCTCCCCCGCCCACACGGTCGACGATGCGGATGGAATACCGCCGGCTTTGGATGAAATTCGAGCCGTCGTACAGCACCGCCGACCAATTGTTATCGCTCGCCGATAGGCTCTCGCGCAGCGTGATCGCCACTTTCTTCAAGTTTGGGAACATCACTTTCATTTTAGATGCTACTTCTTTGTATTTCGCTGCATCAATAACGCCGGCATCGACATCACTACCTTCGGCGTGGATGCCAAATACCATGTGGCAGTCCTCCTCGTTGGCGATGGCCACATCCACGTGTTGCATCACGAGGCTCATCACACGTCCAGCTTCCTCGGTTGTCCACAGTTTCTTGCGATAGTTAAGATCGCAGCTCACGGTCAAACCGGCCGCTTTGGCAGCTTTTACGGCTTCGATTGTTGCATCAGCCGCCGATTGACTCAACGCAGGAGTGATACCCGTTACATGAAACCACTGCTTTCCTTCAAAGACTTTTGACCAGTCTACCATGCCGGGCTTGATGTCGGCAATGGCAGCACCAGAACGGTCGTAAATGACTTTCGACGGACGCTGAGATGCTCCCGACTCCAAAAAATAGATGCCAAGACGGTCACCCCCACGAAGTATATACGATGTATCTACTCCATATCGACGAAGAGTCTGCAGTGCGGCCTCACCGATTTCGTGCTTTGGTAGTCTGGTTACATAGTGGGTTTTCAATCCAAACTGAGCCAAGGATGCGGCAACATTTGCCTCCCCCCCGCCGTAATTCACGTCGAAGGTGTCAGTCTGCAAGAAGCGACTAAATCCAGGTGTGGATAAGCGAAGCATGATTTCGCCAAAAGTTACGACGGATGGGATAGACATAGTGATTACGGCTGTAGAGTGTTGAATTCGTTATTTAACATTAGCTGCCATACGGGACGCGCGCTCGGTCAAGACTTCATATCTGCCCTCGTCGATGGCCTTCTTGTCGAGCAGATCACTTCCAATACCCACAGCCACCGCCCCAGCTGCTATCCATTCGTGCGCATTCTCGATGCTTACGCCTCCGGTTGGCATGAGAGGAATCTGTGGAAATGGACCCTTGATATCTTTGAAGTACTTCGGACCAAGCGAGGTAGCCGGAAATACTTTGATCACGTCGGCACCGAGCTTCCACGCTGTGAAAATCTCGGTTGGCGTAAAACAGCCCGGTGCACAGTATACATCGGCTTTCTTGCAGACAGAGATGACCTCAGGACTCAAAATTGGGCTCACCACAAACTGAGCACCTGCTTCGATCACTGCTTTAGCTGTGGTGGCGTCGGTCACTGTGCCGGCACCAATCAAAATGTCGCTCGACACCGTCGATGATACTTGGCGGATGAGTTCAATCGCATTTGGTACCGTCATTGTGATTTCGATGCACCTTACTCCACCTGCTGCTATTGCCTCAATTACTGGCACCAATTTGCTGGCATCGGCCAATCGAATGACCGCCACCACACGTTCGGTCGCAATTTGGGCGGCAACTTCCGCCTTGGTTTTTCTTGTTGCCATATTAACGCTTGAGGAAAAATGTGTAGTAGGGATCGTCGTTTGCCTCTCGCTGAACCATCAGGGCCAATTCGCGAGCATGATAGTCGCCCCACATGGTGGCCTCGTCGCACGGCACTTTACGCCCGGCAGGGATATTGTCCCAGTTGTTCGGACGGTGGTAAACCGAGTGCATGATGAGTCCCTCGTGGTTGGGATCTTCTGATAGGTATGGCGACTCAAACAAATGCTTCGCCATGGTCAGGCCTACTTGGCGGTACTTGTTGCCAGCCTCCTCGTTGCCTTTGCTTTTCAGGAAATTGCCAAGTCGGATATATCCCTGAGCAGCGATGGCTGCCGCGGAGCTGTCGATGGGTTCGTGGTCGTTATATGGTTCGGATGGCCTGTTCAGATAATCGCCCAAGTTAACGAGACCCGGTGCCCCAGTATCCCAATATGGGATCCCATCGGTTGGGCTGTATTGGATGAAGAAGTCGGCTGTGGCTTGGGCTGCCATCAGAAACCGATCCATGATAATCTCCTTGCCGCCGAACGGAGCCAGTTCGTCGGTGCTCAGCGTGTCGAAATACTCAAGCTCTTCGGCATAACCAGTCAAAATCCAGGCTAAGCCACGTGTCCATGTCGAGAAGGGTGTATACCCTTGTTGTGTGCTTGGGCAGCGGTACGATCCGTCGTTGGTGTTGAAAATCGATTCGTGCACTACACGGCCTCGGATATCGTACAAATCACGCCCTTTGCCAAAGTAGACGTTATACTTTGCCGTGGTGAGGCAGTGCTGGATCATGCGCTCGAGCAAGTTGATCTTGACATCCTTCTCCGTCATGAGCGCATGGCCAAGCTGGTGTGATACGACAAGTGCACGCATGCTTCGGATGGTGTCGGAAAAGAGCGAATGTGGACCATTGAAACTGTACACATAGCCACGGTCGGGCGAAATCTGTGTCCAGCGAGCAGCTTGGATGGCGCCTGTTAGCTTCAATGCAAGCTCGTAAAAGTCGCGCTCACGGGCGTCGAATTCAATGCGGCCCTCATCCATGAGACGCATCAAGTTGCCATAGGTGCTAACATTGTTGAAGCCATGGTCGTGCACCCCAATGTGACTAATGTGGCTAGCCATGTACTTGACGGTGCCCTCTCTTCCAAGTTCAAGGAACTTACGGTCGCCTGTGGCATCGTACTGAAGAATCGCAGATCCAAACATGAATCCTTGTGTCCACTCGGTCCATCCCCGAGAGGTATATTCTCCGTTCACTGTATAGACCGGTGTGCCTCTACTTGGGTTCCATTTGTTGAACATGTTGGTCAGCTTTGCCGCAGACGCATCAAAGAGTCGGTTTACAGACGGCAAAAGTTGGTTGGCAGTAAGATTTGGATCCGCTTTGATCATAGTAAGGTTCTAAATGTCCACAAATGTGGGTGTTGAATTAAAAATGGTTTAGAGTCGACTGATATTGAATCCACCGTCAATGTAGATGACATCGCCGGTCGAAAACGGGAAGTGACCGGCTACAATACTCTCGACCCCCTTTGCGACATCTTCGGGGTAGCCCCAGCGTCCTTGCGGAACTAGACCACCGCCTATGAGTTCGTCATATTTGCCCTTCACGCCGCTTGTCATGTCGGTGGCCATGATGCCCGGACGAAGTTCGATCACCGATATATTCTCGGGAGCCATACGAATTGCCCAAAGTTTGGTAACCATGGCGAGGCCTGCTTTGGAGATGCAGTACTCGCCTCGATTAATCGAAGCAGTGTGGGCAGATATGGATGAAACGATGATGACTTTGAACCCGCTAGGTAGTAAAGGTTCAGGCTTTTCTTCCAGCCAGTAGTTGGCAACACGCTGCGTGAGGAAGTAAGGGCCGTACAAGTTAACGCGCATCACCTCGTCGAACGATTCCTCCGATGTCTGAGTCACGTCGGCGCGCACGCGGGGAGCGATGCCGGCATTGTTGACCAATGCGTCAATCCGTCCCATTTCGGCGAGAACGGTATCTACCATGCGGTCACGATCTTCGGCTTTGCCGATGTCGGCTTGAACCGGAAGGAATTGCTGGTTCTCATGGATTGCAGCATCAAGGCATAGCTGGGCCGTTTCCTCAGCTGCGGCTTTGTTGCCGGCGTAGTTGATAGCGACCGAATATCCTTTAGCTGCCAAGTGGACGGCTACTCCGCGACCCAAGCCGCGCGACGCACCGGTGATGAGAATAACAGGAAACAAGATGTATGAGGATTAAGGATTAAAGATTGAGGATGACCGCGGATCTATAAGATCGTTAAGATCATTAGACTATTAGGTTTATTCGATAACTGATAACCGATCACCTTCATATGCTTTGCGGGGGGACGTATGTGCCTGATTGGCGCTCAGCGGCAAGCTGCTGTCGGTATCGGCTGGAGCGGAATGTGGCGATTGGGTCGATGGCGCCACCTTTGCGAAGGCGTGCTTCGGCTACGATGGATGATACATCCGTTTCGTAGGCGGTTTTAAGAGACTGCTCAGCCATGAGTACGTCGTTCGATTCTTGATAGCCGGACAATGCTATACGGTCGACTAAAAGAGCCTTCGTGTATGCGCGCTGAAGCTCACCCACAGTTTGTAACAGTGCCTCGATGGGATCCTTGATATTGTGACTTTGGTCAATCATATAAGCAGGTGGTGTCGAGAAGGCGTTGTCTACGGCTGCATCGACCAACTCGTTGAATACCAAGAAAAGCTGGTAAGGCTTGATGGATCCCGATGTGAGGTCGTCGTCGCCGTACTTGCTGTCGTTGAAGTGGAATCCACCCAGTTTGCCAGCACCAATCAGACGGGCCACCACCAGCTCGATGTTCGTGTTCGGCAGATGGTGTCCCAAATCGACCAAACTGTATGCCTTCTCACCAAGTCGGGATGCAAGAAGGAAGGATGATCCCCAGTCTTGGATGACCGTTGCGTAAAACGCTGGTTCGTAAGGCTTGTATTCGATGAACATGCGCCAGGCGTCGGGCATGTGTGCGTAGATATCTTTGAGGCTGTCGAGAACACGCTCATAGCTCTTGCGAAGGTGCATCTGTCCAGGGAAGTTACTTCCATCGCTGAGCCAGACGGTGATCGAATCGGATTCGAGTGTCTTGCCAACGTCAATCACATGCTTGTTGTGCTCTACAGCTTGCGCACGCACGTCAGCTGATGTATGACTAAGCGATCCGAACTTGTAACTGTGCTTCTGGCCGGGCTGATCTTGGAATGTATTTGAGTTCACAGCATCAAAGCCGAGATTCAGGCTCGAAGCATGGTTGCGCAGTGCCTTTGGATCCTTTGGCTCATCCCATGGGATATGCAACGATACCTTTGAGCAAGCGCCCGTGAGCTGGTGCAATAGGGCGATGTCCTGCATCTTCTCAAAGATATCGCGGGGCTCACCACCGCCTGGGAATCGACCGAACCGTGTGCCACCAGTACCGAGAGCCCATGATGGGATGGCCACGTCGAACGAGGCTGCTTGTGATATAACAGCCTCTATGTCAACACCCGTGCGCGACAGTTTCGTGGCTAGGTGATCTAGATCGGACTTATGGGCGGATTGTAGTCGTTGATTGACTTCCTCGATGCGATTTTTGTCGAGCATGATGGTAGTTACTGCAAAGGGAACATGAATAGCATAATATAGACCTCAACAAGAGCAAGAGCAAGAGCAAGAGCAAGACTCGAGACTCGAGACTCGAGAGGCGAGACACGAGAGGCCAGACACCTACGGTGTGGGTCCCGACTTCGTCGGGATGACAGGTCTTTCGTAGTTGGAAGCAAGACACCTATGGTGTGGGTCCCGACTTCGTCGGGATGACAGGTCTTTCGTAGTTGGCAGCAAGACACCTATGGTGTGGGTCCCTACGGGATGACAGGCCTTTCGTAGTGGTGATTAGATGCCTACGGCATGGGTGGATATTCTGCAATTGTGGATGTATTTTCCTATCCTGAAACCTCCTCTCAATCCAATTCCTGTTCCTACATCCTTGCTTCAATCCTCAACCCCCAATCCTCATTCCTCCAGCAGGCCTTCTCTCGCTTTTGATCTTGGTGCTTCATCCGGCCGCGCTATTGTTGGTATTCCTGACGGTGATGCTTGGCAGCTTCACGAGGTGCATCGCTTCCCCACACACTTAATCGAGGATGGGGAACGCTTGTTTTGGGATCTACCCCGTATTGAGGCTGAACTCGACTTTGGGTTAGAAGAGGCTTTAAGGCACTTCCCTGACATCAAGAGCCTGAGCGTAACGGCATGGGGAGTCGATTACCTACCGCTCAATGCTACGATGGAGCCCATGCGTAACGCGTACTGCTACCGCGACACCCGCAAGGATGGCATGATGGCCAAGGTGCACGCGCTCGTGTCGAAGGAGGATATCTATCGACTGACCGGCATCCAATTCATGGAGATCAACTCCATCTACCAGTTGTATGCCGACAAATTGCTGGAACCCAAGATCATGGATGCGGCCCACATGTACTTGACCGTTTCCGACTACTTGAATTTCAAGATGGGTGGAATGCCAGTAATTGAAGTGTCGCAAGCCAGCACCACGCAGCTGCTCGACGCCACCACACGAACATGGGCGAAACCACTGTTCGACAAGCTCGGCCTCCCCTACGAGAAATGGCCTGAGGTGGTTCCATCTGGAACGGTTATCGGCCAACACCCGAAGTATCCGCAAATTGCGGTCATCGCCGGACTCTCGCACGACACCGGCGCCGCCGTGGCTGGGATTCCTGCCAAACCGGGCACCAACTGGTGCTACATCAGCTCAGGGACCTGGTCGCTTTTGGGTGCAGAGTTGCAGGAGCCCGATCTGTCGGATGCCGCCTGCGAGGCTAGCTTCACCAACGAGGCAGGGTTCGGTGGTTCCATCCGGTTTTTGAAGAATATAACGGGATTATGGGTCCTGCAGGAGTGTGAACGCGAGTGGCGCGAGAAAGACGAATGGCCAGGATACGATTCGCTCATCGATTCAGCCAAGATGGTTGAAGCACCCTACTCGGTCATCAACCTGAATGAGCCGCAGTTCGGTACTAGGGGAAACATGGTAGAGAAGATCCAAAATTACTGCCGCGAAACGGGCCATCGCATACCAAAAACTCAATCCGAAATCGCCAGTTTTGTGATCCGCAGTCTAGCCCGCCACTACCGCGAGACCCTAGAAGTACTCGAGCGGCTTCGCAAGACGCATTACGATGTAATCCACATCGTCGGTGGCGGATCCAAGAACGCTTGGCTGTGTGAGCTAACTCAGACAGAAACCGGCCGAAAAGTCGTAGCAGGCCCCGTCGAGGCCACCGCCCTCGGCAACCTCATGATCCAAAACGGAAAGCTCAGACGATGACTGCGGTTCAATTTGACCGCGGATCTGTATGATCTTTTTGATCATCTGATCTATGAGGGTTGAAAACGCTGAATGCACATATGAACACGATGTATTCACACTTATTGGGCAACCCTTTTAATCTGCAATATCTACAATTTAACGATCGCATCTCATGATCTTGTGATCGTATAGATCTTGCAGATCCGCGGTCATGTTGTTGGCGGTCTATATTGAAAAACCTGTTCGAGCGGTCGGTTGAGTGCCTGGGCAATCTTGAACGCCAGCTCGAGCGACGGACCATACTTGCCAGCCTCAATCGCATGTATGGTCTGGCGGGTGGCCCCAACTAGGTCAGCAAGATCCTGCTGGGTCATCTCACCGTTCATGAAACGCAAGGTCCGAATCTGGTTCGTGATCGGGAAATCACCCATAAAGCTCCTCCTTGTGGTAGAAGAAGAGCTGTGTAGATGATTTTAGGATGCTGGCTGCAAAGATGGCCATGACGATCCAGTGCAGGGTTTCTACGGTGAGGCTAATTGTGATTTGATCGGTCTTAAGTTGGAAGATGAGCCCCTTGAGCACGATGTGCCCGATCAGTGTGAACAAAGCCGCCACTAAGAAATAATATGCGTTACGAAAGGCTTTTCCTTCGATCTGCTCATCGCGCTCGTCTTTATATACGCCTCCAGCCTTTGTCGACTGCATGATGTCGAGGATGAGCTCACCGACAAATGTTACGACGATCACCTTCCAAAGAATACTGGTGATGGACTCGGCGGATGGCGCAAGGGCAGACGGCCACCCGAAGAAGGTTACAATATAAAAGATGGCAACGGCGAGTGTGAAGCCGAGGTTTAGCCAAGCGTAGATCTGTTGTTTTGACATGGACCGGGGGTGTTAGCGTTATCTGTGGGTGTGTTCAATCACCTTTACGTTCATGTCAAAAATATGTTACATTGTGTATGATATTTTTTACATCTGTCACATAAGTAACACTATATAGAGACCGCGAATCTGCAAGATCAATGAGTGAAAAGATGACCGTTGATCAATTGGATCGATAAGATCATTAGATCAAGAAAATTGAATCGCAGATAAGTCTGATAGGACTAACAGATCATCTAAATTGAATTCATTTGTGTTATTTGTGGCATCAGTGGCTTTCTACCTCTTAGATCGAATGATCTTATCGATCCAATTGATCCGCGGTCTATGTATTCGCGCTCTTCACACCCAACTGCTCAATCACGCGATCGAGCTCGTCAGCTTTCTGGGTCCCGATGAGCAATTTTTTTCCTTTTTTGAGCTCAAGTTGTAGGCCCATGTTACCTGACACATTATATGCATTGCCCTTCCCAAAGGTGCCCCATCGGATCCCCCAGCCGCCATACTCCAAGATCGGGTTGTATTTGCGGATGTAGGCTTTGGATATATCCTCCCATAAAATGGTTTTTGCTGCCAAATGAAACGGGAAAAAGCGGTAACGAATACCGACCCTGTCCACAACTGTCTCCAGCCTGATCGAGAAGATGAGCACTGTGACAACTGCCATCAAAAGGAGCACGATAGTTACCCCAAGATCACTTGTCGGTTTGGTTCCAAAGGGTTTGTCTAAGACAACCTGCTGAATGAAACCGTAGAGTATGAGCGCGTCGATAGCAAGGATCATCACCCAGATCCAAGTCTGCCTGAACCACTGCATCTCGCTGAATGATACATCCCGTTTCATGGCGGATTATCGGTTAGTTGACTGTTACATCGCGTGACTGTTCTATATTTGACGAAAAGATTTCAGGTTTGCTGCATCTAGTTCTACCTGATGAGCTGCACTTCACCCATCCCAAGATTTCTGAGTCTGGGCAGCTGCGTCTTGGCATCGCCTACCACCAGGTAGTACATCTTGTCGGGGTTCACATAACTCGAGGCTAGACGTTGAATTTCCTCGACGGTCATCGTTTCGACAACTTGTTCGCGCTGGGTTACGTAATCCTGAGAGAAACCGTAGCTGCTGATGTCGGTGAGCATGCCCAGTTTGGCGCCGAGTGTCTCAAAGGCCCTTGCGTTACTTTTGATCAACGAGCTCTTGGTTACCTCGAGGTCTTGATCGTCAAAATTGGAACCGTAACCGGCCAGAATATCCCGAATCAGGCTTACGGCCTCGTAGGTTATGTTGGTACGGACACTAGTCGAAATGGAGAACATCCCGGGGATGGTCGACCCGAAGAATCCCGAGCGGATGCCATAGGTATAACCCTTGCCTTCGCGGAGCTCTTGGGTGAGCTGTGATGCGAAGCCACCACCGCCCAGACGGTAATTCATCACCGATGCAGGATAGAAGTCGGGGTGGGTTACAGCCAAAGCCGGATAGCCGATCATGAGCACCGACTGTTTGGCGTCGGGCACATCATAGAAATAGACCGATGGCTTTTCGGGCGCCGCAGGCACCTCGGGTGTCGAAATAGTGATCTCTTTGGGCGTCCACTGCGCATCGAGTGATGCCAATGATGATCTCACCGACGCCTCTGAAATGTCGCCGGCGACGTGGAAGTCAGCCACGGTGGGCGACACGTATGCTTCGTAATACGATTTTAGGTCGTCGATGGTGATGGACGCTACACTCTGCTCAGTACCCATGCTGTTTTGGGCAAGGATATGGCCGCTGCCGTAAATCAGCTTCGAAAATTCAGTTGATGCGATGATGCTTGGGTTAGCTTTCATCTGTTGGATTCGGCTCATCGTGCTCTGCTTGAGCAGCCCAAACTCTTGCTCATCCCAGCGAGGCTCGAGAAGAATTTCCCTTAAGAGCTCCATTGTTTTGGCATAGTTCCTCGACAGTGTGTTGCCGAAGATGGTGATACCCTCGGAGGATGCCGACGTCCTGACAGATGCGCCGAGGCTCTCGATGGCGATTTCAAGCTCCTCGGGGGTGCGATTTGCCGTGCCTTTGGTCATAAGCTGAGCCAGCAGGTTTGATACACCCACTTTTGCCGGATCCTCGAGTAGCATGCCACCACGAATTCTGAGCTGAAACTGAACGAGTGGCACCTCGCTATTCTGGATGCCCCACAAGTTCAAGCCTGATGACATGGATGATTTCCAGACAGTGGGAACCACTACTTTAGGCGTCGGTCCATATGGCGGTTCCACACTGCGGTCGAAGCTTGAAGGCGTGCGCTCGTATTCCGCCACGATGCTGGCGTCAAACTCCTCTTCGGCTCCCTCCACGATCTGCTCTTCGACCACTTCGGCACGTGCTGATCCCGAAATCGCAAGGGCAGCTTGACCACGTGGGACAAAGCTCGTGATGACGGCATGCTTACCCTTGATGTACTGGTTGTACACTCGCATCACATCGTCGGACGTGACTGCCAGGATATTCTTGATGTCCTGGTTGATGAATCCGGGGTCGCCGGCAAAGATAGCATATTGCGCGAGCGAGAAACCCTTGCCGTCAACACTCGCCAGTCCGTTGTAGAAAGCTGTCTCCTGTCCGGCCTTGATGCGATCTAAGTCTTCTTTCGAAATCCCCTCCTGCTCGAATCGGGCGAGGGCTTCATTTATGGCGGCGTGCACCGTATCGAGACTCGTGCCATTGAATGCGGTGACGCGGACACTGTATTGGCCCGCAATTTCGGAGCTGGACTGTCGAGCGGCTACCGCATCGGTTAATTTCTTCTCTTCTACCAGCACCTTGTAGAGTGGTGCGCGCTTGCCGCGCGACAAGTAACTGGCCAGAATATCAAGCGCATACGAATCTGGGTGATACTGATAGACTGAAGGCCATGTGATACTCAGCTGAGGAAGACGGGCGAAATTGTCTTCGTGGTAAAGCAACTTTGTTTCGGCGAGCTGCACAGGTTGCTTTTCCAGCTTTTCAACATCTTGTCCACGTGGAATCTCACCAAAGTACTTCTCCACCCATGCCTTTGCTTGGGCAGTATCAAAATCACCGGCAATAGTGAGGGTTACATTATTGGGTACATACCAGCGGTTGAAAAAGTCTTTCACATCTTGCAGAGTGGCAGCCTGAAGGTCGTCGAGCGACCCGATTACCTGCCAGCTGTATGGGTGGTCGGCTGGGTAGAGATTTTTGTCGATAACGTAGCTAGTGTGGCCGTATGGCTGATTGTCGACGCCTTGGCGCTTTTCGTTCTTGACGACCTGCTTCTCCTTGGCTAGGACGGGCTCAGTCACGGTGTTGATAAAAAAGCCCAGTTTATCGGCTTCGGCCCAAATCATTTTCTCGAGGGCGTCATTAGGCACGGTTTGGAAGTAATTGGTACGATCGCGGCTGGTTGATCCATTGGCACCTGATCCGCCTATTCGTGCACTCATCTGGTCGAGGCCACCCTTTCCAAGATTCTCCGACTCTAGGAACAACAGGTGCTCGAATAAGTGTGCGAATCCAGTACGGCCCTCCACCTCACGGGCAGATCCGACGTGTGCTGTTAGTGCAACGGAAACGACCGGGTCGGAGCGATCGACGTGCATCACAACGGTGAGTCCGTTGTCGAGGGTGAACGTTTCGTAGTCAATGTTGAACGACGGCTCGTTCGATTGGTTGCTAGAGCAAGCTGAAGTTAATAGAACAGCTAAGAACAGTTTGATAAAGCCCGATTTGCGATACATATAAACCCTGCTAAAAAAAGTTGATGCGGAATAAGCCCGAAAGAAAGCCCTAATCTCGCAAAATCGCAAATCTACTCACAACATCCCTGTGACCATCGCCCTCCACCCCAACCCTCAATCTTCAAATTTCAATCTTCAATCTTCACTGTTCACTGTTCATTCTCTCAACATAGTCTTGTCGCACGGGACTAAACACATCCAGCATCAGGCAATCGGTTACGGCATGGCCGTAGTGCTTCACATTTGATGGGATGACAGCAATGATGCCGGGTTCGAGTACAAGAGATTCGCCATCTACCACCAGCTCGAAGGAACCCTCGAGCACATGGGTCACCTGCTCATGCACATGGCTGTGCTCTGGGATAGCCGCACCGGCCGCGATGGTCCAATACACGATGGTCATAGACTCCGTGTGGATCATCTTTGCGACGTATCCTGGGAAGAGCTCTTTTGAGGGTAGGGAGACTTGGTGTATGAAAGGCATATTCGGGGATCGGGGATCGGGGATAAGGGATAAGGGATAAGGGATAAGGGATAAGAATGATAGCAAGTTTGCATCTCAATACAAGTGGCAGTGATTGTTAAGTATCAATAATTGATAATCATTGATAGTAAATGGTAATGATTGGTAATGATTGGTAATGATTGTTAATGATTGATAATCACTGGTTTTCGCGGTATTTTTAGAGGATATAATGTTCTCCAAAGTTCTAGTTCCAAACTCCAAGAGGCCTCAAAATTTGGCCTCAAAAAAACACAATTATGGACTTATCCTATTTAAACAGCCGTTGGGATGACGCATATGCGAATTCCTTAGACCCCGTTGCTCGCCTTATTTATCGCTCCAACCTGTTGGGCGCAGACTGGCGCATCACTAACACCGGTGGTGGTAACACATCCGCAAAATTGACCGAAAAAGACCCGATTACAGGCGAAGATGTGCTTGTTATGTGGGTAAAGGGGTCGGGTGGCGACCTCCGAACAGCCAAGAAGAATAACTTCGCATCATTGTACCAACAACGTCTACTCGATTTGCAGGCTGTTTATGCCGCAATGCCAAACCGTGGCGTCAAGACCCCTGCCGAAGACGTGATGGTGGGTATGTATGCGCACTGTACGTTCAACCTGAATGCTTGTGCCCCTTCGATCGACACTCCGCTTCACAGTTTCATTCCATATGCTCACGTCGACCATACACACCCAGCGCCGATCATCGCCATGGCAACGGCAGCCGACGGACCAGCCCTCACGAAAGAGATCTTTGGTGACAAGGTGATCTGGGTCGATTGGCAACGTCCGGGTTTTGAGCTTGGGCTCCTCATGCAGAATGTCGTGAAAGAAAATCCACAAGCAGTGGGTATCCTCATGGGTGGACACGGACTCATCAACTGGGCCAACGACGACAAAGATTGCTATCTGCTGTCGCTCGACCTTATTCGTCAAGCCGCGGAGTATCTGGCTGAGAAAGATCTTGGCGACAAAGCGTTCGGCGGAGCCAAGTATCAGACGCTTGATTCAGCAAAGCGAGACCAAGTGCTCGTCGAAATCCTTCCATACATCCGTGGCAAGGTGAGCCAAGAGAAGCGTTTTATTGGCACGGTCGATTATAATGAGTCCTTGATGTCGTACGTGAACAGCGTCGATGCACCGCGGCTCGCCGAACTGGGCACCTCCTGTCCCGACCACTTCCTTCGCACCAAGATCAAGCCTTTATATGTGGATTGGAATCCGCAGACCGAGGATGTAGCCAGCTTAAAGGCAAAACTGGATAAGGGCTTAAAGGCATACAAAAAAGATTATGCCGTCTATTACGAAACCCACAAGCATTCGAATTCGCCGGCTATGCGCGTGTCTTATCCATCGGTAGTTCTCGTTCCTGGAATCGGACTCATCGCTTGGGGTAAAACCAAGAGCGAAAGCCGGGTCACTGCTGAGTTTTACAATGCAGCGATTTGGGTAATGCGTGGTGCTGAGTCCGTATCGAAGTACACAGCTATTGCACGGCAAGAAGCTTTCGACATCGAGTACTGGCTGCTTGAAGAGGCTAAACTCAAGCGCATGCCAGCTGAGCAAGAAATGGCTCGTAAAATAATCGTAGTTATTGGAGCCGGAAGCGGTATCGGAAAAGATACAGTAGACCGTTTGATCAAAGATGGCGCTACAATAGCAGCACTCGACCTTAACGCAGAGGCAGCCCAAGCAACCGCCGATGAGGTAATGAAACGAATTGGGATGGGCATCGGTGTAGCTGGATCTGGCATAAGTGGATCGGGCGACATCATAGGCTTTGGATGCGATATGACCAATCGTGTGTCTATCCAAGAAGCCTTGCAACACGTTGTCCTAGCATATGGAGGCATCGATGGTGTTGCCGTCACTGCCGGCATCTTTATTAGTCCTGATGTCGACGGAAATTTCGACGATGCGGGCTGGGCCAAGAGCTTTGCTGTGAACACCACTGGCCCATACCTGTTTGCGCATGAGGCCTCCAAAATTTGGAAAGCACAAAATTTAACCGGCAGCTTGGTCATAACCACAAGCGTAAACGCAGTTGTTGCTAAAAAAGGTAGCTTTGCTTACGATGTAAGCAAAGCAGCCACGAATCACCTCATCCGCGAGCTGGCCATTGAGCTTGCACCGAATGTACGCGTGAATGGTGTGGCTCCGGCAACCGTCGTTGAAGGTAGCAGTATGTTCCCACGCGACCGCGTGATGGCATCGTTGGCCAAGTATAAAATCGCATTCGATGAATCGGAAGACACCGAAGTCTTACGTTCACGTCTGGCACAATTCTACGCCAGTCGCACCCTCACAGGAGCGCCGATTCGTCCGGCAGACCAGTCGGAGGCTATCTATTTATTCCTAAGCGAAAGGTTCTCTCGCACGACAGGCCAGATCATACAAGTGGATGGCGGTCTTGTTGAGGCTTTCCTGAGATAGTCATCTCATCTCATTCATTGTAGTGACGATGCCCGGCATCCTATAAAACGGATCCGGGCATTTTTTTTCCATTCCCCGAAATTCATTATGTTCAAGGCTTTAGCTTGTGCTCTCTAAAGTATGTCACAGAGTGATTGTATGAATTGCGTTTTGCGACTGGTATCTCACATCTTCACAATTTTTTTGGTGTGGGTACCAATAACTGGAGTCATTCAGGCCCAAGATACCTCTATTTTGTTGCGGGCGTTGATGTTTGAGGATGACCGAAGTTTGGATTTGAGCTCATTCAACGGCTGGTCGTTCAAGGCCGGACACGACCCAGACTATGCACTTCCACGGCTAGATACCCAAGACTGGATAGCAGTTCGACCAGATACGCTTACGTTCGCACAGGTAAGCTCAGACGGCACACTAAACGGCTGGCTACGGCTTCGTTTTAGGCCAGACAGCACTGCCGTCTCGAACATCAAAGCCCTGCACATCAATAACTGGGCTCCGATGTCTATCTATCTAGATGGAAAGCTCATCTTGCAGTATCGGACCGGCGATCCGAAGAGCAGGCTTTATGGCAACAACAATGCCTTCGCCAACAAACTGAACATTCTTGACGAGCCATTGCTTGTGAACAAGGAGCATGTACTTGCAATCCACATCGAAGACCAAGCATCGAATTATCTCCAGGGGCTTTGGGGGGATTTGGATTTCCCAGTAATTCATAATCTCAAGTTTGTGCACACCGACGAGCAGGATGAGCTTGCCATGCGCAATTACATCCAGATCATTCTGGCTACCTGCTTGGTACTGCTATTCTTGGTGTATTTGTTTATTTGGCTCCTCACTGCAAGGGACTCAATCATCCGCACCATTATGATCATTGCTGGTCTATTGTCGGTCGACTACTTGTATTATGCCATATTAGTACTTGATCTGATTCCCATTTCACCGTTTTTCCACGGTGTTTATACTCGAATGGAATACACCATTCTCTTAAGTATTCCTGGGCTATTCCCATATCTACTAAACTACATCCTTGCCAAGAACACTGAAAGGTGGTCGCTCACGCCTCCCATTTCCCTAATTATTTTTGGACTCTTCTTCATTTTCGCTCCTGATCTTTACGACAATACCTCGCTACTTTTTGGGTTGATTTTGTACAGCGTATTGTTGGTATTATTGTTTTATTTCAGCATTAGGTATTGGAGGGCCATAAACTCAAAAAACATTGTGGTGGTGCTAACAGTGCTTATCTATACGCTCTGTGTATTCGGACACAGCTTGATTTTGAATTTCTTTGCTAACCAATTCAGTCACCTTCTTTTCCCACTCGACCTGACGGCCGGCATCGTCCTCCCGCTTGGCCTGCTGCATTACGTTGCATCGAGGTATTCGAGTACGCTTAGCGATCTGAGAGACAGGATTGTCGAAATTGGAATGCTCTCGGAACAAAATTTGCAGGCGGAGCGAGAAAAGCAGCGCCTCATTGCTGAACAGAATGAAATGCTTGAACTTGAGGTGGCCGAGCGCACCCGTGAAATCGAAAAGCAGCGCGATTCGGTGCTTGAGGCACACCGTGAGCTTGAGGCCGCTGTCGAGGAGCTCAAAACTACGCAGCAGCAACTTGTGCAGCAGGAGAAACTGGCATCGCTGGGGCAGTTGACCGCAGGAATTGCACACGAAATCAAGAATCCGCTGAATTTCGTCAACAACTTCTCGTCGGTATCGCTCGAATTGGTCGACGAGTCGATCGAGGAGGTTGAGCGGGTGGTTGAACCGAGTAAGGACCGAGATTTCATCGTTGAGACACTAGGCGACATCAAGCAAAATTTGAGCAAGATCTTGGATCACGGTACCCGTGCAGACCGCATTGTCAAGAGCATGCTCCAGCACAGCCGTGGTGGCTCCGGAAAGAAAACAGAGGTCG
>CAZVRJ010000021.1:0-38651 GCA_964629885.1 uncultured Chitinophagales bacterium | reverse complement strand
GCTGCAACATTGGCCGTCACGCTTGTAGGTTTCGAGGTTGGGCTGTTTAGCCAAAATGCCGTCAATGCCGTGATTGTGATGATTTTGATCACGTGCATCATAGGTCCGATGCTCGTAGAGAACTATGGAAGAAAGCTGGCCGTCGAAGACGAAGAAGAAGACTTGCTGGGGCCGGCTGTTGGTCATCACAGGATTCTGGTTCCGCTTGCCAATCCATCGACAGCAACTGCTTTGATCGATTTGGCAATGATGATGCGAGATCCCACATCTTCAGAACCGCTCCATCCCCTGATTGTTGCCAGGGATGGCGACGACGTTCAGGCACAAGTGGCAAACAGTGAAAAGATGCTGGGGCATGCCGTTATCCATGCAACAGCCGCCAATATTCCCGTTTTACCGGTCACTCGCGTCGATCTGAACATCGCGTCCGGCATAGTACGCGCCATCAAGGAGTTGAGGATAAGTGCCATTGTTATTGGGTGGAACGGGCAAGTATCTACGCAGCAGCGAATTTTTGGAAGTGTGCTAGACCAACTGATGGCAGAAACGAACCAGCTCCTATTGGTGAGCAAGTTGGAGAAGCCCGTGAACACAAATACCCGCCTTGTGATGATTGTGCCTCCATTGATTGAGCGGGAAGTAGGCTTTGCATCAGCGCTCCGATCCATGAAGTTTCTCTCTAACCAGATTGGTGCGCCCATTACGATTCACACAGTAAGCGACTGCGCGAAACGCGTGATGGAGGTGAATAAGACCATCAAGCCAGATCTCGAGGTTAAAATGCAATCTTATTCCAGCTGGAACGACATGATGGTCGGTATTCGGTCGCGATTGAATTCCGACGATCTTTGCGTCCTGTTCAACGTGCGTGAGTCAGCAATTGGATGGCAACCGGGCCTGAACAAGCTGCCACGATCACTGGCGACCATGAGACCCGACATGAACCTGATTGTTGCCTATCCGGCCGATAATAAAATGGACTCCGGGTTAGTCAAGCCGATATTGAGCGGTCACTCGCTGCATAATATTCTGGAGCCGGAGTACTGCACTTTGGGCTTGGATGGCAGTTCGATAAGCCAGTCGGTTCATCAGATGATGGCGCGTTTTTGGCAAGACCGGGTCGATATGCTCGAGGATCTCAAAACCTCTGTTTTGCAAAGCGTACGAGATCACGATCCTGAACTCACGAGAGGTGTGCTTCTGCTGCATGCTCACAGCGAAAGCATAGACAGTACCATGCTGCTGATGGGAATTCACCCCGAAGGACTGTCCATGTCTGAGCTTGACCACAGAATCCATGTGCTGTTCATCCTGCTCAGCCCTGTCGACCGCTCGCCACAGCAGCATTTGCAGAATCTGGCGAGCATAGCCAGACTTGTCCGTTCGGATGATATTGTAGACGAACTGATTCGGATGAAGGATGCATCCGACTTGAGCGCGTTCCTGGAAGTTGAGGTCCAATCTACTTGATTTGGGCGCAAAGCATTTGAATTTAAGTCGTTGAGACGTACTTTGGCTCACCCTAATGCCTGCTATTTAGAAATGAGTGCTTGATGCCCTTCTTCAAAAAGAACGATAGAGGTTACTCCAAATTCATGTTTCATCTTCAGCGGATGACCATCATCCCTACGATGAGATATTTCTGTAACCCCAGGATAATTGGCAAGGAGTATATGCCTTTGACGGGACCGTTGTTTCTGTTTGGTAACCATTCGAATAATTTCGACCCGTTCATCCTAAACCATAAGATCACCGAAGAGCCTACAGCGGGCGTTATGACAAGCGAGTATTTCAGGAAGGCCACTTCGCGGTTTTTCATGGGTTCGATCGGTATTGTGCCAACGGTCAAGTACGTGCCCGACCCAGCTGTTGTGCGACACTTGGTGCGCATGAAAGACCAAAAGCGTATGGTGGTGATCTACCCGGAGGGTGGTCGAAGGTGGGATGGTCAGCCGAAACCAGTTGTGGAGAGCACACTAAAGGTATTCTACAAGTTTGGATTGCCTGTTCACGGCGTGAGGATTCATGGGAACTACCTCAATTGGCCTAGGTGGGCCGATAATCCGAGACGCAACACATGCCTCCTCGAGTTTATGAAACCGTTTCAGGCTTCCGATTTTGGCAATTTCGAATCGTTTAGGGATGCTTGTATCGATGTACTAAACATCGACGACTATAATCCGCCAGCGGAGTGCTTCCCCACGAAGGCAAGAAATCCAGCTAAGGGAATCCACAAACTCCTTTATCGGTGCCCTGTAACCGGACAGAGCCAAATGGTGAATACCCCGGATGGAACCACGGTTTCGAGCAGTGTTGCCGACTGGAGCTACCGAATGGATCCTGCATCGAGACTAGTTGATGAACACGGTATAAGCCATAGTCTTATCGATGAGTACAAAAAGATGTGCCTTCTGCCGATGCTTGCAGACACAGATGGGTTGATGCTCGAGCAGCCTGCCGATGTTTTAATGGAGTTTGAGTACCCAAATTTGATCCACAAAGGGACAGGCACAGCCAAGTTGTATACCGACCGCATCGAGTGGTCGGCCGGATCTGAATCGGGCACTGTTGCAATCGCCGATGTGCTGTACATTTCGATCGAGCAAAGTCGAAAAATCAGCCTTACTACGAGAGACTACATGCTGCAGTTCATTTTCCCAGTAACCTCACCTCTTGAGTGGCAACATTATCTGCGTCGTCTTCAGGCTGGTGAGTCGACCATATTATCGCTTTAACGTAACCCTGTAAGATCATGGCAGAAGCTATCATCACCGGTATTCAGCAAATTGGTGTCGGGAATCCTGACGTAATCAAAGCGTGGGAATGGGCCCGGCGCACCGGTAGCGATCTCAAATTATTCGATTCGGCCGACGAGGCCGATCTAATGACGCGCTACACAGGCGGCGAAGTGCACCGCCGACACGCCATTTTTGCCCTAAACCTACAGGGCGGTGGCGGACTTGAACTGTGGCAGTTCACTAGCCGAGTGAGCGAACGTCCGTCATTTCAACCGATGCCTGGAGATACGGGAATATTGTCTGCCCGAATGAAATGCAAAACCCTCGATTCGGCCGAAACTTTTTTGCGGAAAAATGGATTAGATATTGTTGGAGGCAGAAGAACGGCGCCGAATGGCACGAAGTGGCTGGCATTCACCGATCCGTTTGGCAACGTCTACCAAGTAGTTGAAGGCAGCGAGTGGTTCCTCGACAAAGGGCACCCCATGGGAGGAGTCAGCGGAGCAATGATAGGCGTGTCGAACATGGAAAAGGCGATCGCCTTTTATGTGGGAGTACTTGGCTTTGACATTGTCGAATACGACAAATCGGGAGTCTTTGATGATTGGAGCGGTTTATTTGAAGGACACGATGAAAACTACCGGCGTGTGCTTCTCCGTAAATCATCGAAATCAAAAGGATTCTTCAGCGAGCTGGTCGACTCCGGACAAATCGAGTTAGTTCAAGCCCTCGACCGGTCACCAAAACAGATTTTCGGCAACAGATATTGGGGAGATGCCGGTTTCATACACCTGTGCTTCGATGTGCAGAATACAGACGCCCTGAAAGATAAGTGTGTGAGAGCCGGTTTCCCTTTCACCGTCGACAGCCAGTCGGCCTTCGACATGAACGAGGCAAGCGGCAGATTCAGCTACATCGAGGATCCCGACGGTACCTTGATCGAATTTGTCGAGGCATTCAAAATTCCCATCCTCAAAAAGATTGGTTGGTATCTCAATCTCGAAAAAAGGAATCCCGACAAACCCTTGCCAAGATTCCTGTTCAAGGCGATGGGACTTACCAGAAGCCCTATTTAATCAGCACCATTTTCCCAGTTTGAACTTGTCCTGACGACTCCAGGCGAATGAAGAAAACGCCACTCGACAGCTTGGATCCATCGAAAGGAACAGTGTAGTGTCCTGCTGTTTGGTTTTCGTCGACCACGGTCGACACCAACTGGCCAAGACTGTTGAAAACCGTCAGTTTGATGTTTCCTGCCACGTTGAGACGATAGGCAATGGTTGTGCTGGGGTTGAATGGGTTCGGGTAATTTGGTAGCAACTCAATTGACGACGGTAATTCGACATCTGATTCGAGCGAGTTTGAAACCTTCTTCTTTACGACGATATCATCAAGGCGAAGCATTGCCCGTGCCCCGCTAGTTGGCGACCCCATGAAATAGTATTTCCATCGCAGTTGCACGTAGGGCTGATTCATTGCCGCTGGTGGCATGTCAACCACAAATTGCTGCTCATGTCCCTCACTAGCGCTGCGAACATACTCTACGTGATTTCCAACGTCTTCAACATCGACCCAGCTGCCAGTCAAACCCAACCGATATTGAAGCCTTAAAGCGTAGATTCGACTGTTAGGGCGCTCTGTTCCTGCAGTAAAGCTGATAGTTGCCTCACTGACTCCACGGGTATCTAATGCCAACAATGCGGCTCCCAAATCCCTGCCCCGCCCGGTGTTGATGAAGCTGATTCCACGCTCGTCCAGTCCATTCATACGTGTCCGTGTCGTCAATTTGTACGGGAATCCCAAAAAAGCAGCGTCATCGGGTGCAATATCGCTTTCAGGAACGTGGTAAGGATCGGTCATATCGTCTGAAAGTCCCGGATCGGTCATTCTTGTCTGCTGAAACACCATGTGAGGTGGAAAAACATACTCGGCCTCTTCGCTCGACCATTCGGTAAACATGTAACCATCGTTTGATTCGGCCAAAACGAATGGCTCAGGATTCATGGTGTCGTACGGATTTTCTTCCACCACGAAAATGGCTCTTATAGTAGTAAAGGTAGTTAGTGTAACCGTTGTGATGGCACTCGAGCTATTGGCAACGGGTCCATCCCACACCTCAAAGCGATAACCCGGTTTGGCGATGGCTTCGATTTCAACTGGGTAATTTCGAAAATACAGCCCTTCCCAATAGTTGAAGCTGGCTGGTATCCCCTCTGTATCGGGTTCAATTCTGATGCTGTTTACTCGTACAACACCATTGTCGACATCACGATTATTGACCCTGAGTATGGCAGGCTGCTCCATCATAAAATGTAGTCTGACATGGTTTCTGACGATTTCGGTGCGTGTTTGTCCATAGTTGACCATGCGTTGCACTTCGTTGGTCCACGCCGTTTTAGTCAATGGCCAGCCCCAGCGGGCAATATGTTCGTTCATTTCTGGATCGAACTGATTCTTGATATCAGCAATTCGCAGTACGACGTGGTCAGATTTAAAGGCTGTGTTCAGTAGATCCTGCATCCGATTCACGAACATTCTCTTGAATTCCGTGTTGATGCTCAAAGCCCTGAAGATTTCGGTCGACCACGTGTAGTTCGGCCAATTGTTGCTTATCGCAGATATCAACGACATGCTGTTGAATGCTGGTCCTTCGTTTACGCCTGGCACGTAATGGAAATTGAGGCCAAATCCGAAGTCGGTGTCGTAGGTCATCCAACGCCAGCGACCATCGTGACCTATTGGAGCGTTGGGTGAGTACGCCACATTCTTTCGCCACATTTTTTGATTGTTACCTGGCCAGTCGGTGTTGCCGAAATACACGTTGGATACAAAGTGGTCGATGTAAGAATTCACATCCATCTGCTGCTGCACGTGTTGCCAATTTGCGGGCACCGCCATGTTCCGAGTCTTAACGAAATCGATCAGGGCCTCGTAATGGGCGACACCCGACTCGACCCCTTCGTCAAACACTGCATTATTGTCAATCATAGTCATTTCGTCCTCTTCGATGCCGTAATGAGTTTCAATATGGCGTTCGTCGAAGCGATCTCTGATCATGTGAACACCCCAGTACTCACCGTTCAGAAATACGATCGCGGGCCGCGAGTATTGAACTTCCGTATTGGAGCCCCGAATGAGGGATGTCATGAAATCATCGCGAAAAATGGCCTCACTCCAGTCGTTGCCACCGTTCCGAAGAATAAACCTCTTGTATCGCTGAACAGGTTTGTCAGGAAAAAGCCGGTGGTTGAACCACGACTCGCCGTATTCCGATTTTGCATAGAGGCGAAGGCTCTTGCGGGCTCTCGTTCGGGTCGTATTACCGTGCAGTCGCACACCGCCATTTTGCGAAATCGCCAATGTGCCGTCATCTTCCCACATTTGGATAAAAACTGGCCGCTCCCAAGAGACACCGCTTTGGAAGTAATTATTATTGTTGCCCTTTACGTAAATGCCGGTTTCATCGCTAAAAAAATCGTCGGGATTACCCATTATCGAGAAGATGGGCATCGAATAGCGATCCTGACCTTCTGGAAAGACGAAATATGTTGCAGACACTACATCACCAACAGGCTCGCCAGCAAAAAATGACCGAGCTCGAATGATGTTTGCCTTTGCAACCAAACCCTGTGGAGGTTTCCAACCTTCACGATATGCCATGTCGTTCGGATCGAGATCATTGGTCGGGATCAACGAAACGCCATTGGGTTGCGACGACCGGTTTGTCATCAACAGTGCCGATGCATACAAGGTGCTCGAAGTTGTCGGTGCTGATCCGTTGATCGTGTACCGCACTTGAGCTCCAGGAACTGCAGGTGTGATAGTTACGAAAAAGTTGGACGTGTAAAAACCAGACTCATGCGATAATATCGTCGTTTGTCCATGTAGAGAGTCGGCAACCGAAATTGTGCAGATCACAATGAGGGTTAGGATTCTTGCATATGTTCTACCGATTTGAAATTTTGACATGACGTGCTCGTTTAGATACTGGCATTTTATGATGAACAAAGTAGCGAATCCAGCGTTGAATCAGTACAACCATTCGGTACGAACAACTTTTTCTCATTTATTGCACTGTAATTTTCCGCATAAAAGTGAACTTTGATTCGTGTGGCGCATGCAGAAAGATGCTACATTGAGAGACTTCGGAAAGGCACTAAGTACAACTTCTTAACCTATGATTAGTATATCTGACAGGATAATTAAAACATCTAACACGCCCGCCATTTTGTTTATTCGTCTAATGGTTGGATGTGTTTTTCTATCGGAGGGCATACAAAAATTTCTTTTCCCAGATGTTAGGGGTTCTGGTCGCTTTGAAGCTATAGGGCTGCCAAATCCTGAACTTTTGGGTCCATTAGTGGGCGGTTTTGAAATCGTCTGCGGCGTACTCATTCTAGCAGGATATGTTGTTCGCTTGTCAGTACTACCTCTTATTACGATCATGTTGGTTGCCATTGTTTCGACAAAAGTCCCTCAGTTGAGCGAGAAAGGCCTGTGGGAGACGCTGCATGCCAGCCGGACTGATTTCAGCATGTTGATGGGGAGTTTATTCCTGCTCGTGATGGGCGCCGGTTCGTGGTCGGCCGATAACAGAGCTTGGACCAAAAGGCAACTCTGGAATCGACATGATAAAAATTTCAACTGAGGTCTATGAATCTTACCGACCAGCAGCGCGACATGTCATCACGGGCCTTGAGGCTGACAGGGGTGCTGTTTTCGGGATTTGTCATTACATTGCTGGCTATAGAGTTCAACTTCCTATTTCTGTTCGGAGAAGCACCCAATCCGGGGCACATCGACAACCCAAACATGAATTTGGCATCGGAGATTTGGTCGGCCGACAGCGTGTTGATCGGTAAATTCTATATTCAGAACCGAAGTCCAGTCACTTTCGACGAGGTGAATCCCACTTTGTATCAGGCTCTTATCGCCACGGAAGACATCCGGTTCTACGACCATTTCGGGGTTGACCCCAAGTCGGCATTGGCCGTTGTCTATTACGCAATGCGAGGCGACCGACGCGGAGGAAGTACCATTACTCAACAGTTGGCAAAAAACCTGTTTAATACGCGCGACTTAGCGACAATGGGCCTGCTTAGCAAGGTGCCTCTGAGCAGAACCGTCGTGTACAAATTAAAAGAATGGATTACTTCATTTCGTCTGGAGGCCAGATTTGAAAAGGACGACATATTAGTCCTTTATCTGAACACCGTTGATTTTGGCAGTAATGCTTATGGCATCAAAGTAGCGGCAAGGACGTATTTCAACACGACTCCCGACAGCCTAAAGATAGAAGAGTCGGCCGTTTTGGTCGGTCTGTTGAAGGCTCCAACATTTTACAACCCCATCCGGAATCCTGGAAACTCTGTAAGTAGGCGAAATGTGGTGTTGTCGCAAATGGTTAAGTATGGAATGCTAAGCTCTATGGAAGGCGATTCGCTCATTAATCTTCCACTTGTTACTCGGTTCAGTTCCCAGTCGCACGAGGAAGGACTTGCAACATGGTTTCGAAGCTATCTACTTTCTGAGTTGCGCGAATGGGCAAGAGAGAATGGATACAACCTGTTTACCGATGGACTCCAAATCCACACAACCATCAATGCCCGCATGCAAGCGCACGCCGAACTTGCTGTCAGAGAACGGATGCGTACACTTCAACAAACATTTTCACAGCATTGGGGTAACCGAAATCCTTGGATCGACGACAGCGGCAATGAAATTGAGAACTATTCTGTAAACGCCATCAAACGATTGGAGGTGTACCGGAGTGCTCTGCGCCTGTACAACGACAACCCTGACTCAGCCGATGTTTGGATTCGCAAGAAGAAGCCAATGCAGGTTTATTCTGCAGCTGGCATGAAAGATACTCTGATGAGCTCACTGGATTCGTTGGAGCATTTCAGGAAATTCCTCCATGCTGGTTTGGTGGCAATGGATCCATTCGACGGCTCACTGAAAGCTTGGGTTGGTGGAACCGATTACAAATTCTTCAAGTTTGACCACGTCGCACTTGCAAAGCGCCAACCAGGCTCCACTTTCAAGCCTATCGTGTACACAGCAGCTTTCGAAAATGGCATGGGTCCTTGCGATGTGAGGTACGACTACCCGATTACGATTCAAACACCAACGGGACCTTGGACACCCAAGAATTCGAGCGGATACTACTCCGGTGTGTCGTATACACTTAGGAGGGCGCTGTCGAAATCTGTGAATACCATCGCTGTAGGCCTCACGCAAGAACTGGGTCCGAACAAGGTTATAGAGATGGCTCATCAATTGGGAATTACTTCGACTCTCGACGAG
This sequence comes from uncultured Chitinophagales bacterium, assembly GCA_964629885.1. Taxonomy (GTDB): domain Bacteria; phylum Bacteroidota; class Rhodothermia; order Balneolales; family CAYWCV01; genus CAYWCV01. Next base: position 29,607 of record CAZVRJ010000021.1, on the reverse strand, counting down.
GTCTACAGCGTTGGGTTGGGTACATCGGACGTAAGCCTACTCGAAATGGCGACTGCATATGCCCCAATGGTAAACGGGGGTTTTCGGGTCAAACCTAGATCCATCAACCGTATTGAGGATCGAGACGGGATGGTGATCCGGGTCGATGAACCCGACACTCAACGAGTTATAAGCTACGAAACAGCATTTCTGATGACTCAGATGCTGAAAGGCGGCCTTGAGGATCCAGGTGGTACATCGCGGGGATTATACGCGTTTGACCTCTTCAGGGGTAATGAGATTGGTGGCAAAACAGGCACAACATCCAACTATTCAGACGGCTGGTACGTGGCGGTCACACCCCAAATTGTGGCAGCCTCGTGGGTTGGTGGTGAAGAACGAGTGATTCGTTTTAGGGGCAATCAAGGCGAAGGTGCAAAAACAGCTCTGCCTATAGTCGGGCAGTTTCTTCAGAACAGTTACCGTGATCCAAATACCGGATTGAAGCGCATGCGATTCCCAGATCCTGAAGTACCCATAAGTAAGCGCTGGCGTTGCCCTGTCGAACCTGATGTACTAGAACCAACTGAGTCTGATAATCTCATAAAAATCGACAGATCAATACGCGGAATCCTTGACAATATTCGCCGCCGACTCTTGAATTAAGGTTGTTTGGAATGATTCTAAATTCATTGTTGGAGATTGATTTAGCTTGAGTCTAAACTTGATTGTGTGCAAATTGGCACATCTATAAATTTTTAGATTCTACTATGGCAAATGAATCATTCTCCCGTAAAGATTTTCTAAAGAAAGTCTCCTTGTTTGGTATGGTTGCAGCAGGCTCATCGGCAGTTCTTACTGCTTGTGGCGGTGGCTCTAGCACCCCTGAACCCGCTCCTGTAGCTGCAGCAGACCCGTGCGAAGACCTCACAGGTCTTGCCGACTCCGACAAGCAAATGCGCACCACTCTTGGCTACGTGAAAGAGACCCCAGATCCAGACAAGCGCTGCGATAACTGCCAGCTCTACGTCTTGCCTGCAGAAGGCTCGTCATGTGGCGGCTGCACCCTATTCAAAGGTCCAGTTCACCCAGCAGGCTATTGCAACTCTTGGGTTGCCAAAATGAGCTAAGACTGAAGAGCTTTTTTTTAAGGGGTGGCACACACAGTGTGTCGCCCTTTTTTTTTGAATCCATTTTACTCTTTATACGTACATTCGTTGTAGTACGTTGTTTGTAGATAGATAATTAGCATTCATGAGCTCAAAGCCAAAATCAAATTACGAGACAGACACAGCCGATTGGCTGAACGAACAGTTCGACCCGAAGGGGACCGGAAAGCTTCTTAAGCCCGAAAGTAAGCGGAGTAAAAAGGGTCCACTTAGTCGCTACGACCTAGTGCGATATGGATTATTTGCCGTACTCATCTCCATGACGATGTTATACATCGGCAGCAACAACAATGTAGGATCTACATTTCGCGACGGGGTGAGCATCGGATTTCAGGTAGATGAGGATCTTCTGAATCGCATGGGGGTATGGATGACTGAAATGGGTTACGGCGAATTATCTCGTGAGGAACTCGTCGAATTGAGGCAGATTGGTGTTACAGCCACGTACACATCTAGGCTACGCGAACTCGGATATACAGATTTGACGCTCGACGACCTCAAACGCATGCGCCAGGCTGGGGTTACTGAAACTTTTGCTGGCATGATGCACGAGCTTGGATACAAAGACCTCACAAAAGAAGACCTCATTCTTCTCAAGCAACGCGGCTTGACGGCCGATTTTACGGCGAAAGTTCAAAACCTCGGCTTTCCCGACATTTCAAAAGAGGATCTGATTCGCCTGCGGAACTACAATGTCACTACTTCCTTCATAGAAAGGGCACAAGCTGAACTAGGCAAGGACGCCAGCTTAGACGACATCATCAGGTTCAAGATCAGAAATCAATAAACCGCCACAACAGGCCGAGATGCTCCGATTCATCCTCCATTTTTTGAAGATCGTGCTGATCGGAGCCTTGTCTGTTGTAGCCGTAATCGGATCAATGAATGCTTGGATTCTGATCGACACCTACAATTACGTTTATACCGACGTCGAAAAAGTGCCTTTCAATTCGGTAGGTATGGTGCTAGGAACAAGCCGGATGACCCGAACAGGAAATCCAAATCAGCACTTTGTTGCACGAATGGACGCTGCCGCTGAGCTATACCATTCTGGCAAAATTCAGCACCTCATTCTGAGTGGTGACAATATGACACGTTATTACGACGAGCCCAAAGCCATGAAGGCTGAACTGTTATTACGTGGCGTGCCTGATTACAGCATGACATTAGATACAGCGGGATTTAGGACGTTCGACTCAGTTGTACGTCTGAAGCAGGTTTTCGGCGTTAACAGCTGCACCATCATATCAGAGAAGTACCATGTGCATAGGGCGGTATTCATCAGCAGACATTACGACCTCAATGCGATCGCCTACGCTGCAGACGACGTCCCATTCCTCTATGGATTGAGATCGAGGTCGCGCGAAATATTGGCAAGGGTCAAAGCAGTGCTCGACATTTACTTTCTGGACACCCAACCAGCTTCCACCGACTGAAAGCCATCAGCGAGATAATTCTCTCAGGCGCACGTTACTGGTATCTTTCAGACCCTGAAGATCGCTGTCCATTTCAACGACACGCTTATAGACATCGGTTGCCTCGGTGAGTTGCTTTGTATTGTCTAGCGATCGTGCCAGGTAATACTGAAAGATGATGTTCTCTGGATATGCATCAACTAGTTTTCGCGAAACCCGAAGTGCATCATCATGCATCTTTTCTCTGTCGTACAAGTAGGCTAAGATCATCATCGCTTCGGTTTTACTTGCACTCTTCGAATTAGCTGCACGCTCGAGCTCTTGGAAACCAACCTGAATATCGCCGCTCATTCCCATCATGCCGGTCATCCAGCGACCTTCGCGAGGCACGCTTCCCATCATGTAATTGAATACACCTTTACCGATCAGTGCATCCTCGTTTGAATCGTCGAACGACAAAAGCTGACGCGTGTAGCTAAAACCAGTAACCCCACTTTTTACCGCAGTGGTGTACTCCTTTTCGGCAGCGGCCACCAAACTACGATAACCGTGAAGTCCACTGAGTATGAACACCACGCTTGTGTCTCGGGGCGCAGCTTTGAGTCGCTTTTCGGCCACTTGTAGTGCTTTGTCGGATGATTTCAGGAAATCTTTGGCAAGTTTTGTATCGCCCCCCCCAAAGAAATACTGCCAAAAGGGAACCATTGATTCGAAGAACCAAGCTCTTGGGTTATTTGGCTCCAATTGCTGCAACTGCCTGAATATCGTGCTTGCCCTTTGCCAGTCAGACCGGTAAAAGGCATCAATCCCCTGCTCCAGGCGCTGTTCGTACGCCGATTTGGGGTTGACTGGCTGTGCTTGCGAAGATTCTGGCGCCATAAAAAGGAGCCCTGTAAGAAGAACACAAAAGCTAATACCGATCAGAAGTAAACGTCCTGAACCCATGTAGATGATGTAGAGTTGAGATTGCCCAGCAGATGAAAGAATACCATAACGCACAAAGGCGTTCCTTTCATCTGCGCCGATAAAAATTAATCTTCGAGTCCGTGAAGCACCTCGTCGATTTGACCTTCCATAGATGCTACTGCAACGGCTACTGCGGCATCACCCGTAATGTTCAAGGTAGTGCGCATCATGTCGAGGATACGGTCGACACCCAAAATGAGGGCGATACCTTCGACGGGAACGTCGATCGACTTGAGAACAATCACAAGCATGATGATGCCTGCACCGGGCACGCCAGCCGCTCCGATCGAGGCCAGCGTTGCTGTAGCAACAATCGTGAGCTGATCGGCCCAGTCAAGATTCATGCCCAATGCTTGGGCAATAAACACAGCCGCCACAGCCTGATAGAGGCTAGTTCCATCCATATTGATAGTGGCTCCAACCGGAAGGACGAAACTCGACACCTCCTCGTGAACGCCAAGGTTTTTCTCGACGCGCTCCATGGTGACCGGAAGTGTAGCTGAGCTGGAGCTGGTACTAAAACCAAGTAACATGGCAGGACGAATTCCACGCAAAAAGCGGCGAAAGTTCATCTTCGAAAAGAGTTTGAAAAGGATTTGGTACGTGACGAACAAATGTATCAACAAACCAAGGATTACTGTAATCATGTACCATCCCAGAGCTCGAAGCAAATCGACAGCTCGGCTGAGGTCGTCGCCAGCAAGGTCGACGATGAGTCCACCCATAAGGGCGAACACCCCATACGGCGCAAGCATCATGATGATGTCGACCACTCGTATGATGACATCATTGAGGCTTCCAAAGAACTGAAGCATCGGCTGAGCCCTCTCAGGGGCTATTTGAATAAGTCCGATTCCCAATAAGATGGCTACGAACACAACCTGAAGCATTTGGCTATTCTCGGATGCGGCAGCGATCACATTTCGGGGCACAATGTCGACCAACGGCTGCAGTGGCGAGCGATTTAGAACTTCGTCGGCCCGTGCACCTCTCTCGGCCACCGACTGGTCATAGCTAGCTGTGAGCTGCTCTCGAGTTTCGACGGGCAACGCCTTGCCCGGTTGCATGAGATTGACCAACGACAAACCAATTGTGATGGCTATCACGGTGGTGACCATGTATATGGCGATGGTCTTACCACCAATTCTCGATAACTTCCTGATATCGCTTAGGCTTGCGACACCGACAATAAGCGATGCCAAAACCAACGGAACGGCGATGAGCTCGAGCATTCGCACGAAAATGCTTCCGAACGGTTTAATAAAATCCTGCGTGAACGATGCCAATCCCAATGAACTCGCGAAAAGCCCCCATAAGAGACCCAATACTAAGCCAATGATAATCTGCCAATGAAGTTTACGATACCAAGGTTTGACCATAACGAGAGTGTTTTGGGTTGGGTTGGAAGTCTAAATGTAATGTTTCTTGAAAAGAAACTTAATCAAAGGATGTAAAATCGGTACATCCTCAAACCAGTAAATTATATGCCACCAGTCCTAACGTACCGCCAAGACCGGTTGCAAGCCAGTTTACTTTGTTGTTGCCGAACGCATGCTCACCGCCGAGAAGTCTTTCAAAAGGCAGATCTACCTCGTCTTTCTGAAGGGTCGCGCCAAGCAGGGAATCGATGATGCAACCCAAAAATCCGGAGACGGCAATGATGAGGAAGATCAGGAGGTGGTCTTCGTATGAGAACAACATGTAGACTGCCCCAATAAGTGAACTCCCAAGCAATGCCGATATGGTGCCATAAAGGCTGACGCCGCCGTCGGTGCCTGGCTCCACCGCCTTAAAGTTTGTGATTGCAACCGTCTTATGGTTTCGGGGCAGTAGTCCAACTTCGGTCGCCCATGTGTCGGATGTTGCAGTTGCAATGGCTGCGACAGCAGCAATTGTGAACCCCTTTCCTCCAGTAACAAAGGCAAGCAGGATAAAACAGGCGAACCACCATCCATTCGACCAAGCTTGTTTGCCATTCCGTCGACTTTGGTACAGCCTGCCGTTTATGGAGCGCCGATCATTCACAAGAGTGAGCAACGATGCGGATATGAAGAACACACCCAGCACAGCCACAACGCTGAGACCTCCCAATGCATAGGCAGCTGTTCCAACTAATGTGGCAGGGACAATGGCGTCGAGACTCAAAAAACCGAGCAAAAAGACACCTGTTACGATCATGAGAGCTAAACCGACCCCCATCAGCAGGGTAAATTGCTCCATAGGCTGTGCCACCAGGATAAATACCAGGAGCAACACATAGGCAAACAGGTAGTTTGTTTGCCGATCAATCATTATTCAGGCAACGTAGTAGGTTCCGACTTAACAGTATTCTCCTGCTTTAGCAGAATCGACCAAGCAACGATAGCAAAACCAGCGACGATAACAACCGGCGATATGTACAATGAGATGATGCCCCGAATTTCATTTTCGATGCGCATGGCTGTAAAGCCAGCCACGATACACAAAACACCGACGGTGAGCCAAGTGTAGTTCCGTGGACCGAAAATCATGTCGTTATTCGATTTCGTACTCTCTCGCGATGCTCGTCTGCTTTTAGCCATGGTAAACTGGTTGGATCAATGTGTTCAATCTTGTTAAACTATCTAAAAAATCGGGGTTTATCAACATGATTGAGAAACGTATCCATGCCTTATGTTGTATATTCTTCCATGACGAATTTCATTAAATCTGACATTGCGAACAATCAGGGCATCCTACCCGGTGCTTGCATGTCGCTTGTTCTGGCGTCGGCCAGTCCCAGACGTAAGAAGCTTTTAGAGCAGCTTGGGTTTGAGCTTAAGATTGATCCAAGTTCTGTCGAAGAGGTGTTCGACGAATCGGTTGAGCCATCGATCATGGCCCGAAACCTAGCCTACCTAAAGGCTGAAGAAGTCTCGCTGCGACATCCAACAGAAATCGTGCTTGGTGCAGATACTATTGTAGTGCTCGATGGTCTCATGCTTGCCAAGCCCTCCGATGCTGAGGATGCCAAAGCCATGCTGCGCCTTCTCAGTGGCCGAATTCATCAAGTTTGGACCGGTGTGAGCCTTGTTAAACGCGAAACAGACACGAATATCAGCTTTGCTGAATGTACGGAAGTCCAATTTGCTGCGTTATCTGACCATGAAATAGACGCATACGTCGCAACGGGAAGCCCGCTCGACAAAGCCGGTGCCTATGGCATCCAAGACGATTGGGGTGCCGTCTTCATCAGTGGCATTAGCGGCGACTACTACAATGTGGTGGGACTCCCACTACATGCGATGTATCGAAACCTGCTCAAGTTTGCCTGATTTGAACAATCTGACTGCTTTTATATACCGCCCCCTCCTGCTTACACTTGTCATTCTGACACTGAGCGCAACGTTTGTCACGACATCGGCACAGAATCAGATATCGCAGGATTTCATCATAGGCACCCAGCTGATGCGCCAAGGTCAACATGAGCGGGCAGCAGAGATCTTTGCTGGGTTGGTGGAAAAGAATCCAGGTAACTTCATGTACCTGGAGCAATACATCTTGGCATTGAGCAATCTGAAACAGTACGACAAAGCCATCCAAACGGTGGAGACCTATTTGAGTATGGCTCCGAGCGACGTGATGACCACTACTCGCTTAGCAAACATTTACCATATATCGGGCGACATACCCAAAGCCTTCGAAATCTGGAACCGAGTGCTGACCATGGAACCCGGCAATCCAAATGTACCACGCATTGTGTCGGAATCGATGCAAGACCGCAGAGAGTTTGACAAAGCAGCCGAGGTTTTACAAGAAGCCAGAAAGCAGTATGACGATCAAAGTCTGTTCTTGTTTGAGCTGGCAAACATCTACCTCATTGCGGGCAAGTACAGCTTGGCTGCTCGCGAGTACAACAGCATACTGTTACAGTATCCAGACAGGTTGCAGTTCATCCAACGTCAATACTCTCGCTTCAACGACATGGAGCTTGTAGACGCGGCAATCATTGAGTCTGACGAGAGCATTCGTACGCTGCCGATTGGTGACGAGCGCATAGCGATGATGCGCGAATTTCAGATTTGGCTGTTGCTCGAGAGGGGACTCTACCGCCGGGCAATTGCGACAGCTCGCAATATGGATGTAGAAAGCGGCCAAAAAACCATGGCGTTATTCAATGTCGGTCAGCGCCTGGCAGGCCAGAATGAGTTCGAGCTCAGCGAGCAGGCGCTGAAAGTCTATGCCGATAATACGGAGCATCCTCTAAGTGCCCGAAGCGGCGAGGAGCTTGCCTCTGTATACATGCGGTGGGCCCGCTACCTTATTACGAACAATCTTGACACGGGCGAGAAGGTCGATTCCCTCTATACTAGAGCCGATAGTACACTTCGCAAGATCAGAGCCGGGTTCCCTGGATATCAGCGAAGGTCACAAGTTGCGCTGCTTCAAACAGAATTGGCACTCGATTACCTAAAAGATGGGGAGCTAGCCCGTCAATGGCTCAGCGACATGACCCGTTTTGGAGAGGCCGAGCAGTATCGCATTGAGCGCCAATACCTTGAAGGACGTATTCTTATGTTCGATGGGCGATTCAACGAGGCACGAGTTCTACTCACGCGCGCCAACACTGAGGCGCGCATTGGCGATGTTGCAGAAAAAACGAGATACTTTTTAGCACTCACCGACTTCTACAGCAAAGATTATGAGTTTGCTAGCATACAGCTTAAGGCGCTTGAACGGCAGAACGCATCGCTTTATGCCAACGACGCCCTCCAATTGAGGCTTTGGATCATGGACGGTCGGAACAAAGACTCGACCACCACACAGATTGACCTTTTTAGTTCGGCAATGTTTTCTTGGATGAAAAATGATGTGACGAAGGCGGCCGAGTTGAGCCGTCAAATCGTAATCGAACATGCAAAACATCCACTGGCCGACGATGCTCTTATGCTTCTATCGCGCACTATGCGTTATGAAGATCCGCTTGACGCACTCACCATGATCGACGATTTCATACGATCGTCGACCGGATCGGCAATGACCGAGCAGCTACTTTGGGAGCGCATTTTACTTACAAACCGGTTGAAATCGGACCCGACACGGATGCTCCTCGAAATGCAGGAATCGCAGCGCGAAATGGCTGGTCAACAAGACAAACAATTAGCCGATGTTGATTTTGCCATTTTACAGGCGGCAAGATCGTCGAACAATCAAGAGGTGTGGGATTCCATCAGCAGATTGAATTCCAACTTCAAAATTATCGAAAACACCACACTGAACCTGTTCACAGAACAGGGTTATACTGAGATCCTAGAAGATCTCCTCATACGTTTTCCACAAGGGTTTTACAGTGGAACGGCACGCGATCAATTGCGCTCACTCAAACAGAACTTGTAGCATCATGGTTGGCATCATCACAAATAGATTTTTATCGGTACTTATCGTAGTTGTTGGGTTGAACACATCCACCCAAGCTCAGGAAATCCTGATACCAATGGATGCAGCCCAAAAGAATCATCTCAAGGCATACGGGATTGTTTTCAATGCCCTCACCAAGGGTCAAACAGCCCAATGGCTCCTAAACTATCGAGGTGGCAGCTTCATGCTCCCTTCGAGCGATGCCCTAATTCGCGAGTCGCTCATCAAGGGTGTTAGCATAGAGCAGATAAGCACGTCGCAGGCAGCTGCTATCGTTGCTGAAATTGAACGTCCCGACGTGAACATGGCGGTGGTTCCGTTAGAGAAAGCTCCACGGATTGCCGTTTACACGCCACAGCAAGCTCTGCCCTGGGATGATGCGGTTACATTGGCACTTACCTACGCAGAGGTTCCCTACGACAAATTATGGGATCGTGAAGTGATTCGCGGAGAGTTAGATAACTACGATTGGCTCCACCTCCACCACGAGGATTTCACGGGTCAGTACGGTAAGTTTTATGCCTCGTACGGGGGTATGCCTTGGTACATCCGCCAGGTGCGCGAAATGGAGGCCATGGCCAAAGATCTGGGCTTCAACAAGGTAAGCGAGCTAAAAGGCGCTGTAGCACAAAACTTGAAGGATTTTATTGGAAACGGTGGATTCTTATTCTCGATGTGTTCGGGTACCGACAGTTTCGACATTGCTCTGGCTGCTCAGGGAGTCGACATGGTGGGTATGCCCTACGATGGTGATCCACATGATCCAGATGTTCAGAATAAACTCGACTACGATGCTACCTTAGCTTTTGAGAACTTCACGATCATCACCGACCCGATGATTTATGAGTATTCCGACATCGACATCCAGCAGCACGAAATCAACGACAACGAAATGCTCGATTTCTTCACCCTTTTCGAATTCTCTGCAAAGTACGACCCCGTTCCTACCATGCTCACCCAAAACCACGTTAGCAGTGTGCGTGGATTTTTTGGTCAGACAACCATGTTTCGCAGAAGTCTCATCAAGGATTCGGTTGTGATCTTGGCAGAGAAGCCGGGCATGCAACAGGTCAAATATTTACATGGCAATTATGGTCGTGGAACCTTTACCTTTTATGCAGGCCACGATCCGGAAGATTACAAGCACCGCGTCGACGATCCCCCAACCGATCTTGATCTCCATCCAAATAGTCCGGGATACAGGTTGATTTTGAACAACATCCTCTTCCCTGCTGCCAAGAAAAAAGAGAAGAAAACCTGACCTATGCAACATACCGCAACACCAGACCGCGATTTCCAAAGTCTGGTGAGAATCATGCAGATTCTGCGCAAAGAGTGTCCTTGGGACCGTGAACAAACACACGAATCGTTGAAGGATCTGATGGTAGAAGAGGTCTACGAAGCCATCGACGCCATAGATAGAAAAGATTACGATGATCTGCGCAAAGAATTGGGCGACATGTTATTGCATGTAGTCTTCCACGCTGAGATGGGCAGTGAGCACGGTAGCTTTGATATTGGCGACGTGATTTACGGCATTCAAGACAAGCTCATCCGCAGACATCCTCATGTATTTGCAGACACCAAAGTATCGGGTACAGGCGAAGTCTTGAAGAACTGGGAGCAGATCAAAAAGAAGGAGAATCCGAAGGGTTCCGTACTCGACGGAGTGCCGGCATCTTTACCTGGGCTCATTCGTGCTCAACGCATGCAGGAGAAAGCTGCCGGAGTCGGGTTTGACTGGCCTGATTGGCGTGGTGCATGGTCTAAGTTGGAGGAGGAGATATCTGAGCTGAAAGATGTACTAGATGGCGACGACCAGCAAAAGAAAGCCGACGAATTTGGCGATGTGCTTTTCTCGATGGTGAATGTGGGCAGATATTTTGGAATCAATTCCGAAGACAGCTTGAGAATGACAAACGCCAAATTTCAACAGCGGTTCAGCCACATCGAGAAACGAGCTGCCGAGATGGGGATGAACCTAAATGACATGTCACTCGAGGAAATGGACAAACTTTGGGATGAAGCGAAGTTAGGGATTAGGGATTAGGGATTAGGGATTAGGGATTAGGGATTAGGGATTAGGGAAAATATTGATATAGGTCTACTTAAACACTTTTTTACGTTTCGGTAATATTGATCACCTTATTTTAGTTAGAATTTTGGATCCCCAGTCCCCAGTCCCCAGTCCCCAATCCCTAATCCCCAGTTCCTATCATGAGACGTAGCGACTTTTTCAAACACGGATTTCTAGCAGGCCTCGGCGTCGGCTTGATCCCAGCCCTACCAGCTTGCACCACTCCGATTTCCATCAAGAATCCGGGAAGAACGAAGAACATCATCTTCTTAGTGAGCGACGGAATGAGTGTTGGAACATTAACCATGGCTGACCAACTTCGCCAAATGCGTGATGGTCGTGGTTCTGCATGGGTAAATCTGTATCGTGAGGGATTAGCGGCTCGCGGACTCATGGACATGTCGTCGTTGAACTCTATAGTCACCGACTCGGCAGCAGCCAGCTCATCGTGGGGTTCAGGATACCGTGTCAACAATGGGGCCATCAACATGGGCCCAAACGGTGAACAGTACACTCCGATTCTTCAAAAGTTCAAAGATGCCGGAAAAGCGGTTGGCTGTGTAACAAGCGTCCCAATCACCCATGCCACTCCTGCAGGGTTTAGTGTTTCGACAGAAGCTAGGGGCGATCAGGCCAAGATTGCAGAGCTTTACCTCGCCAAGCAGTACGATGTGATGTTCGGTGCTGGTACAGAGTATTTTGACGCTACGCGTAGAGCCGACCAGCGCGACATGTTCACTGAATTTACCAACGCTGGCTATGAGGTTGTTCGCGACAAATCGTCAATGCAGAACCTTACTGCAGCTGGGAAGCCAATTCTGGGCGTCTTTAACGCAGACAGTCTGCCTTTCATGGTCGATCATCAAAGCTCTCCTGAGCAAATTGCGGCCATCCCAACGCTGGCGGAAATGACAGACCATGCACTTCGATTATTGTCTGCAAACAGCAACGGTTTTGTGGTACAAATTGAGGGTGGCAAAGTTGACTGGGCAGCCCACAACAACGACGCTGCCGGCATCCTGTACGATCAGCTTGCTTTCGATGATGCCGTAGCGGTTGCTCTCGCATTCGCAGAAGGTCGTGATGACACTCTCGTAGTAGTAACATCAGACCATGGAAATGCCAACCCAGGACTACTTTCTGGAAGAGAAGTAAATTCTAAGTTTGAGAGCCTTCTAAAATTCAAGCACAGCAACAACTGGATCCTATCAGAGCTCAATCCAGAGAGCACCGTAAACCAAATTCGGGAACGTGTGGAGTTCGGAACTGGGCACGGCATTAAGACAGAAGAAGCCCAAGCACTCAAATCTGCGTTGGCAGGCGAGTATAGAACGTTGTACAGCCCTATGCAGAATGCTCCAGAAGTTCTAGGTGCCATTATGACCAATTACATCAATGTGAGCTTCGTAGGCGACAATCACACATCTGATTTCGTTGAGCTGACCATGGTTGGCGCCGGAAGCGAAAGCATGCCGTTGTTTATTAAAAACACCGACCTTCACTATTACATGCTTGAGGCAGCTGGGATTACCGTCTCAACAGGCTAATAGGAAATTACTTTAACAGGGTGATTTTAATGCTCCGAGCTTGATTGCCTGTAAGCACTCTCACAAAGTACATTCCGCTTGGTAGTCCAGTTCCGTCGAAATCAACGGTGTGATAACCTCTTTGTTTCACATCGTTCATGAGTGTCGCCACTGGTCTACCCATCACGTCGTATACCTTCATGGAGACGGTAGCGGTCTCGGGGAGTCCAAACTCAATACGTGTTGTTGGGTTGAACGGGTTTGGATAATTCTGCTTGAGCACAAATTCCACCGGAACTTCAGCATCCTCATTCAGACTGACCGGTACCCTTTGCACCGTAAACTTCCAAGTTGGGCTCCATGGGCCGACTCCGCCACTGTTTACAGCCTGTACGCGCCAGAAGTACGGAGTGTTAAAAGCCAAGTCAACGGGAAGCTCTAACAAGGTGTTTTCGATCCCAGTGTATATGTAGTCGTCGAGCCCGATAAAATTATCGGCAGTCGATATTCGCAAGTTGTATGAAATAGCGTCCTGAGCTGCAACCCAAACGAAACGCGGTCTGCGTGGGGTGCCTGTTGAATCATTTGCAGGCATGAAAAGCTGCACTGCAGGTGGCGCCATCGTTAGCGTAGTGAAAGACCGCACTTCCGACCATGGTCCGGGACCAAAATTGTTGATACCCCTCACTCGCCAGAAATATAATGTACCGAGGTTCAATCCTGTATTAATTGAGTGGGAAATCCCCGTCAAATCGGATAACTCATACACAAGAGTTGTGAACACATTCGACAATGATATCTGTAGCTGATACTGATGGCTGTTAGCACTCGGCTGCCACGTAAACGTGGGCGATGTGCTCACACCTGATGAATTATTCAGTGGATTGACCAGCACAATGGTCGTTGGAAGATCAGAACGTGTGCTGAAAGATCTAGCAGTCGACCACGGACCATCGCCCAATGAGTTAGCACCCTTCACACGCCAGAAGTATGTGGCATTCTCTTGGAGGTCAATATTTGGCGTGTATGTCGTATCGAGTGTACTCGGGATGGTAACTACAAGCTCGTTGGCCGAAAAGGTGCTATTCCGAGACAATTGAAAGGCATAACTCTGGCTTGTTGGCTCCGATCGCCAGATGAATGTTGGTCTGCGTTCAACATCCTGCTCGGAGGGCGCTGGCTCTAAAAGAGTGACGAGTCCTGGAGGAACTGTCACATTGCCAATAACAGTAAACTTACGCACTTCAGACCAGGAGCTGAAACTGTTCGATGTTACAGCTCGAACTCGCCAATAATAGGTCGAATCATTATCGAATGGGAAGTTGAACCTTGCATCCAAAGCTGAAATGTTCTGCATCGTGTAATCGGGTGTATCGAATGTGTTGTTTCGATCGACCTGAATCTGATAGGATGCGGCCTCGGGAAAGGCTTGCCAGGTAAATGTCGGCCTTGCGGCGACGTTTGTGGCGTTATTAGGTGGTGAAAGCAAGATCACAGGGAACGCACGCGTCCTGAATGACCATGTTTCCGACCAATCTCCCTCTCCACCTGAGCTGATCCCTCTAACTCTCCAGAAGTGCGTGATTCCAGGCAATAAATCTGCACTAAGCGCATATACAGTATCTGTAACTAGCACGTTTCGTTCGATCGTATTCGCGGCAAAATTGGACGATGTTGCCAACTGAAGACGATATCCTTCCGATGAAGTCGTGTCTGTTTGCCACACAAAGCGAGGCCTTAATGGTGTATCGAGGCTGTCATTCTGAGGATTGACCAACACAATAGCTGGTGGCGGCTCCTCGCCTGTTGCCTTGGTTTTGAACGATCGCACCTCAGAGAAGTCGCTGTCTCCAGTGGGCATACCTGCTCGAACCCTCCAGAAATACTCAGTCCTAGATTCGAGTACTGCCAAAAGTTGATATCGTATCGTGTCGGGTTCCGCATTAAGTAGCTGCCTCTCGGTAAAAGGTGTGAACTGAGGGCTCTTGCTCACCTCGAACGTGTACGATGTGGCTCCGGATAATTCCTTCCAGCTGAATACGAGTGGTTGGGTGATGTTGACCGCATCATCGGCTGGTGCAATTAGCTGCACCTTAACATTTTCCGTGATAAACGAACGAACCGTCGACCAAGGACCAAATCCGGTATTTGGAGTATCGGTTAGCCCCAAGTCGTTGCCACCACGCACACGCCAATAATATTGGGCGATGGGATTGAGTTGGATGTTAACTGTGCTGGTGGTGTCGGTAATGCCAACTTCCTGAAAGACAATGTTGGAAAAATTGCTAGTAGTCGACAACTGCACTTGAAAAAATTCTGCATCAGGCAGATTTCTCCAAACCATCTTCGGCATGCGATTGATCTGTGATGCTAAATTGCCAGGCGATACCAATACGGGGGCAGCTTCAGGTGGTCCATATGTGATGAACGTACGCGTCTCCGACCAAGGTCCATCAGTTTGGCCAAATCGGGTTCTAACTCTCCAGTGATACTGCGTGTGCGGTTGAAGTTGATTTATGGGGATCAGACTCGTTGCGTTGGTGGTCTGATTCATCGCACCAGTGAACTGTGGATTGCTAGCGATCGAAACTTGGTACTGGTCCGCGCCAGGGATGCCTCGCCAACTGAGTGTTGGATAGACAGCCACTTTGGTTGCGTTATTAGCAGGACTCGTTAGCAACACAGGAGCGTCGGCGGCAGGTATGGTGGTAAAGACTCTAGTTGCGCTGAATTCGCTTTGACCTTGTTGGTTGAAAGCTGCGACGCGCCAATAATAAACACCGCTGTAGTTATCGAGTGGATTAGATGCCGACACACTGAACGTGGTGTCTATGATACCTGGCTCATATCGAGTATCGTTGCCTGGAAATGTTGGGCTCTTAGATATCCAAATTCTGTAGCTGTTGGCGTTTGCAACCTTTCGCCAAGTAAACTTTGGGGTGATTGATACATTGACGGCTTCGTCAGCAGGGCTGACCAAAACGGGTGCAGCAGGTTGGGCATGCGCGGGTGCTGGCGACAGCATCAAAAGGCAACATGAGAAGCAGATGAGTATCGTACTGGTCAGGATGTGCTTAACTATGTTGGTTTTGTGCATAGCGGCATACCGGGTTTACTTCTCTGTTCCGAATGTGACATTTGGACACATCGGCGTTTGAGGAATTTACAATTGATGATCGTAAGGTGAAACGATCTAATTGTAAAAATGATCCAACAAACGACAAAAAAACGATTTTTAAGCAAACCACTCGTACATGTCCTGTGTAGAGAGTGCCTTTTTCTCTCCTCCCGAGATATCACGTGCAACCCGCCCCTCAACCATATGGATCACCCGATCTCCATAACTATGTGCATCCTTCAGGTTATGTGTGATGAGCATTGCAGTCAACTTGAAGTCACGGATGATGTCGTCGGCTATGCGCATCACGATTCCGGCCGATCTGGGATCTAACGCGGCAGTAGGCTCGTCGAGTAGCAGAATATCGAGGTCGTCCATCACACCCATGAGTAGCGTCAAAGCCTGCCTCTGTCCTCCCGAAAGCGACCCCATGGGTTGGTCGAGCTTGGTTTCGAGACCCATCCCAAGTCTCGAAAGCCTTTCCGATACTTGATTTCGAAATTCATGGTTGAGTCCGATTTTTAGCGATTTCGACTGGGTACGTAGGGCAGCCAAGCGAAAGTTGTCGATAATACTAAGATCGGGGGCAGTACCACTCAATGGATTCTGAAACACTCGGGCGATAGATGGACTTCGTTTATAGTCGGGTTTTGACGTTACATCTACATCATTGATCAGCACAGACCCATTGCTGGGTGTTATGCTTCCTGCTATGATGTTCAGAAGGGTTGATTTCCCCGAACCGTTCGAACCCACCACTACCACAAATTGTCCGTCAGATATGGAGATATCAACCTCAGAAAGTGCTTGAACCTCGTTCTGCTTTCCAGAGTTGAATGCCTTGCTGATGTTCTTCAATTGTATCATGCGCGGTTCACTGTTTGTTCAAATTCAGGAAGCCCAATCTGGGAATTCCGACAATTAACAACACAAATACAGCCGTCACAAGCTTTAGCATATTGGGATGAACACCCATGCTCAACGAAAAGGCTAAGACGAGCTGAAACGCCGCGGCTCCGATAAACATCATGGCGAGGATTCCCCATACAGATCCGATTTTCAGCGTATGAACTAAGCTTTCACCAATTATAACCGAACCCAATCCTACAATCACAATGCCTATACCCATGTTGATGTCGACAAAACCTTGAAATTGGGTTATCAGGTAGCCGCTCACGGCCACAAGGGCATTTGCTATAGCCAATCCGGTTATTTTCATGGCGTCGGTATTCACGCCCAAAGCGCGTATCATCGACTCACTATTGCCCGTGGCTCTCATCGCCAACCCGAAATCAGTCTTTAGAACATAACCAAGCAGCATGAAGAGCGCCCCAATAAATACAGTTAGTACTACTAGTGCGTTTCCATCGCGCGTTGTGACCAATTCGATGCTGTTAAAGAGGCTAGATACCTGCAGTAAAGGGATATTTGACCTTCCCATGATGGACAAATTCACTGAGTACAGCGCTGTCATAACCAAAATACCAGCCAGAAGAGCGTTGATTTTCAGGCGAGTGTGGATCAGACCGGTTACGGCGCCAGCTAACGCCCCGGCAATCATGACAATTGGCAGCACGAGATACCCAGACATGCCACTAGCTAGGAGCACACCAGTAACCGCCCCACCCAAAGTATAACTACCGTCGGTGGTGATGTCAGGTATATTGAAGATCTTCATCGAAATGAAGATCCCAAACGCCATTGCCGTGAGGCAGAGCCCCTGGAGAAATGCCCCTAGGTAGAAATCCATTAGTCGATGGCTTCGTAACTTGGTGGAATCGACAGACCAAATCGACTGGCAGCTGCAGGGTTGTAAACATGCCTGCGAAGCTTGACCATTTCGAGGGCGAGTCCGTCGGTTGTCCCATTCTTAAGAAATTGAACTGCCTGCTCACCAGCCTGGTAGCCCCATTGATAGATGTCGGCCCCATAGGCCGCTACTGCCCCGCGTGAGACTAAGCCAGCCTCGCTGGTGAAAATCGGCACGTTGTTATCGTTGCAGACCGCCAATATGGTTTCGAAGGAGGCGAATACCGTGTTGTCAGGATTGGCAAAGAAGGCATCGATATTGCGCGAGAGCAACGATCTGGTTACTAGCTGGGCATCTGCCGAGGTATTGACCGGCAGCGCCTCTAAGCGTACTCCAAGCTCGTCGGCCAGCTCTTTAATGCGGTTTAGGGCGTCGACCGACTGAGGTTCGGCCTGATTGAAGATCATTCCGACAACCAGCTGGCTACCTTTAGGTTGAACGATTGCTGGGATCAAGGAAAATGAGGTGTCGATGTATGCCAAGATCTCTTTCGCACCAAACAGGTTCGGAGGAGCACTCCCCTCTGTATCCGTCAATCCGATGATGGCAGGATCGGATGCAACCATCTGAAAAATGGGAATGTCGCGGTTTTTTTGAACAGCTGTAATGGTCGAAAGCGTTGGGTTTGTGGCCATCAGGTCGACGCGCTCCGAAATATAGTACTGCACGATTTGGGTGAGGGTCGGTATGTTACCTTGGGCGTTTCGATAGATGATCCGAACGGTGCTGTCCGACTCTGAGAATCCACCGGCGGCCAATGCATCGTAAAAACCCTGGCGCGCTTGGTCGAGCGTCTCATCTTCGAAACCGTCGACGAAACCAACCACTGGTACATCAGACGTGTCCCTGTCCGAGCAGGAGTACAACAAAAGCGATAAGATGAGAATCGTGAGTAGACGCATGGCGGAGTAGGAATAAGAGCAGAATGTTGACCGTGTAGCCGAAGTTAACAAATATCCTGATTTGTGAATTCCATCGATAAGCGATTAGTCGTACCTTATGGCATGTCGATAATAGCAATAGATTTCGAGACGGCCACCTCCGACCGCGACAGTGCCTGTGAAATAGGCATGACGCTAGTAGACGAAGGGCAAATAACACTCAGTCAGTCGTGGCTCATCCAACCCCCATGTTGGCCGCGATTCGACTATTTCAACACCAAAATCCATGGTATAACCTCGAAAATGGTGGCTTATGAGCCGACATTTGATGAGGTTTGGACTGAAATTCGTCCATATTTCCGAAATAGGATTATCGTAGCTCATAATGCTGCCTTCGATATCGGTGTTTTACGCGACATGCTCAAACGATATAAAATGGACATCCCCGACAACCCCTACTTGTGCACCTACCGCCTAGCGCGAAAAGTGTGGCCCGACCTCGGGAAGTATGGGCTGAAAACAATGATCCAGCACCTGTCGCTCGAAGGTGGACGTCACCACAGGGCAGCATATGATTCACATGCTTGCGCTGAAGTGCTACTTCATGCCATGAAACTCAAGAATGTTCCATCCGTTGAAGAATTGTCGCGAATCACGGATACAACATTAAGGTCCGTTCAGCAATATGGACACGACGCCACGACCACTGCCAAGCGCGAAATACCCGAGGGTAACGCCAGCCTCCATAAGCCGAGTCATGCCTTCTACGGCAAGAACATGGTCTTTTCGGGCACTCTCGAGTCGATGAGCAGAGCTCAAGCCTGGCAGCGTGTGGCCGATATCGGTGCCCAAATCACGGAACGTCTCGACGAAAAGACGAACATCCTCGTTCTAGGGCAAAACGACACGAGCAACAATACCAACGGGAACATGACAGGTAAGCACAAACATGCGCTGAGGCTGATTCAAAAAGGACAGAAAATCCACCTCATGCCTGAATCGGAATTTCTGGGCAAACTGGAGAACGGGGACTAGTAACCAGTTATCGGTTATCGGGGATCGGCAAAATCACAATCCATCTAAAAAAAATGCGGATCTTAGGTTACGAGGTCGTTGATTCGGTGCAGATAGGTTTCGCTGTATCGTAGGCCTACGTAAATAAGCGCACCCGAAAAAATCACTGAAGCTCCAAACGACCACCAGCGGGTTGTCTCAAAAGCGTATCCAGTTGTAAACAAAACCAGCACTATGAACAGGGCCAACGATACGCCTGTGTGAATCTGCGATCGACGCAATGTGGTTGAAGGGTCTACCTTTTTTGGAAGCAGCATCGATCCTGTGAAACCAATAGCCACACACAGCAAATGGCTCATCACCACAAGACCGGTAGCGTCAGCCCAACGGAGCCCCATGATGACGATAATAAATAAAACCAAGGTAAGATCTATCAGCAACGGAAGTGTGACTAACTGCAAGTAGGTGCCAAATAGCGATAGACGCAGCGGACGAACCCGCTGCATGTTGAGATATACCTCCCTGAAGAACACCCAAGCATTCCCGAAAACGTAGGTAAATACCACCACTGGCGAGAGTAACAAGAGATAGTACTGCCAGACGATGATCTGATTTGCCACAACCCTAGTGGCGAACATACGGTCGATGCTGAAATACAGCATGACACCCATAATGATCTTAAATACAAAGGCAAGTAGTAGCATCCGTCTCACCACGTCGTTTCGAAACACCATGCGCATGAGTGCCTGATCCGTATTCAATATGTCGCGCTGTATCGCGCGCACAGTACGAAGCTCCTCAACGCTGATGTCTACCCCAAGAGAGAGCACTCCCCATGCGATCATAATTGCCCACGGCATCCAAATTGACATGGTGGTGTAATACAAATAAAACATGTACACCATCGTAGCAATCAAAGCCAGTGTGAGCACAAAAAAAAGCTTGTGAAACTTAAGTTTATACTCAAATAGGGTTCTGATAACATAACTGCAGAACTCGGCCGTAAATACAACCGCAATGAATAAGCTAATCCAAGTAGGTCCATCGAGCGATGACCAACTTATGGTCGCAAAACTTATCGTAAATAGGATGAACGCCCCTACAAAAAGGTTCAGAATAGCTGTCGTTTGATTGATGAGCCACCGGTGTACAGCTCCGATAGGCGCATTCGGGGGTATCAAGTTTGGCCGGCGTTTGTAACTAGGTAGAAAATCTTTGATGACTCCAAATGCGATAATTGAAGTCAGACCTCCTATCAAGATGACCGAAACTTGTATCCGGCTTTCAGAATTCTCGGGGGTAAGAGCAACAAGTAGCCCAAGCATGAGCCCGTAAATAATGGCAAACAATGCTGCGGCCCCACCTCCCACACTCATCCAAATACCCGTCGATTTCGAGAATAAATTACCAAACCTAGCTCGTACGAGGTACAGAAATAGACTCATGTAGCAAAAAGCCAATCAATGGATTCAAAGCTCTTTTCTTCCGACGATAACAGCTTGAATAGCGCCTCGTCGATTTGGCCAGAACCATGAATCGCAAAGTCTTTAAGACTGCTATCGCTCACAATTCGTCCTTGGTCAATCACCACAATCCTGTCGACAACCTTGTTCAGATAGTCTAAGTCGTGCGATGAAGTAAGAATAATTCTATCTGCACGCTGATACTGCTGCACAAAACGGACGATATCTTTAGCGGCAAACGGGTCCAGGCCAGAAAACGGCTCATCCATGATCAGTATTTTGGGCATGTGGATGATTGCGGAACAGAGCGATATTTTGCGTCGCATACCGGTGGAGTAGCTCTTCACGGGCTTGTGCCAGTCATCCTCGTTCTCAAAAAAGAAAGCTAACAGCGTGTTCACGCGCTTTCGGAGATGGGCAGGCTCTAACTTGTATAACCTCCCAGCAAACTCTAGATTCTGCCACCCGGTGAAGTCACCAATGGGTGGAATCACATCCGACATCACCCCTAACTCAAAGCGCGTTTCAGGAGATGATGCCAAGGTCTTGCCACCATACAACACCTCGCCAGATGTCTGTTTGATCAAATCGATGAGGATATTGATCAATGTGGACTTCCCAGCGCCGTTTTTTCCCAACAGACCATAACTGTAGCCGGCAACTAGGTCTAGGTTGACTGCATCGAGAGCCTTAACTCCCTTGCCGTAGTGTTTTGAGAGATCCTTTATCTGAATGTGCATAGTGTGTGGTCCGCCCTGTAATGGCTAAGATCCTTAATAAAACAAAGTGGGTGTTAGCAGCCGTTCCTTCTGCAAAATGTTACTGATTTATAGCATTAAACGAAACGATTTATGCCAAATGTCAAGTTACCTTTTTTCTGTAAAACTAGGTATCTTTCCTGACTATTAATATCAACAGACGAACCCACATTGGAGCTTGTTCATGGCCTTTAAATCAATCGACGAAATCGACACCAGCCAATACCCGTATATCAATAAGGGTCTTGAGGGCTTGGTAGCATTCAGTACAAACAAGAGTTTGGTGGATGGTGCCAAGGGAGAATTAACGTACGCTGGTTACAGCATCAACGATCTAGCCGAACACTCTACTTTTGAAGAAGTCTGTTTCTTGCTTTGGTTTGAATATCTGCCGAATCAAGCAGAACTCGACGATCTAAACGCTAAGCTTTGTGCCGAGCGTAACATCCCTGATGGGGTGATGAATTACATCAAAAACACGAACAAGTCTGCAGAGCCCATGTCGGTGCTGCGAACAGCAGTTTCCATGCTCGCCGACTACGACGACGAGGCAGAAGTGGACTCACCTGAGGCCAACCTTCGCAAGTCGATCCGCATGACAGCCAAGATGCCTACCATCATCGCTGCTTTCGACCGCGTTCGAAACAACAAGGAAGTCATTGCGCCGCTTGCCGATCAAAGCACAGCCTACAATTTCTTCTACATGCTCAATGGTGAGCATCCTGGTAAGAACGCTGAGAAAGTGATGGATCTGCTTCTGATTCTGCACGCAGAACACGGCATGAATGCCTCCACATTTACCTGTCGCGCCATCGGTGCCACGCTGTCCGACATCTACTCAGCAGTAACCGGTGCTATCGGTTCGTTAAAGGGACCTCTTCATGGCGGCGCCAACACCGCTGTAATGAATATGCTTCTGAAGCTCGACAAAGACGTCGACATCGTCGCATTCGTCAAAGGCAAGCTCGAGCGCAAAGAGAAGATTATGGGATTCGGCCACCGCGTATACAAGACCTTTGATCCACGTGCCCACCACCTGCGCAACATGGCCAAGGCCCTGAGCGAGGAAGTTGGTATGCAGTATCTGTATCAGTGGTCTGAGAAGATCCTCGAAACCATGAAATCTGAGAAGAACATCGACCCGAATGTGGACTTCTTCAGTGCCACCGTGTATTACTCTATCGGTATCATGCCGGATCTGTACACCTGCCTGTTCGCCATGAGCCGTATCTCGGGTTGGACAGCACACTACCTCGAGCAGATGGAGAACAATCGTCTGATTCGTCCAAAGGCACTTTATATGGGCGAAACCAATACTCCTTGGATATCCATCGCACAGCGCTGATCTAGGTATAAATAATCGACAAGATCGACAAAAAGCCCATACCTCGGTATGGGCTTTTTTTATTAACATGGCATGATGGATGTACAAGCCGAACAACTGAAGGTCTTAGATAGGATGCTGCGTCAAGGAGCGAGTACATCATATGCTAGACACACAGGTATCGTTCCTGATATGTCGTATGATGTATTCAGAGCCAATGTGCCGCTTATCACATACGATGATCTGGGACCCTGGGTAGCTCGTTGTAAGTCTGGAGAAGGAGATGTCTTGTGGCCTGGTATTGTCCGACAATTTGCTGTGAGTGCAGGCACGACTGGCTTGGGAAAGCATATACCTATTTATGAAGAAAGGCTGCGGTCGGATCTTCGTTTCATGCGGCGGGTTATGCGTCGTATCATTCGCGACAATCCTGATCCTGGAATGTTTCTTGGGCGACATGTGGCATTGTCAGGTTCGGTTGAATCGGTAGATGGTATCGATTTTGGAGAAATCAGTGGCATGTTGGCCTGTGCCTCACCAAAGTGGATTCGACTTTGGCACTCGCAATGCCCACAGCGGTCTGCATTCATGAAATGGCCTGACCGATTTGAATCGATCATCATCAATTCTATGATGAATGATGTAAGAGTAATTACCGGAGTACCATCTTGGATCCTGATATTGCTTCGAGAAGTATCTGCACGGAGTGGTCAGCCGATTGATCACATTTGGCCAAATTTGCGACTGATTGTAACTGGAGGTGTGGCTCTTTCTGGATATATAGATGCGATCCGAGCGGAGTTGGGCGCTCTGAATGTGCGATTCATGGAAAATTATGGCGCATCGGAAGGTTATTTTGCCTTCGACTGGTTTGATGAAGGATCGTTGCGTCTACAGTACGATACAGACGTCTTATTTGAGTTCATCCCAATTGAGACATCCAACCCTGCTGGGTTCAATACTGCTATCGATTCAACACGAGTTGTACCTTTGTGGAATGTAAAACCGAATGTTCGATATGGGTTAGTGGTATCTAACATGGGCTTGTGGCGATATGTCACGAACGACGAGATTGTGTTTACCAGTACAAATCATCCCAGGATCTGCATAACGGGACGTCTTAACGAAATGACAGACACCTTTGGAGAGGCCGTAACTGCCTCCGACGTTCGTGAAGTACACCAATGTGTGATACCGAGTATTAAGTACAATCATTTTCATGTGCGTCCAGCTTGGAGCGGGATACCTCCCCTACCGATGCATGAATGGATACTCGTCATCGCCGATCCAGCTGTACGATATACTTTAACAGATTGCTCCATTGCACTCACTGATGAAATAGACCAGCATTTGAGATCTATTAATCGGCACTACGCCATTCGTAGGGAGACTGGCGCGATGGGATTGCCGTTGTTACGTATCATTGGATTAGATGAGTATGAAACGATCATCAGGGCGTTGCCTCAGTCACAGAGCAAGTTGGGGCTGTTTCTTAGGGATAAGGGACTAGGGATTAGGGATTTGGGATTTGGGGAATAATGAATTTATTTGCTGGTATGATTTGATTTCTTAGTTGGTGCTTGTTAATATTCTAGCGGTTGTGATGTCTTCGTAATTTAAACGCCAATAATTATTACTATGAAGACACACAAAGAGTTATCTGCTTGGACGAAGTCTATAGATCTTGCTGTCGAGATTTATGCACTCACTCGAACTATGCCTAAAGAAGAGCTGTATGTGTTAACATCTCAACTACGTAGGGCTGCAATTTCAGTTCCATCAAATATCGCTGAGGGATCTGCAAGAAAAAGTAATGCAGAGTATCGTCACTTTCTTTACATAGCACTTGGTAGTTTGATGGAATTGGAAACTCAACTAATTATTGCTAATAAGTTGAATTATTTGAATGAATCAACTGTGCAACAATTACTCCTAAAACATGAAAGTATAGCCAAAATGCTAAGTGGGTTAATTTCGCGTCAAAACCGAATTATTAAAAATCAATGATAATAGTAAGTTTGTTATTAGATATCAATAATTAGCTGTCCCCATTCCCAAATCCCTAGTCCCTAGTCCCTAGTCCCTGTACAAAAAAAGACTCCCCAGTTTGCACTGAGGAGCCTTTTTAGATAAGCGGGGATAATTATCCTGCTACTCTTGTCAATCTGACTGTGAACGTCTTGTAGTTCTCATTCAAAGGAAGCGAGCCTCCAGTGAGAGTCAACACGATGTCACGTGATTGTCCAGTTGCCAAAGCGGCAACAGCTGCAGGTGTAACGTTCACATTAATGACACCTGAACTACTTCCCGAAGGAATGGATGCAGTTGTGCCACCAATATTGAACATTGCTGCTGTTGCAGTGCCACTAACAGCGAAGTTCACATCAACATTGGATGCTTGGTGTGGACCTACGAGCTGAATGGTAACAGGAATTGTACTGTTCGCTGATGTTGAGTTTACGTTAACGACGCGAACATATGCATTCGATGAGCCAGGCGCAGGCTTGAACTCAACTACGGATGGACCTTGGTAGGTCTTATCGACATCTTCAAAGCAACCGGTCATAAAACCAGCGCTGAGCAGAACAACCAGCAGAAATTTAATTGATTTCATAGTGATCTAGTATTAGCGTGGTTATGATTAGTAGCCTGGATTCTGCTGTAGCAGTGGGTTCAGGTTAACCTGAGCTGTAGGCCATTGAGCAAGGATACGGAAATCAGTGTATGGCAAAAAGCCACTACCACCAATGGCACTTGGGCGTGCAATGTCCATACCGCGACGCTTCTGGTCATAGAATCGGTGACCTTCGTATGCGAGCTCAAGGCGACGCTCTAGCATGATGGCATCGATCAGGGCAGCACTGCTAGCTGCAGTTACGGCAGGAACGCCACGAGCCGAACGAATGGCGTTCAGATCGGCGAGGCCGCCTGCAACGTTGTTTTGGGCAGCGCGTGCTTCGGCACGAATCAAATACAACTCAGCAACACGCATGACTGGCAAGTTCTGAGCGAAATTACCTTTATGAGCGTTCCATTTGTCTAGATATTGTAATTGAATACCTGATACTGTACCTGTCTTAAGAAGCGACAAGCGAATATCACCTGCTGGGAAAAGTGCAACCAATTGAGGATTGATTCCAAAATCACCCCACTGGCGTGGTGTAACCCAGCTAGCCATTGATTCGTTTACACCAACTGACTCAGTGTTGGCGCTAACATTGAGTTCAAATACTGACTCAGGGTTAGGTGTAGTCGACCATGCAGCCTCATATGCTGCAGCTGTAGTGACCAAACGAGCAGATGTCGCACCAATCGCGGCTGTTGCACGTGCCTCAGCATCGGGCCAACGCTCCCAATACAGGTATACGCGAGCCAACAGACCGTTTGCAGCAGCCGGTGATGCATAGTACACGTTTGTATTACCTGCCAAGAGTGTAGCGGCCTGCTGAAGGTCGCTTTCAATGAGTTGGTAAGCTTCTGTTACAGTGCCACGAGCACGGAAGTCAGCATCAGTCAAGCCTTTGGTCGGCTTGTCGCGCATGATAACCCCACGGTCCCAACCGCTTACTGCTTTGTTCGGCTCATAACCATACGAACGAACTGCATTGAAGTAATTCAGCGCGCGTAAGAAATAGGCAGAACCAAGCAAGCGGTCCTTGGTAGCCTGTGGAGCGTCAAGTGTACCGATGCCATCGATGATGTAATTTGCCTCATTAACAGAAGCATATGGATAATAACCTAGCGTACCACCCGGAGTCATATTGTACGGAGCGTTACCACGCGATGCGCCAGGGCGCTGCACGAAGACGTCTCCCATGATATCAGGAATAATGAACAGGCTATTTCCATAAGCACCTTGTGCTAATAGACGGTTGTACACAGAAACCAGGATAGCTTCAGTGCCTGATACGTTTGCCAAGGCAACTTCAGGACTAAGGGCAGTACGTGGTTCTGTTTCAAGCAGATCTTCGCAAGCTGTCAGTGGCAACGCCAAAACAGCGGCAAATAAAATCCCCTTTTTAAACATTGTGAGTTTCATATTTATATCACCTCTTAAAATTAGAACTGAAGTTGTACACCAGTGCGTATTGTACGACCCTGTGGGTAAGGTGCTGCAGATGTTGCAAGGAATTCAGGATCAAGACCTGGATATGGTGTCCATGTCAAGATGTTGTTTCCAGTTGCAAACACTTTAAACGTACGGATACCAACACGGCTTGTAATGTTATCTGGCAGCTGATAGCTGATAGTAGCATTCTTCAGACGGATGTATGAGGTGCTCTCAATGTACCAGGTAGATGCAGTAGTACGCGATGACATGCCAGGCTCGTTACGGTTACGGAATGCCTTCTCGATGTCTGTGATCTGACCTGGGGTAGTCCAACGGTCGAGGAGACGCGTAAGCAAACCACCTTGTGTACCTGGATCCATCAGGAAGTAACCCACCTGCTGCTCGAATGTGTTACCACCGAGGTCATACTGGAAGAATACATCGAGCGTGAATCCTTTATAGCTGAACGTGTTAGTCAAGCCACCATAGTGGGTAGGATCAAGGTAGGAAATGATCTGCTCGTCGGCAGCCTGCACCAAGTAGGTGATGTTACCATCTTTGTTGTACCACATTGGACGTCCATCGGCCGGGTTAACACCTGCCCAACGGTAGCCCCAGTAGAAACGGAGTGGCTCACCCACAATGTAGGAGTTACCAATACGTGTCTGGCCTTCGTTCAACGCAATCAACTCATTCTGGTTGCTCGTGATGTTGAAGCTGGAGGTCCAGTAGAAGTCGCCACGGTCAATATTGCGCGTGGTGATTTCAAACTCGTAACCTTGGTTCTGTACAACACCTGCGTTTTCGGTGATAGAACCGAAACCGGAGTCAGATGGTAGCGAACGACCCAAAAGCAGACGCTCATTGCGTTTGCGGTACAAGTCGAGAGAGCCGGTAATGCGACCTTCGAAGATGGCGTAGTCAAGACCTAGGTTGATCGTCTTGGCTTCTTCCCAAGTAAGGATGTTGTTAGCCAACTGGCTTGGACGTAAACCTGCTCCTTCATTGTATGAACCACCTGATCCGAACAAGGAACGGGAAGCAAAGTTACCAATGCCTGAGTTACCTGTGATACCGTAGCCGGCACGCAGTTTCAAGTCAGTGACAGCGTTTGGAAGAGGAATGAAATCTTCGTTAGCAAGATTCCAAGCACCGGATACGGCGTAGAACAGACCCCAACGGTTGTCAACACCAAAACGGGACGAACCGTCGTAGCGAGCTGTGGCGTTTATGAGATATCTGTTTTTGTAATCATACTTTGCCTGCCCAAATACCGAGGCTGCCTTGAACTCTGTAGCTGTGCCAGATACACCAGATGGTGTCGCAGCAAGGCTAAGAATGTCGAACAGTGGGTTAGCAAAACCACGTCCAGAGGCCGTAAATGCCTCTTGTGATTCTTCCTTGTACTCCGTACCAAGAAGGCCAGAAACGTTATGTACGTTGTTGAAGCTCTTGTTGTAGTTCAACGTTGCGTTCACGTTAAAGCTGAAGATCTCACGATTAGCCTCAAACAAGTCGCCACCATTAGTACGGGGTGCACCAGGTATGAGAGATGAACGATGATTCGTGTCACGTGTCTGGCGGAAGTTAAGACCACCAAATACACGGAGAATCAGGTTTTGCGGTAATCGGTAGTTGAATGCCATCGAACCCTGAATGTCGTTGGCACGAGTCTTACGCTGATCTAACTTTTGGTAAAGCACAATATTGGCATAAGGAACTGCTTCGTTGAAGCTTCCATCCGGATTGTAGATCGGACGGGTAGGCTGCTGCCAAGCACCCATGAAGAATGGACCGTTGATGAAGTTACCATCAGATACAGCACCAAACTGACGTGTAGATGAAAGGTTGATACGCGATTCTACCGTCATCTTGCTGTTCACGCGGTGGTCAACGTTAGAACGAAGGCTCATGCGCTTAAAGTCAGTGAACTGTGCCTGACCTTGGCTGTTCTCAAAACCAGCAGATACGAAGAAGCGGGTCACGTCAGTACCACCCGAAATCGACGCGTCGATCTCACGGTTTACACCGGTCTGGTATACGGCGCGCTGCCAATCATAGGTTGTTGCCAAGTTGGGATCGCATGCTGCAGTTCCTAAGCCAGCTGTATTACAGCCTGGGTAGAAGTTGGTCAGTACAAGGTTACGAGCCGCGGTTGGGTTGGTTCCAATAACTTTGGCATGGTTCTCGAAAGCTTCCATGAGGAAGTTCAACCATGTCGGGCTGTCCATCGTCTCGTAGAACTTCGGCTGCTCTGTCCAACCCATGGTAGAGTTGATGGTGATGACGGAGCTACCTGCACGACCTTGTTTAGTAGTGATCAAGACCACACCGTTGGCTGCCTGTGCACCGTAAATCGAAGCAGCAGCAGCATCCTTGAGGATTTCGATCGACAGAATGTCGTTCGGGTTCAAAGCCGCAAGCGGGTTTGATGAAGCCTGGGAAGAGTTCTGGGAATTCTCCGTAAGCTGCACACCATCAACGATGTAGAGCGGCTGGTTGCTGGCGTTGATGGAGCCAAAACCACGAATACGTACACGGACGGCGCCACCTGGCTGACCCGATGCAGATGTTACCTGAACACCGGCTGCACGACCTTGCAAAGCTTGGTCGAACGACTGGATAGGCAGGTTTTCGATCTGCTCGGCCTTCACCTGGGTGATGGCACCTGTAACCTCAC
>CAZVRJ010000020.1:26484-41595 GCA_964629885.1 uncultured Chitinophagales bacterium | reverse complement strand
CCGCTGTCATCCAGTAAGGACCTATGTCGTAGACATCAACGCTGTCATCCTGTAAGGACCTATCCCGTAGGGATCTTCCGTTGTCATCCAGTAAGGACCTATGTCGTAGACATCAACCGCTGTCATCCTGTAAGGACCCATGTCGCAGACATCAAAATTACTCCCCCACCTCGCCACCATCCGTGCCTGGGCCGACCGCGACCCAGACCGCCTGGCGCTGGAGGCTTCCAGGCATCCGGACCTTCCCGTACGTGAGATGGTCACACAGCTCAAGCTGCGACGCAGGGCCGCCTCAAAGTTTCCGGATTGGGCCGGCACCGACATCCTCTACACCGAGCGGGCATTGGAACAATCGTCCGGCCAGGTCGCCGCAAAGCACAAACGTCAGTGGCTGAAGGGAAGGGTGATCGATCTGAGCGGCGGACTCGGATCCGACCTCATCCACAATGCCGACCAGATCACACACATGGTGTATTGCGACATTGACCCAGAGCTCTGCGAACTCTTCCGCCACAATGCGTCCGTGCTCGACATTCAGCCCGTTGCCATCCACAACGGCGACGGCATCGATATCCTGTCGTCTTTCCCTGACAACTATTTCGACGTCGTATACGTCGATCCCGACCGCCGGACAGGCAAGGGGAGGTCCGTCTCCCTGAAGGATGCGTCACCCGACATTACGGCTCATCTTACTATGATGCTCGCCAAGGCCAAAACGCTGCTTGTGAAGGCGTCGCCGGCACTCGATCCGACGGAGGCCGCACGACAGCTACCCGGGTTGACCGAGTACCGGGTTGTATCGGTCGACGGTGAGGTGAAGGAGGTGCTGCTGTTCGTCGGGAGATCATTGGTCGAGCAACCTGCACGTGTCGCCACGGTCATACGCGGCGAGACGATATCAGAGTTTTGCGAATTGAACGAGAAGGCAGGGGTATGGACCGGCGATCAACCCGCTTATATCTTTGAGCCCGATCCCGCCGTCATCCGTGCGGGGCTAGTCTCTGACATAGCAGCAAAACACGGTTTGATGCATGCCCACTACGGTTCTGTTTATCTCTTGGGAAGCGAACCGCAAGAATCATTTCCCGGCAGAACGTACAGGATTGACACCATCCTGCCGGCAAATTTTCGGACCGTAAAGGATTGGTGCAAGCAACAGGCTATCACCAAGGCCAACATCGCCCGCCGCGACTTTCCCGAGGATCCAGACACCATCCGGAAGGCGCTCAAGCTCAAGGACGGTGGCGATCACTACCTGTTCTTCACGAAATGGCAGGGCGGATACGCTTGTATTGCTTGTTCGAAATGAGTCTCCCCTCACTTTGCCTAAAGAGAGGGGCAGGGGGAGAGTTATATCACACGTTAAACCGGAACAGCATCACATCGCCATCCTGTACCACATACTCGCGGCCCTCGCTACGCATCTTGCCGTTCTCTTTGGCGCCATGCTCTCCACCGAGTGCGACATAGTCTTCGTACTTGATGGTTTCGGCGCGAATGAATCCCCGCTCGAAGTCGGTGTGGATTACACCTGCTGCTTGCGGTGCCTTCATGCCTTTATGGATGGTCCATGAGCGGACCTCCTTAACACCGGCCGTGAAATACGTGATTAGCCCGAGTTGGCGGTAGGCGCACGATATCATATTGTCGAGGCCGGAGCTCTGGATTCCCAGCTCATCTAAGAACATCTTCTTTTCGTCAGCGTCGAGCTCTGCGATTTCAGCCTCGATCTTTGCGCAGACTACTTCGACTTCGGCTCCCTCAGCGGCGGCACGCTCGCGCACCTTGGCCACGTATGGGTTGTCGGCGCCGTCGGGCAGATCGCTTTCGTCCACGTTGCACACATAGAGCACCGTCTTCTCGGTAAGCAGGAACAGATCGGCCCAGTTTTCGCGCACATCCGCATCGGCCACAAAGGCGCGTGCCGGATTGCCGTCTTCCATGAAGGTGCGCAGGCTGGCGATGATTTCGGCCTGCTCGAGGTATTTCTTGTCGCCGCTCTTAGCAGATGCCTTCAGTTTGGCCTCACGCTTCTCTAGACTCTCGAGATCCTTGAAGATGAGCTCTGCCTCAATGATGCCGATGTCGCGGATGGGGTCGACGCCGCCCTCGACGTGGATCACATTGTCGTCGTCGAAGCAGCGAACCACATGGGCGATTAGGTCGACCTCGCGGATGTGCGACAGGAAGGCGTTGCCCTTGCCCTTGCCTTCAGATGCACCCTTAACAAGACCAGCGATGTCGACGAATTCGATGATGGCGGGGGTCACCTTCACCGGCTTCACGATTTCGGAAAGCTTGTCCATGCGCATATCGGGCACAGGAACAATGCCCACATTGGGATCGATGGTACAGAATGGAAAATTTGCGGCTTCGGCGCCGGCGTTGCTGAGTGCGTTGAATAGGGTGGATTTGCCAACATTGGGCAAACCCACGATTCCGACTTTTAGGCTCATGAAGGGATGTTGTCGTTACAGATTACGTCAATTATTTCGCGTTCGGGCATCAGCAGGGCTGTGAGGTGACCAAAACCACGATCGGGGAACACACAGCCAGTGTCGAGACCGATCAAGTTGTGCTCCATCTTTACCCCGACCAATGGAGTGTGTCCAAATATTACAGTCTTCTCCCAGTCGGGTTTCACAGTCTGGATATGTCTGCGTTCCCAAAGGAAATCAAAAGGATCAACTTGTGCCAAATTCTCGGCAACAGTCATGTACGGATTGATTCCGCCATGCACGCAGATGAACTCGGGAGTATCATAAAAGAAGTCGGTGGTCAGCATAAAGTCGAGGTGACCTTCGGCCTCAGCAATGCTAGTACCGGCACGGGTGTAGGAGTCCATAGTCGATGTTCCGCCGTTCGAGAGCCAGTGACGCCAGTTATCGTCATCGCCTTCTAAAAATGCATCTACAGCCATCTGCTCATGGTTACCACGCAGGAAAATGCACTCAGCTTCGCTGCTAAACTCGATTAGGCGCTGAATCACGCCGTAGCTATCGGGTCCGCGGTCAATATAATCGCCCAAAAAGACATAGATTCGGTCACGATGATGCTCCAGCTTCGCCAATAAGGCGTTAAGGCTGCTCGCACATCCGTGGATGTCGCCAATTATAATATGCTTCTTTACGTCAGACAATTCGCCAGGAGTTGGTTTCGGTGTAACCGAATTACGAATTTTTGCGTGTGGAAGTATCAATCAGACCACGACCGGTCTTGTTGATGCGGCCTTCCTTGACCATATCTTGGCATGCCGAATCTAGGATGCCATTCACAAACATGCCCGACTTGCCGGTCGAAAATTTCTTGGCGATTTCGATGGCTTCGTTAATGGTTACCTTGGTAGGGATGTCGGGGAACTCGACTAGCTCGGTGAGAGCCATACGCAGCACGATCTTGTCGATCAGCGCCAAGCGGGTGAGATCCCAATTGGCCAGACGTTTTGTGATTTCGGCATCAAGCTCTTCGTGTTGCTCAATGGTGCGCAGGTATAGCTTCTCGGCGAAGATCTTGTCTTCGGCTTCGACCTGCGGAGCGAGAATCATTTTCAAAGGTACATCGCGGGTATCACCACTGAGCTCGAAGGCGTATAAGGCCTGAAGGACAGTTTCCCGCACCTTGCGGCGGTTCATCATCTGACCAGAAATGGATTGTTACGGCAGGTACGATACCCGCATAGCCTACAAAGATACGAAATTGGAAGCTGGAATTCCATTGAATGTAAGTACCTGATATATTTACCGCATGCATACCGAAATAGAAGCAATACTTGTCGAGGGCGAAGACGACGCCGTCTCAACCGTGCGCAGCTCGCTGCTGCTTTGGGGCTTTGGACTTATGGTCATTTTAGGCAATCTGCTGTTCAATCCCCTTTGGGAGGGGCCTTGGTACGCCAAGCTATGGCTGCCCGCTGTTTATATTGGTGCTCTTGTCGTCATGCTGGTGAGCAAGTTCAACCGCCGCACCGAGTTTGGCAAGATCGTGTTCGAGCATGGTTGGATACGCATAGCACCCAAGGGTGGCGATCGGGAGGTGTTTCGAGTAGCAGAACTGGATGAATTATCCATCCATCCCGGCAAGCCCGGCTTCTTCCGCAACCCGTTGACACACGGATCGCTGGGCGAGCTGTCGTTTCGTCACAAAGGAGAGGCACGATCCTTCGCATTCCGACTTCATCGTCACGAGGATGTGGATGTGCTCGTAAAGCTCATGGGTCCTTCTGGCGATTGAGATAATCCTTCTTCAGCAGTTCCTGAAAATGCCATGGACCCAATTCGGTTTCAACACTGAACCGCCCTTGGGAATACGCTTTCGACGCCAATCCTTTTTGGACGTGCTCACAAATGTGGATGTCTTCGGCTTGCACGTGCTCGCTGTATGCCTTGTCGTCGTCTGGCATGTTAGGATTTCGGAGTAGGGTTTCGGCAGTGTAGTAGTAGTCGAAATGCACGATGCAATTGCCAGCATCGACGGGCAGGATTTGGTTCACCTGCATGCGCCCCGGCAATATGTTCAGCATCATGTTAGGGTAGATGAAGTAGTACCACGCCGTCTCGTCGCCTCCGCTGTAGATGGACTCTTTGTCTTTCAACGGACTGTCCTGCAATATCTGCCATCCATTTACCAGAGTCTTATAGTTGTCCATGTCGAGCAGGTTGCACAGATCTGGATGTACATGGGGGATGTGATAGCCCTCAAGGAAATTGTCGGCATACACCTTCCAGTTGCATGCGATCTGGTAGCTAACCCGGCTGTGAAATACAAAATCCTTGATGCGAGTCGGTGCGATCGCCTCCGATATGCCCCCGATCTGTTGCGACAACGGTTCGGAAAGCTCGCCAAGCCTCACGAACAGCATGCCCTCCCATTCCTGCATTGGAATTTCGGTGAGCCCGAAATCCTTCTTATCAAACAACTCGGCATACTTGAATTTGGGCACACCACGCAGGCTTCCGTCGAGTTTATAGGTCCACCCGTGATACTTGCACTGCAGCATCTTGCAGTTCTCTGGCTCGGTAGCCATGGGTCCACCCCGATGCTTGCACACATTGTAGAAGGCTCGTAGGTCTGCGCCGTCGCGAACGAGGATCACCGGTTGGCCGAGCAGTTCGATCGGAACGACATCGCCCGCGGTTTTTATTTGAGAAACGTGGCCGGCGTATTGCCAACGCTTAGACAGAACCTGTTTCTCGTCGATCTGATGCCAATCGGCATGGGTGTAGCACACCGAGGGCAGGGTATGGGCACGCTCTAATGGTGCAGAGGAAAAATCGAAGTCGTAATTCTGTTGATCGTTCATGCTGCAAGGTAGTAAAGCGCTTGGCTACAATTCAATTCGGATTGGATGCTAACCCCTCTTTTCTTACTTTGGTTGTACTTGATAGCGTCAAAAAAGGCAAGCTAGGGCTTGTTTCTTTAGCGAACATACACAGATTCCCATTTTACACCATGCGTTTTAAAAAGTTATTGATGACCTTCGCCATCATATTGGGCGGCAGTCTGATCGTTAATGCCCAGATCCGAAATGTCGAGAAGGTTGCTGGCTCCGTTGGTCAGTATTTCATGAACCCGGTTTGGTCGCCCGATGGAAATTTCATCGCGATGTCGGGAAATAATCACAACAGTATTCATTTGCTCGATGTGCAGACAGGCCAAATCCGCCAGCTCGTCGAAGCCGACCGTTCTGGATACGGATTCAGCTGGAGCGCCGATTCCGAGCATATCTTGTATCGACATTCTACCACGACAGATCGTATAGTTCAGCACGCACCTGCGATTGTGAATGTGGATGGTGGACAGCCGCGCATTGTAGGCGAGGGCAGCATGCGCATGCCTGCTCTTCCGGTTTGGTCGGCTGATGCCACAAGCGTGATCACATCCGATGGTCAGAGGTTGAAATCGGTTCCATCCGATGTAGTACTAGAGGCCGCCAAACTCACATCGACTTTACCAAGTTTTGCACTTTTAAACCAAGGTTCAGCCTTGATGATGCTAGGTAGTGGTGGTGAGCTCAGGCTCGATCCTATTCCAGGTAGCGAGTACATCAACGCGGCGCTCTCGCCCGACGGCAACAAAGTTGTTTTCGAGGTTCTAGGTGGTGGGCTACACGTATTGGACACCGTATCGGGATCTATTACTGACTTAGGTAGTGGTAACCGTCCAGTTTGGTCGCCCCTCGGCAACCGCATCGCCTTCATGGTAGCTGAGGATGACGGTTACACCTACACCAGCTCCGACATTTACCTGATCAACGCCGATGGCAGCGGACGCCGCAAGCTTAGCACCACTACGTCCCTGATGGAGATGAACCCAACTTGGTCGCCCGACGGCACCCGCATCGCATTCGACGTGTACGCCACAGGCGACATCTACATCATCACCATCGACCCTTCCTGATTTTTTTAGCGACTATGAACACGAAACGAATTATAGCCGCCTTTGGGGCGATGTTGGTACTAGCTGCCGTTGCCACGGCACAGCCGCAAATTACCGGTCTCAGCCAGTGGAGCATTTTCCTAGATCCCGGACACAGCCAGAAGGAGAACATGGGGGTCCATGGTTACTCGGAAGCCGAAAAGGTGCTGCGTGTAGGACTTTACGCCAAGTTCCTGCTTGAGACAACTACGGACATCGATACGGTGTACATTGCAAGGACTGACGATAACATGCTTGTATCGCTGGCACAGCGTACCGACTTTTCAAACCGAGTTGGCGCCGCATTTTATCACTCCATCCACAGTAACGCCGGTGGTGCCACAACGAATAACGTGCTGATGCTTTGGGGGCAGAATGGTGCTCTTCAAGAGAAGGTGCCAACGGGTGGAAAGAAAATGTCCGACATCATGATTCGGCACCTTCGCGATGGAATGAGACTTCCGTCAATTGGTTCTAGAGGCGATTGTAGCTTCTATGGTTGTGATGCAGGTCGCACAGTACCCTATTTGTGGGTTAACCGAGCCAGCAACATGGCATCGACGCTGAGCGAGGCGGGATTCCATACCAATCCGACCCAGAACATGAAGAACATGAACGCCGATTGGAAGAAGCTCGAGGCGTGGATCCATTTTATCACGTATCTGGAGTACATGGGGATCAACCGTCCGCGCATCGGCATTTTGAATGGTATTGTTAAGAACCCTGAGAATGGCCTTCCAATTAACGGTGCTACTGTCACAGCCGCAGGGCAGGAGTATGTGACCGACACCTTTGCATCGTTGTTCAACAAGTACACCAGCAATCCAAATCTGCTCCAGAACGGATTCTATTACTTCGAGAACGTTCCGCCAGGTGGTGTTGATGTATCAGTATCTGCGCCAGGCTTCTATCCCAAGACCATCAATACCGCGATGGTCGACACTTTCTTCACCTTCGCTGATGTGGAGCTGATATCGAGTGTGCCACCATCTGTCGTATCGTCAACTCCGGCACAGGGAACCGAGCGGTTTCGCAGGCTTGATCCTGTCGTGATCAATTTCTCGCGTCCAATGAACCGTGAAGCAACTATTGCCGCACTTAGCATCGAACCTGCTGCCACCGGAACATATACATGGTCAAACAGCGACACGAGGCTTACCTTCCGCGCCGATGAATTGCAGCCGATGTCGGACTATGTGATCACAATTGCGGCGACGGCTGTCGATAAATATGATCACCCAATCGACGGAAACGCCGATGGCCAAGGGGGAGATGCATACGTTCTGGAATTTTCTACGGGTCCCGACGATATCGTACCACCTACTGTGGAGGCCTATTTTCCCGTAAATAATAGCTTTATTGATGACCTTCGTCCTGTTGTTTCGATCACATTCGATGAGGTGATTTTACCCGAGGACCTCGTGAAAGAGAACTTCACTCTGTCGCTATTTGCGAATGCCAACTACACAGTAGATGGCAACTTTGCGACCTACACGGTGAATGGAAAATCGGTGGTAAACTTCTTCCCTGAGCGCAAATTAGCCGCCGACCGCATCTGGCGTTACCTTTCCGCTGCAGGATTGCGCGATATGTTCGACAACGCCACGACCACCACACGCACCTTACGCTTCCGAACATCCTTCGATGATGTATCCGTCCGATCTGTAGAGAGTTTTGACTCAGGCATCGCCAGCTGGTGGCTACCTGCGCAGAGTGGAAGCACGACCGGCACAGTACCCGACTCGATTGTCGTGGCAAGCGATAATCAGCGCAAGTTGCTATTCTCGGAAACGGGATCATCCTATCGTTTCAGATATGGATGGAGCGCTGAAGCGGCCGAACCACTAGTTCGCATTTATACCCCTCCAGGATCTTCGGTTCGCAGTGTAACCTTTAATGCCCAGAGCCTTGTACAGATGTATGTATTTGGTGATGGATCTGGCACCAAGATGCGCTTTGCCGTCGAGGACCAAGACGCCGGATTGGCCAGGCTTGAGGTTAGTCCATGGAAGACCATCGACTGGTTAGGTTGGAAGCTGGTAACTTGGGATATCGCAGAAGAGGGTGTCGGTGCTTGGTTGGGTAATGGTATATTGAACGGTACACTGCGAATGGAATCGCTCCAATTCACCCGAGGCGAGGCTGGTACGGCGTTCGGTACACTTTGGTTCGATGATCTCCGCATCGCTGAGCGCATCATCGCTACCGATTTGGCCGAAGAGCAGCCATCTGAGTTACCTTTTGGACTTGAACTGGATCAGAATTATCCGAATCCTTTTAATCCATCAACAACTATATCGTTCTCGCTGCCTGAGAGTGGCCTCGTGGAACTCTCCATCTACTCGGTGACGGGTCAAAAGGTGGCCGATATTGCCAATTCGGTGATGAGTGCCGGCAAGCAGCAGGTGGTATTTGATGCATCAAGGCTGGCTAGCGGTACATATATTTATCGCTTGCGATTCGGCAGCCAAGAACTCAGCCGAAAAATGGTTTTGGTGAAATAAACGTTTCAAATTTTTACATACCATAATCCGATCATTGTCGTTAGTCCACAGAGTCCGAAACGAAATAACGTCCAACTGTTAACTATGAAAACATTTCTATCAATCTCCCTTACACTGTTGTTGGCACTTTTG
This sequence comes from uncultured Chitinophagales bacterium, assembly GCA_964629885.1. GTDB lineage: Bacteria > Bacteroidota > Rhodothermia > Balneolales > CAYWCV01 > CAYWCV01. The sequence goes on along the minus strand of CAZVRJ010000020.1, from coordinate 32,545 downwards.
GTTCAGCCATCGCAAGCCCAGCAGGTGATCGACCAACAGAATCTGTTGCAACTTGGCGACCGCACTGGTAGCAATGCTGGCCGACTGCTCTACACTCGAGCAGGAAGCTACTACGGGATTATGGGAACACCATACTTGAACGACAAATGGACTCCGGCTGTAATTACGGCATTGGATGGCAAGAAGCACGAAAACACTCCTGTGCTCTACAATGCACACTACGACCTTATCGAGGCAGTAGTTGGCAAGGACACCCTGATTCTCAACTCCAGGCTCATCACCTCGGTTGAAATGCCAGTTACGGATGCAAATGGTGTTCGCTATGTGAAACTCAAAAATGGTTTCACTTCGCCATCCGAGAAAATAGAGTCGACCAACTTCTTTGAGATTCTCTACGAAGGTTCCGATTTCACTCTGATGAAGAAGCATTACAAGTTCTTGAAGCCATCCGATTTTAACGCGGCTTACAACACGGGCTCAAAGTTTGACGAGTTCCAGATGCAGCACACCACTTTCGTCAAGACACCTGATGGCCAAATTCAGAAGGTACGCACTAATCGGCGCGACATCCTTCGTCTGATGGGCGACAAGTCTAAGCAGGTTGAAGATTACATCAAAAAAGAAAAACTTAAGTATGACGACGATACCCATCTAGGTCGCATCTTCGCTTACTACGAAACTCTTTGATTAAAGATGACAATTAACAGTTTTTTTAAAAGGGGTGTCCAATCGGCACTCCTTTTTTGTTTTTTTACAGCAGTTACAACGGTCAATGTCCAAGCTCAACGTACTTGGATAGCCGATAACCTGGAGTCAACATCAACGGCTGATTACAGAAATGTTCGCATCATCTTGCCCGCACAAGTCGATGAGGGAGCGCGCTATCCTGTTCTCTATCTCCTGCATGGGTACGGCGGTGATCATCGAAACTGGACCGATCGCACGAAAATTACTGCCTACCTAGACTCACTGAACCTTGAGATGGTGGTGGTTATGCCCGATGGCGACAACTCTTGGTACCAGAACATGGTCAATGGTCAGAAGTTCACCGATTTTATGATGGACGAATTACCTACGTGGCTATACGATACGCATCCGGTCGACACATCTGCCCAATACATCGCCGGGCTTTCGATGGGAGGCTATGGAGCCCTTTACCTAGGCATGAGTAATCCGCACAAGTTTCGGATGATAGGAAGTTTCAGCGGGGCGGTCGTGTTTCCTGCAAATCTCCCTGCATCGACGGGTAACCTCGAAGGCAGGGCATCAGCGCTCAGCCTGTTCGATGCCTTCGGCGACGGGGCGCACCCGAATCGCATCTCAGGCGACATTTACCGCTACGCCGTGATGGCAGACATGCCGATCAAGCCGTACATCTTCCTCCGGCATGGAATTCAGGATGGATTCACCGATTTCCTTCCCGGGCACAGAAAGCTTACCGAAATGCTATCCAAATCGCAGTGGCCTTACGAGTACCACGAAATTCCAGGTGCCCATAACTGGCCATTTTGGGAAGCATCCATTCGTGAGTTCCTCAGCCGGTTGATTGCATTGCAGCCGCCACGCCGTTAATGCTCAGGAAGAGCAGGTCGCGCAGATGGTCGGTCTCTGCCTCGTCACGATTTTTCCAACGGGCCATAAGTTCCATCTGAACTAGGTTGAGTACATCGGTGTATGGATTCCTCAAGAGGATGGAATTGTAGATTACCGGATCTGTGCCTAGAATGACCTCTTTTCCGGTGATCTTGAGTAGCGCGGTCACAGCACGCCCGAAATCTTCGGTGATTTGCGATTCGATGCGTGGGTTGGTGTTGCGGGAGTAGTATCGTGCAATGTCGAGCTTGGCACGGCCAATTTCAAGCTGAGCGTTGTCGATGATGGCTCTAAACACCGGCCATGTTTCATACAATTTTGCAAGATCTTTGATGTCGTTACTACTTATGTAATGCTCAAATGCAGCACCTATTCCAAACCATCCAGGGATGTTGTATCTGGTTTGTGCCCAGGCAAAATTCCATGGTATTGCCCTCAGGCTGTTGAAATCCACCTCGTTCCCTGTCTTTCGAGAAACTGGACGCGACGCAATGGGCAGACGGCTGATGTGCTCGATTGGCGTGATTTCGGTATACCAAGGCCAAAACTCGGGATCGTCGATGAGCGTTCGGTATGCCTTCATTGAAACCTGCGATAGATCGTCCATCATTGCCCAAGATGACCCGTTTACTTCGGTGAACAAATCCGGGTTTTCAATTTGGGCTTCGTAACGATGAATTGCCTTTAATTGGGCGTTTACGATCTGCTCCAGATGGCGGTGGGCAATTTCCGGCATGGCATATCGGAATGATATGACCTCACCTTGCTCCGTAAATCGAATTTTGCCATTTATCGAAGAAGCAGGCATAGCCAAAATGGCTTTGTTTGCGCGTCCACCGCCGCGTCCTACCGTCCCACCCCGACCATGAAACAGCCTAAAATCGAGGTTGTGCTCGCGGCACACATCTCCAAGATCCAATTGGGCCCGATGCAGTGCCCAGTTTGCCATCCAATACCCGCCGTCCTTGTTGGAATCGGAATAGCCTAGCATGATTTCCTGGAAATTGCCTCGTGCAGACAGATATCTTTGGTAGGTCGGGTTCAAGAACAGCTGGTTCATGAGCTCTTTGCCAGCGTCCAAGTCCTCGATGGTCTCCAACAGCGGTACTATGTCAATTTTAGCTGTTTCTGGCCTACCTGGATCCCATTGACCGGTTTCCCTTGCAAGAATCATCACTTCAAGCATGTCGCTTACGTCATGGGTCATACTCACTATGTAACAACCCACAGATTCGGGCTCAATATTCTGAGCCCAGCGGATGGTGTCGAAGACCTCGAGAACTTCCTTTAGTTTCGGGTCAGTTGGGAATCCGTGGGGTAGGAGGGGCCTACGGGTTTGCAGCTCCATCCCTAAAAGAGCAATCTTGGCTCCTTCGTCTAGGTCTAGATAGTGGTCTGATATCCCTGACTCTTTAAGAAGCGTGGCTACCGCGTCCTCATGTACTGCGCTATGCTGACGTATATCGAGCGTGGCCATGTGGAACTGGAATGTGCGCGCCTGCCACAGAAGCCGCTGGATGCGATCGCCTGCAGCAACCCGCCACAAGCCCATGCTTATAAGACTTTCGTGGATCAATTCCAGATCGTTGATAAACAAAGCTGATGAATAGCGCAGTTGGCTAGGATCGTTTAGCCCGTCGAGGCGAATGCATTCGCGAACATGGTTAATTTTGAGAAGAACGTAGCTGATCTTTAAACGGAACGGCTCATCTGCATACAGTCTGATAAGTTTCTCCGGTAGCTGAAATGCATCACCATCCGCCTCAATAGATTCGATGATGCTAGCTGGTAAGTTCAAGCTTCGACCCGAAATACTCAGCTCCCGGCGCAATTCATATAGCGATTTCGTGTATAGATCGAGCGCAATCTTCATTTGAACCAAAATCGTCTGTTTGGTCAACGCAGCAGTCACATTTGGGTTGCCATCGCGATCGCCACCTATCCAACTCCTGTACCTGATGATTGTCGGAATTGGACCCTCATAATTGTAGTACGTTTTGAGAGCGTTGACGATATCCCCATAAATCGTAGGGATGGTGTCCCAAATTGACGTAGAGCAAAAATACATCCCGTATTGTACTTCATCCTCCACGGTGAGCCTTTCGCGGCGCACTTCATCCGTTTCCAACAACAATGTGATGGCTTCGTAAAGTTGGTCTAGTAGCTTTTTCCTATCGCGCATACCAATGTCTGCACGCTCAAGCTCAGTGAGGGTGCGAGCAACACGAAGTTGTTTGTACAATATGGAGCGGCGCCGGGCTTCTGTAGGATGTGCCGTAAGTGTGGGCTGGATGTCTAACCGATCCAGAAAAGCCAAAACTTGATCCAAAGAGTATCCGATTTCCCGAAAGTGGTGAATAGCCTCGGCGATAGACTCAGATTTAGGCGAGCTAGAAGACGACTTACGCTCGCGGTTTGCGTTGATTCGGGCTATTTCGTGCTGTTCCGATTTGTTGACCAAATGGAAGTAGGCCGTATAGGTCTTGAGAATCCACTCAATTTGATGGGAGTCTAGCTTACGAATAACTTCCTGCGCATCCTTGCGAGCTTGCTCGTTGCCATTATTTGTGGCATCCTTGCACTTGACCCGGAGCGTTTCTACTAGCTCGAATAAGTCTTTTCCGGCTCGCTCTTCAATGACCTCGCCCAATAAACGAGCCAACAGGTTCACGTTTGATTTCAACTCGGGTGATATGGCATTCTGAATTACCGGGGATGGATGCATGACTATCTGGATTCTGTAGATTGATATATGATCGGAACTTGGATTGTAAAATCGCCCTTTTTGAACTCTGAATCTAATCGGATCTACATATCCATGGATTGCATACATGGGTTTTCGAGTTATAGAGTCCGTATCTTGACAATTATTTCATCGAGTTCATACGGCTATGACTTTAAAAAGGGTAATACTCCCTGCAGTGCTCACATTCATTGCAATTGGGCTTTTTTTCTTCTTTCAGAACATCAACAATAAGGTTTTTGTTGTCGAAGGACAGATAATTGGATTCTCTGAAAATGAAAATCGCATCTTTATTAACCATGAGGAGATCCCAGGTTACATGGACGCCATGTCGATGCCGTTCAACTTGCGAAACATGCAGGAAGTAAGCGAATTTTCAATTGGTGACGCTATCCGCTTCGAATTTCATGTGACACCCGACGGATCCTGGATTCAAAACCTGACCAAAATTCCAGACTCGCTGCTTACCTTGAGCGCCACGCCGTCGCGATTTGGGCGCATTTCCGGCGGCGAAATATCTATGCCACTTAAAGCAGGGGAGAGTATACCTGAGTTCGAAATGCTCGATCAAAACGGTCGTCCATTCAGTAGCGACAGCCTAAGCGGGTACTTCGCTGTCTTGACCTTCATCTACACCACCTGTCCAGTCCCTGATTTCTGCCCACTCATGAGCTCGAACCTCGACAAGGTGAGCGATCTGTTGACAGACCAAGAATTGGATAAGGTTAAGCTTGTAAGTGTGACCTTCGACCCCGAGAATGACACCCCGGAGGTGCTCAAAGCCTATGCGGGCACACACTCGCAGCGAGGTTATCGTTACTATTTGGTGGGCGATTCAACCAATACCGCAAAGCTTACTTCTGCCTTCGGCATATTTACGACGTTTGCAACCGATCAGATCATCCACAATTTGCAGACGGCAATCATAGGTCCTGACGGCGAAATCAAGGCTCTGTTTTCAGGAAACAGATGGGCGGTAGATGAGCTTGTTGCCAAACTTCGCGAACAGCTCAATTCTGACGCCTCCTGATAGTGGTAGATCCGGTTACGTGTAAGACACTGTAATCTGATAGGTCTGTGTTTGCTCGGAGTCCAAAACCACGGATACTGTCTGTTTCGGTGACCATGATTACAAAACCCTCTGTGCGAATCTTGCCGGCATTTCTGTCCCATGTCAAGGTGTCGGTACGAAGTCGACGTTCATTGAAGCCGTCGATAACCACTCCCTTTCTTAGCGAGAAAACCGACTCTGGACTCAAATAGTATACTTCTTCACTGAACGTGTTTGTACGTTGACCCGTGCTGTCGATGAGTTCAACCTGTACACCGCCGGAAAATAGCGTTTCCGTGGCACCTTGGTCTTTTTCGTATGTAGACGCTCGCGGTGCTTTCAGATGAACTGCTGCTCGCACACCTTCGTACAAAGTAAGGTCCACATCGGTCGCTAACGTCATCTTAGCCAAGCTATCGGAGAGTGCCAACTGCACTGCATCGATATTTGTCCTGCTGTCAGTGCAAGCGGAGAGGGAGAGGGAGAGCAAGAGCAAGAGCGAGAAGCGAGATGCGAGAAACGAGAAGCGAGACGCGAGACACGAGAAGCGAGATGCGAGAAACGAGACACGAGACGCGAGAAACGAGACACGAGACACGAGAAGCGAGAAGCGAGATGCGAGATGCGAGAAGCGAGACGCGAGGCACGGGAGCACAGACGAAACGCGAGACGCG
>CAZVRJ010000020.1:0-26384 GCA_964629885.1 uncultured Chitinophagales bacterium | reverse complement strand
TGCTCTTGCTCTTGTTCTCGCTTCTCGTTTCTCGCGTCTCGATCAGTCTTCCGGATTGTCGTGATTACGTGAGAAGTAATCGTTTGTAAGTTTTACGACAACACCAGAGAGGATGAACAAAGCGATCAAGTTCGGGAAGGCCATCATGCCAAGGGCAATGTCGCCGATGGTCCAAACTGTTGTGAGTGTGACCATGGCCCCCACAAAGTGCGCCACCACGTAAAAGCCTTTGTAAATGATGATGGCACCATCTCCGAACAAATACTGGGCGGCACGATCGCCATAATAACACCAACTAATTGAGGTTGAAATGCCGAACAGAAGCACACAGATGGTTACGATATATCGCCCACCATCGAACAGATCGGAAAGTCCTACTTCAAAGGCTAGAGCAGTGAGAGGAGCACCGTTTTCGATCACTTTGCCGTAGAAACTGCGCATGGATTCGCCATCGGCTGTGATCGCATTTCTTCCGTTCGAATCGATACGGATGATGCCGTTGAAGAGGGTTGTCTTTGCGCGATCGACATACAATGTGTCGATGTTATAATCGTAGCGGAACATCTCGCCATTTGTGATTAAACCATCGACGACCGTCAACTCGCCGGAAGTCACACCACTTTGTGCGAACTCGTACCTCACTTCTCCTGCATTGAACAAGATGTTAGCGTCATGCTTTTCTTGCCACACATTCGTAATAATGACCACCAATCCGGTCATTGTACAGATAAGAATGGTGTCGATGAAGGGTTCGAGAAGTGCAACAACACCCTCACGTACGGGCTCATCTGTTTTGGCTGCGGCGTGAGCAATCGGTGCCGATCCTTGACCAGCTTCGTTCGAAAAGAGGCCGCGCTTAATTCCCCAGATCAGTGTGGTCATGAATGTTCCGCTTCCAACACCGAATGCACCCGCAACTGGGTTGAATGCAGATTCGAAAATGATACCGAAGGTTGGTAGGATTTTATCGAAGTTTAGCAATAAAATAACGAGAGCTGATGCGACATAGATCAGCGCCATTAAGGGTGCCAAGCGGGCTGCAACTGCGCCAATTCGTTTAATACCACCAAGGATGACAAATCCAACAAGACCAGCTGTAATTAGGCCGGTGAGGTACTTCGGAATGAAAAATGTGCTTTCCATGGTGTCGGCCACGGTGTTGGCCTGAACGGCGTTTCCTGTGAGGAAAGAGCAGATAACTGCACTGGCGGCAAAAATGACCGCCAGCCACTTCCAGTTTGGTCCAAGGCCTTTCTCGATGTAGTACATCGGGCCGCCCGATACAGATCCGTCTGCATTGTTTTGGCGGTAGTGTACAGCGAGTGTACATTCAGAATACTTGACTGCCATACCAAGAAGGGCGGTAATCCACATCCAGAACAGTGCGCCTGGACCGCCATAGTGAATCGCGATGGCAACGCCTGCAATATTACCAATTCCAACTGTGGCAGACAGGGCTGTACTAAGAGCTTGGAAGTGGTTTACGTCGCCCACATCGTCCGGATTGTCGTAATAACCCATTACAACCTTAAAACCATGCTTAAGTCGGCGAAGCTGTATAAATCCCAAGCGTATGGTGATGAACAAGCCGTACCCCAACAGTACGAGAATCATCAATGGGAAAATATCTGGCTTTGCCCAGATGTACGTGTTGAGGGTATCGATGATCTGTTGCAATACTTCCATGAGGTCAAACGATGTGTTTACGTTGAGTTGCGAGCCTAAAGGTAAATATGATCGTGGAATATCCTAAAATTTCATTAAGATTGCCTCATCAGAAATTAAATGGGATGAATTATTTATAGATAACTTGCAAAATCTCATTAATTTGGGTATTAATACCTTAAGTCAAGCATTAGCAGGAAGCGTATAGGTCATTCGCTGCCATGAAGATATGCATGAAATCCACTTGATCAACCATAAGTAACGGAGTACTGTCATGACTAAGGCAGATATCGTTGAAATTATATCGTCGTCGACCGGTCTCACGAAAATCGAAACAGAGGCTGTTGTCAAAGGTTTCCTAGAAACAGTGATAGAGGCAATGAAGAGGGGCGAAACCATCGAACTCAGAGGATTTGGAAGTTTTAAGGTCGTTAAACGTGCCAGGCGCGTTGCACGTAACCCCAAAACGAACAAAGAAGTCATTGTACCTCCGCAGTTTGTTCCGGTTCTGAAGATTTCGAAAGAGTTCAAGCAAGTCGTAAACCAACACTTGGTATAACGGAGCTTTTTGGGAGCCATTTTCTGTATTTGTAACTCATTGGTTTACATTTAACATCGGAAAATGGTATATTAAACTCTTTGCTTAACCATCATCCTAACCCAACGAGGATCGCCAATGCCGTGTGGTAAAAAACGCAAGCGCGCCAAGATCGCCAAGCACAAGCGTAAAAAGCGCCTGCGCAAGAACCGTCATAAGAAGAAGTAAAAGCCTGTTTCGGGCTTTTACTTTTTTATTCCGACACGATCAGGATGCCAGTGGCAGGGTTCGCCTTGCCAACTGCAGCATCCGATCTGTGGTCAACAGCAGTAATTGGAGCTTCCTGTCGACACGCAGGTGAAGAGCGCTCAAACTGTCGATGGATGCCATCGGTATCGTGAAATAGGTGATGAACGTCATCTGTGAGATGAACCTGCCGTCAAAGTCACCATCGATGTCGACGTGCCATCTCGAAAGGCTGTGCTCAACCGGTAAAATTTCCTTGGCCTGCTTGTTGATGGCGTCCATCCACTCACTGGCTACCCGCACACGCTGTGTCCCAATCTTTGATGGTGCCACCTGAATTGGAATGTGCTCGTTGAACTGCCAGGATATCTCAATATCCATACTGGGCGTCAATGATGTTGCGGTTACCTTTTTACTCTTGAGCAAAGGGTGCCCCGACATCCCTTCCATCTGTTTGGCTAAAGCCGCCTCCCGAAATTTGTCCCAGTCGAAGTTGATGACCATCGATGTGATGGGATCGCTACCCTGGAGGTCTATTACTATTTCGAGCCCAGAGGCATTGATCGAATTCTCGATCCAAGTTTTACATCGCTTAGGATGAATATTGCGCCTTAATAATTCTGACTCAATTCGATTAACAACAGAGTTAAATATTGGGTACTCAGTCATTATGTAAATTAAATTAAGGTTCGAAGCGCTTCTAGAGCTAAATTACTGACGAAATATATGAATAATTATTACACCCTGCACCACCAGTCGAAATTCATCGATGATTCTCTTAAAGGTGCAATACTGATCTCGGCACTCAGCAGAAAGAAGCGATTGTTGGAGTTCAATTTTAACCAGAACGGAACAACGTGCCAGTTAGTGTTTCATACGGCAAACCCTTCCGCTTTGTTCCTTCAAGAAGGCTTGAACGACAACAGGACGAACACTGCCACATTTTTCGAGGATATATGGGGGGCACAACTGCTTGGCATACAGCTAGATGCTGCCGACCGTATTGTCGTACTCACCTTTGATAAGGGCTACAAGGTCAGCCTGATTGCATATGGACCCAATTCAAATGCCTACTTGTACTTCGACAATGACCTGGTCGACCAATTTAGAAACACGCAGCCACCTCAACCGCAAACTGAGTACGTGCGTGGCGACGTGACGAGTGTCGCAAAGGGTCTGACTATAAAAGACAAGATACTGCTTCGGGACCCAAGATTTCCAAGATCATGGATTGTCAGGTTATCGGAAACTCTCAAGCTCGACACACTGGGCGATGCTGAGCTTTGCATGTTGGTCGACAGTTTGGCGGGTGCTTTGCTCAACAATCCCGAGTTTCGTCGTCTTTCGGATAACAGCATCTGCCTTCTGGGTGATACTCAAGTTCCAGATGCAGAGGCTATAGTATACGATGACATAAATACACTCGTTCGATCGTGCTGGGTGCAGAGAGAAATCCGAGACCGATTTGTTTCTAGGAAAAATCAGTTGGAGTCAGAACTGGTAGCTGCCGAACGGCGCCTTCAATCTATCATTCAGGGCTTGGAGGACGACACAAAGTCTTTACAACGCGCAGATCAGTATGAGCAGACAGGACATATCCTAATGTCTAACAGTTATTTAAGTGTACCTGATTCTGATAATGTTGAACTAGACGATGTTTTCAATCCATCGAATAAAGTGATTATTAAGATCAAAAAAGGGGTGAGCTTTTCCGAAAATGCCCAACTATATTATCAAAAAGCAAAAAATACCCGCAAAACATTGGAAGCCAACAAAGAACGACTGATCGACGCAACTATCAAGCTGCAACAGTTGCGAACCCTTACAACCAGTTTTTTAGAAGTTGACGGACCCAGAAGCTTTGACAAATGGTTAAAGGCGAACGACAAGATCCTGTCGGTTGTCATTCCATCCCGCCAAAAGGCCGGGCAATCAGGCAAGCCATGGCGTGCGTTACATACAGGCAAATACGATGTGTGGATTGGGAAATCTGCTGCTGGAAACGATGAACTTCTACAGGCATCGCACAAAGAAGATATATGGTTTCATGCGCGTCACGTATCGGGAAGCCATGTTATCATACGAATGGGCCGAAGTGCCACATTCCCATCCGATGATGTTATAGAGGAGGTGGCGTCTTGGGCTGCTTGGTACTCGAAGGCAAAAACAGCCGGCATGGTGCCTGTTGTGTATACAAAACGAAAGTATGTTCGTAAACCAAAAGGTGCAGCTCCGGGTACTGTATTGGTGGACAAAGAACAAGTTTGCCTAGTCGAGCCTGTTAAGCCTCCAAATTCAGTTTCAGAGTAGTATATTTTGGCATTATGATTGCTGAAACGATCTACCTTTGCGGTTTCATGGGTGTTGGTAAGACCACAATTGGTCGGCATTTGGCTGCCGCGTTAGATTACCGTTTTTCTGATTTAGACCACCTTATTGAAGAAGGTGAGGGTTATCGCGTCACCGAAATATTCGGAAGGTATGGCGAACCCTATTTTCGGGATCTAGAGTACAGTTATCTGCTTGAACACTCCAAGCGAAAGGGGCAAATTCTCGCCTTGGGTGGTGGCACGCTTCAGAACCAGCAGATCATTGACCTGATAAAAGAGCATGGGGTATTGGTTTTTCTGCAACTTCCCATCGAGAACATTGTTCAAAGACTTCGGTACACAAAAAAAAGGCCTCTATTACTCCGCGATAATGGAGAAAGGCGGACCCTCGAAGAACTAGAAGAGTTCATCACCATGTTGTACAACAAGCGACTGCCATCCTACATGCAGGCTGACATCTCTTTTTCGATCGACCCTGAGTGGAAAATTGAAACCAGTGTAAAGGAGCTAATTCTTGCAATCGACCGCTATGAACGACCCAGTTAATATTAGCACTTCGAGTGAGCATGCATATCCCATTTTTCTTGGCAATGGGGATGTCGCCCAAACAGTCATAGATTTGGGCTCGCGTTTACCTGCAAGAAGAGCTTTCGTCATTGTGGACGAGAATGTTCATTCGCTGCATCAAAAGAAGTTAAAATCACTATTCGAGCCCATTTATCCCAAGCTTGACTGGCACTTGGTTCCATCGGGCGAGAGTTCAAAAAGCATGCTCCATTTGGGGAGTATACTTGACTTCATGCTTCAGGCAGGTGCAAAACGGGGCACACCTGTAATGGTGGTCGGCGGCGGGGTCACGGGCGATTTGGGAGGGTTTGCAGCATCTATAGCCCTTCGCGGAATGCCCTTTGTCCAATTCCCAACGACCCTTCTTGCTATGGTCGACAGTTCTGTAGGAGGTAAGACAGGAATTAACCATAGCACCGGAAAAAATCTGATTGGATCTTTTTATCAACCAGAGGCCGTTTACATCGATCTGCAATTTTTGTCGACACTCCCCGAGAGAGAGTGGATCAGTGGGATGGGTGAGGTCATCAAGTACGCCGCTATAAGCAAGCCCGCCTTATTTCAGGCCTCAGATGACTTACTTTCTAAAGGTGAAAAGCCCGATTCTGCCGAATGGCTTCCAATCATTCGCTCGTGCGTGGATATCAAGGCTGAAATTGTTCGAGCTGATGAGAAGGAAACCGGAATTCGCTCTTGGCTTAATTTTGGACACACTTTTGCGCATGCTATGGAGGCCGCATGTGGATACTCAGGGGTTTTGCATGGCGAAGCCGTCTATTTAGGGATGATAGCTGCATCGCATATGTCGAATTTGATGGGTGCTACGCTCGACCTGGATATGCTGCTGCGCTTCAACCGTCATCTTTGCATAAAATGGCCAGATTCTTGCCGAGATGTGGAACAGCTCACGAATCTTATGTCGAACGACAAAAAGAATACCGAAGTAGGTCAAACGTTCGTTATCCTCAGAGAATGGGGAGTGCCTGAAAAAGTCGTTGTACACGACCGGGCAATGATCCTGAAAGCATGGCTTATGGCCATGCACGATATTTCGTGACCAAAACAAATTCATGCAAACATGGATCATTTCTTTGCGTAAGGTTTTAGGTTGGCTGGCAATTGTGTTGGTCATCGGGTTCGTGACATTAATTCCAGCAACGTATCTGTGGCTTCAGTCGTCGTGGGGCAAGAGTTGGATAGCCACAAAAATCCAGGATTCATACAATAACCAGCTCAAATCGAATCTACACATTGGGTCTATCGAAGGTAGGCTGCCAATACGATTTATTCTTAACGATGTAATGGTGTCGCTGGAAGTTGACCCAAGCCGAGTCGACACTATTGCACGAATTGGTCGGGTTGAGTTATCACTGCGTTTTTGGGATTTGCTGTACGGGCAGATTCAGCTTACTGGGTTAAAAATCCAAGATCCATTTATTCGCTTTGAAATACTTCCCGATTCAACGCTAAACCTAGCTCGAGCTTTCGAGCCCAAAATGCCCAGTGGGATACCATCCAAGGTTTTTCTGCCCGAAAACCTTGACATATATGCCCCGCTCATTTCTGTGCACAATGGAACCATATTGTTCGGGAACCAAATAGCTGGACGAACTTGGGGAAACATTATATTCCCTGCCAGTGTAGATTCTGTCGAGGCGCGCTTTTTCGTCGAATTGAATCAGGAACAGCGGTTTGTCGACATTGTAACGCTATCTGCCCGATCGAGAGACAATTGGATCGAAAGGGTTGAAATAAGCGGTCAACTTTTCAGTGATGCACGTTTTACCGAATTGAAGCGGTTTAAACTTCAGACAGATAAGTCTATAGTAATGGCCGACATAACGTTAGAAGGTCCGGACATAAATAAAAAGGGATGGTCGGATAGTTTAGATACTGCCCAACTAAAGTTTTCTATCAAAGACACCCGAATACATCCCGATGATGCATCGCCTTGGACGCAGAAATTTCCCGGATTGAGGAATGCTGCAGAAATTGAATTGGAAGGTCGTGGTACCATATCGGAATTGGATCTCGATTTCCTCGAAATAATGCACAATGAATCACATTTGGTGATGTCTGGCAACGTTAAGAACGTCCTGTCTGATGCCCCAATAACCTTTAGCGCTGATGTTACGACGTTGAAGGCAGATTTCAACGATCTCACAGTTTTTCTGCCTGATGTGGACACCGAAGTTGTACGAGCCATATCTGAAACACAATTGCGCGGCTTGGCAACAGGAACCCTAGATTCCGTTTCTGTCGACATGGTAGCGCGTAGTCCTGCGGGAGATTTGGCGGTTGTTGGTGGGCTAAACTGGAGTGATGCAAAATCATATCGAGCAACACTCTCGAGTTCAGACCTCAATCTTGGAGCGTGGAGTACGCTCAAAATCGCAGACACGAGGCTGAACATCTCAACGTTCATCGAAGGCAACGGATTTGACAAGTCGGCCAACCTTGCCATGATATCTACCTTGCTGGGCAGCAGGGTACGCGGAATCGGTGTCGACACATTAAGAGTCGTTGCTGGTCTCAATAAATCTGAGCTTACGTCAAGAATCTTACTTGTGTCTGAGGCAGGACGGGTGACAGCCAACGGAAACGCCATCCTCTTTGTCAATAAGCCTGAGTACCATCTCACAGGAACAGTTGCAGGCCTGAATATGGCCTCCTTTAGATCGGATTCGCTTTTTCCCGATACAGATTTGACAGCCGAATTCAGTCTCGATCTATTTGGTGCAGGCATCAACGATCTTTACGGAAGAATTAGCCTCGACGGTATGGAGTCGACTGTAGCTGGTCGTCTTTATCCACCCATTCAGGCTTATGCCGATCTGAGCGAAACAACTGGCGGGAGTAGGTCATTTCGTTTGACATCATCCTTTTTGGATGCTGTAGTTACCGGCAATCTCATACCACAGAACATTCAGCGGCAGTTCGATTACTGGGTTAACGAAATCAAGCACCAAGTTGAAGACGAGATTCTCAGAGCTGAGAACACGTCATTGAGGACATGGGTGCGAGAACCATCCGAATCGGTTTCCTTACAATACAATCTGTCGATCAAGCAGATACAGACGTTGAGGCGCCTACTACCGAGGCTGCCGGATTTTGAGACCAGTGCAAGGATAGAGGGTACGGTTTTGGCTGACCGTGAACGAATGCTGCTCGATGTATCGGTTGTTGACGATTCGGTTCGTGTCGACGACATTATGGCAAGTAACGTTAATCTGCGGCTCACGATGGCGCTGCAGCACGGTCAAGAGCTTGGCGAGTCGGGAAATGTTCAGATGGTTTCGAGCTTGGGATCGTTGCAGATTGGGCAGTTCAACTTAGAGAACATCCAAACAAGGGCTTCGTTACTCAACGACACCATTTTTGTGGCGCAAACAATTGCAGCGATTGGAGAAGGGGCTCGTTCGAGCTACACGATTCAAGCCTCTTTGAGAGACACAAGCATCAGTGTTGAATTCCCAACCTTCTTTTTGGGAAATAACCAGTACTCATGGAGGGCGAGTGGAATACCTCAACTTTTCATTTTGCCTGGCAAGAAAATTGATTTCGCCGATTTCAAGTTCGAAAACGCCAATCAAAGCCTGATGCTGAAGGGTATTTATAGCGAAGACCCGGCCGACATGCTCGTGCTGGATCTAGTGGATGTCGATTTGAAGAGCATTTCTGATTTGGTAAAAGTGCGATTTGATTTTGAGGGTGTTGTAAATGGTCTGCTCCAAACGAGATCGTTGCGTACTCAAACCAACATCGAGGGCCATCTTGAGATCGACGCTTTTGCCATCAACGATAGGGTTGTTGGCGACATCAAGTTAGACAGTGAGTACAACCCGAGTCTGAGGCGTTTCGACACGATCATAAACGTCAAAACGGATAGTTTAAAATATGCCGAGTACTTCGACAGAAACAATGGGATTGGGCAAGACATAGAACTTGTGGGCTACCTTGCACCGCGGAATCTTAACCCAGACCTAGATCACCTATTCAATTTTGATGTCACTTTAAATGAGGTAGACCTATGGGTTATCAGATTCCTATTACTAGACGTTTTCACAAAAGTCGAGGGTAAAGCAACTGGATTTGGGAATATCCGTGGTGATGCGGGAAACATCGTCTATGATGCCTCCTTTACTTTAGAAGACGCAGAGGTAACCCCCATTTTCTTGAACACGAATTATGTTCTAAACGGCGACATCACATTTAGAAATGAAGACGGATTGGTGTTCAACAATGTGAGAGTGAACGACGACAAGCGTGGGACAGGTGTGTTAAGTGGCAGTGTGGACATGAACGATTTCCAGCCTGAGAAATACCTTGATTTACGATTACGCCTGAATCGACTTGAATTTCTAAACAACTCTTATAACCCAGACGTACCATTTTATGGACGTGTTAGTGGTAGCGGGGACATCCGTCTATTTGGTCCAACAAACAAGATTTTCTTGCAGACGTTGAGACCCATTACCGTTACCCCAAACTCCAAGTTGATCCTTCCGCTGCTCGATGATGGGAACATTAATCAACAAACCAATTTCATAAAATTCGTCAACGAGTTCTTTGAGAAAAATATTCCGATACAAGACAGACCAACGGCCGATGGGGTAGCCGTAACGCCTCAAGCTCGAAATTTCTTTGACGTATTTCAACTCGATCTTCAGTTCAACATGCCTCAGGATGCAGCCATCGAGTTCATTTTTGATCCAGTTACCAATGAATACCTCACTACACGTGGAACTGGTTCTGTTCGCATAACACTCGAGAGCGGAAACCTTGGGATGTTCGGGACATTCGATATCGACCGAGGAGAATACAACTTTGTTGGGGGCGACATTTTTTCCAAGAAGTTTAAAATCAGGCAAGGTGGCCAAGTTATTTGGGATGGTTTAGCACAGGACCCACGGATCGAAGTAACCGCTTTCTTCACCGCAAGGCCAAATTTGTCGCCTTTGGGAACAGGCAGAGACGTGAGGGTACCTATTGATCTCATCTTGAGTTTAAACGGACGAATGGGCTCGCTAGAGAATGAGTTCTATTTTGCCTATCCAGCCAGCAACTTTGATCAAAGTTTGACGGCAGCCGAATTGAGCATCCTGAACGGTGAAGATCAGAAGCTGCTTCAAGCTACCAGTTTGCTCATCACGGGCAACTTCCTGCCTGTGAACACTGGTGGCCAGACCGACGTTAACATTCAGAACAAAATGACGCAGGCCGGCATAGGTCAGTTGCTATCAAGTCAGATCAACTACTTGCTAAACAGTAGTTTGAGCAATTTCGACTTCGACTTGAATCTTACCGGTTTTGATCAGGCCGACCTTGGAATTGGACTAAGACTTTTCGATGACAGACTTGAACTTCGTAGAGATGGAACCATTGTTGGTGATCAGACCAACATCGGGGATCTGGCCGCTACCTACCGAATCAATCGTTTTTTCTCGGTTGAGATATTTCATAGGCAGGACATCAACTCTACCCGAGGTCTAAGCCAAGAAGGCACGGTCGACCGTGTGAACGGGATCGGACTTCAATATCAGGTCGAATTTAGCACATGGAAAAAGTTTCTGTCTGACATTTGGCGTGCTTTGAGCGGAACAGGTAGTTGATACACCTCTTTTTTGTACCTTCCAATGATATACTAACGGATGAGAGTCCTGATTAAACAATGAAGAAAAAACTAAACGAACTCGACAATAGGATTCTGGATTTCATCAAAGCTCAAGAGGGTGCTAAAGTTCCTTTCGAGGTTCTTGCAACAGCTCTGAATATGGACAGGGCCGCAGATGAAAAGCGACTCAAGAAGTACATCATCCGATTAGTAGCATCCAGATATTTGAAAAGAACTCAATCGGGACTTTTAGAGATTCCTGAAGACCAGAAAGAGTTGCCAACGAAGAAGCCATCAAAGCCGGCAGCCTCGGTCCCAAATTTGGAGTCGGGTTTGTTGCAAATGAATCGGTACGGAATTGGTTTCGTAAGACTTCCAGGTATGCTCGAAGATGTACGCATCCCACAGAAGTATTTGGGAACAGCTTTGCCCGGCGATATGGTTGAAATACAGGTTTTCAATCGTAGAGGACAAGACCGAATTGAGGGCAAGATCAATCGTATCGTCGACAGAGGCAGCCGAGTGTTTGTCGGGGACCTGATCAAACAGGCGAAGAACCATTATTTTATTGAACCGGATCCACAATCGGTTCCAGTTGAGTTTTTTGTTAAGGAAGAAAATCTTAACGGTGCAAAGCATGGCGACAAAGTTTCTTTCAGACTGAAGCAATGGGAATTTAAAGGTGGCTTGCCTGAGGCCGATATTATCGAGTCGCTTGGTAAGAGCGGGACAAACGACGCCGAAATTTTAGCCGTATTGGCTGGCAATCAATTAAAAAATGCCTTTCCTGAAGATGTTGAAAAGGATGCCGCAAAGATTCCAAAGACGGTATCGGCAGATGTCATATCTAAGCGTAAAGACATACGTGAATGGACGGTATTCACTATCGATCCATTCGATGCAAAAGATTTTGACGATGCGCTCAGCATTGAAATTCTTGAGAACGGGAATTGGTACTTAGGTGTGCACATTGCCGACGTAACACATTACATGGAGATGGGAACGGCACTAGACGAAGAGGCTTTGTCGAGGGCGACCAGCGTGTACTTGGTAGACAGGGTGATTCCCATGCTTCCAGAAGTGTTGAGCAACGGTGTCTGCAGTCTGGTTCCAAACGAGGATAGACTCACCTATAGTTGTTTCATGGAGATAAACCCGGAGGGTAATGTCGTAAACTATGAAATCGCTGAAACGGTGATTCATTCGAAACGACGATACACCTACGAGGAAGCACAAAGTATCATTGAAGGGCAGGAGGACCAATTCTCAGAGCAGATGGGCATTCTATTAGAGATGACACAACTGCTGACCCAAAACAGGCTAGATGCTGGTGCAATTGATTTCGACAATCCAGAACCTCAATTCAAACTAGACGAAAAGGGATTTCCTATCGAGGTTTACCTCAAGGAGCGAATGTTGAGCAATCGTCTTATCGAAGAATGCATGCTCTTGGCGAATCGTACCGTATCGGAACACATCGATAAATTGAGGACGCTGTCTCAGAAAAAATCGAAAGAGAATTATCCGTTTTTGTACCGGATTCACGACAAGCCGAATGCCGACAAACTCATGAACGTCGCTGAGTTGGTGGGCCCATTGGGTATCCGAGTCCAATTCAATGCCAATGACGTAAGGCCGAAACACATCATCGATCTGCTCAACCAAGTGAAAGGAACCACACTTGAAAAGACCGTGAACGAGTTAGTGCTCCGTTCAATGGCCAAAGCTGTTTACAGTCCAGATAACATCGGACACTTTGGGCTTCATTTCGACGATTACTCACATTTCACAAGTCCGATTCGGCGATATCCGGATGTGATAGTCCATAGACTGTTAAAAGCATATGGAAAGAAGACGACTGGATATATGTACGATGATCTGGTCGATTTAGGACGACATTGCAGCGACCAGGAGAAGAGCGCACAAAATGCCGAACGTGAAAGTGTGAAGCTCAAGCAAGTGGAATATATGTCCAAGAGAATTGGGCAGGCCTACGAAGGTGTCGTTAGTGGTGTCACAGATTTTGGAATTTTTGTGGTACTCGACGAAAACTATTGCGAGGGCATGATTCGGTTGTCTGAACTAACCGACGATTTCTACGTCTATGAAGCAAAAAGGCACATGTTGACTGGTCGCAGACGTGGTAAATCGATTCGATTGGGCGATCCGATCAGGGTAATTGTTTCCGATGTTAGCATCGAACAAAAGCAGATTTTTTTCCAGCCCGCAAAAAAATGAGTCACATTTGCATGAAAGCTGTAAAAATATCTGCAGAAAGTGATCGTTCAGTACAAATAATCGGTTATCATCATACTTCTACACGATTGTAATCCCCCTGAAATGAAGTTCAATCGATACTTACTTATATTGGCGGCCCTTTTTATTGGTATGTCTCCGACAGCTGTGGACGCACAAAATTTCTACTTTGGCAAGAATCGGATTCAGTACGACACCTTCGAGTGGCGTTACATCCAGTCTGAGCATTTCGATGTTTACTACTACGATTCAAAAAATTACTATTTGGCCCGTTTCTCTGCGCAAGCCGCAGAGGCTGCATACCGACAGATTTCACAAGATTTCCAGCATCAGATAACTAACCGTATTCGAATCATTGTCTATGATTCCGACAATGATTTCGTGCAGACTAATGTGGTGCCGCTTCCTGACGATTCAGATAACATCCTCGGCGTGACCGACCTCTACAAAAACCGCGTCACACTCTGGTTTCGGAACAATTGGGAAGACTTCAGGCAAACATTGCACCACGAGTTGATCCACGCCGTGATCAACGATATGTTCTATGGTGGATCGGTGCAATCGATCATCCAAAACAATATCCAGCTCGTCATACCCTTATGGTTCAATGAGGGTATGGCTGAGTTTTCATCCGTTGGGATGACCACACAAGCCGATGAGTATATGGCTCACGCAGTTATGCTGAATGCCGTTCCTCCGATCAACCAGATTTATGGATACTTCAACTATGCTGGTGGCATGTCGATTTGGTATTTCATCGTAGAAGAGTATGGCCGCGAAAAAATCGGCGAAATATTCCAGCGGGTTAAAACTACACGCAGTATTGATGCAGGCATGAGGCAAGCAATTGGCCTATCGGTCGATGAGCTTTCCGATCGCTGGCATAAATGGCTCAAGAAGCGCTACTGGCCAGAAATTGAGCACCGAGAGATGATCGACGACATAGCAACAGCTGTTACAACGCGTCAATTGTCTGGATCTTGGAATACGAGTCCGTCCATTTCACCAGCAGGCGATAGGATTGCACTTATATCGAACAAGCGTGGCTACATGGATGTCATCATTTTGGATGCCAATACTGGCCGGCCAATCAAAACGCTTATCAATGGCCAGGACAATGTGAATTTTGAGGACTTGAACCTCATCAATCCAGGTCTTACATGGTCGCCAGATGCACGATTTATTGCTTTGTCGGCAAAATCGAAGGGCTCAGACGCTATCACGATCGTGAACTACCAAACAAGTGCATTCGAAAAGATTGCGTTTCCAGGCATCGATATGATCGGATCTGTGTCGTGGTCGCCCGATGGCAACTGGCTTGCATTTGAAGCAACAAGCGGTGCGTACAGCGACATCTACATGTACAACATTAGCACGAAAGAATTCATCAATCTAACGAACGATGTTTTCAGTGACCTGCATCCTTCTTGGGGGCTTGATTCTCGCACCATTTATTTTTCGTCAGATCGTGGCGATCGTTTAGATGTGAACCGCTATGGTGAAGCCGAGTATAATATTTTGCTGAATCCGTCGATGGGTCAACTCGATATCTACGCTTTCGACTTGGAGGCACGCACCATGGAGCGGTTGACCAATACACCAGGATGGACGGAAAAGACCCCCTTAATAACTGAGACAGGCAAACTTCTGTATTTGTCTGACCAGAACGGTATCACCAACGTCTACATGATGGATTTGCAGACGCGTATAAGCAATCCTGTTACAAATGTGATGATTGGACTGCAGCAGATGAGCATTAACCGTGATGGATCACGCCTTGCTGTCAATACATTTAACCAGGGGTATTTGGACGTCTTCGTAATAAAATCTCCCTCATCCCTTGTTAAAACCGAGCCCTTGCTGCCAAACAAGTGGGCAGCGGCTCGTAGTAAGAAGACGAGATACGACATGGTACCCGGTCTTGCATTCGCACGCGAAATGTACGGTGAGAAAGACCAGCCAATCATGTACTCTCAACTCGTAAACAGATTCTTGGAGCGCGACCGAGTGGGTGAATCGCTTGTAGATACGTCGGCTACTGTGGCGCGCGAAATCGACTTCCGCAATTATGTATTTGGGCAGGCCTTTGAGAAGGTTTCCGCAGAGAAGGAAATTGTCGATACTTTTGCCGTCGAAGACAACACTACCGAGGATGGTTTGTATCGTCCACGTCCATACAGACTACGATTTACTCCCGATATCTCCTACTCAGGAGCCGGAATTTCTACAGGGTATGGTGTAAATGGTCTTTATCAACTTGAGTTGAGCGACCTGCTAGGAGATCACGTGTTTACTGTAGCTACAAACCTAGTGCTGGATCTTAGAAACAGCAACTATGTGGTCGGTTATGGTTACTACAAGAACAGATGGAATGCTAACATCAATTACTACCACTCAGCTGTTACATACTTCTCCATCAACAGTTTTACTGGATCACTCTCTCAGATTCGATTCCGCACTTATGGTCTGAACGGTAGTTATAGTTATCCGATCGACAAATTCACAAGGATTGATTTGAGCACATCAGTGCTTACTGTTAGTCAAGATGTGAACGACCTTGATGTAATCGGCAGATTTGAGAATGAGGCCACAACATTCTTGTATCCATCTATAACCCTAACAAAAGATCGCAGCAAACCAGGATTTTTAACCCCTTCTGGTGGAAGGCGCTATGCTTTGTCGATATCTGGAAGTCCGTCGATAACCAAAGACATGCTTGGCTTCATCTCAGCTATGGGCGATTTTAGGCAATATGTCGGACTAGGATACACATACAGCCTCGCTTTTCGTCTTTCGGGTGGTGCATCGACTGGAAAAGATGCCCAGACATACTTCTTGGGTGGTGTTCAGAACTGGATTAATTACCGGTGGGACAATAACTCCATCCCAGATTATCAGCTAAGCGACATCATCTTTACGCAGCCAGCATTGCCGATGAGAGGGTACAACTACAATACCCTCTACGGTAAGTACTATGGTTTGGCTAATGCTGAGTTTAGATTCCCATTGGTAGCTGCGCTATTACCAGGTCCAATCCCACTTTTGCCTCTCTACAACATCACCGGTGTGGCATTTATGGATGCTGGTACAGCTTGGGGATTAGCTGATCCGCAGGATCCGACCCAAGACGGCAAGTTGGATTTTCGACTTGTCAGAACCACTATCCAAAACGGAATTGCGGCTCGCGAAGGCGATCTCTTACTCGGTGCCGGATTTGGACTCCGTACCATATTCTTGGGCTTCCCAGTCAAATATGATGTAGCCTGGGCAAGAGAACGAGATGGATTTGTTCGCAAACCAACTCACTACTTCAGTATTGGATTGGACTTCTAAAGCCAATTATCGCGATCTGCGATAGGAAACTCCGACTAAGCGATGGTAATTGAGCTGAAAGTCGCGGTAGTACACAAGGCTTAAATAATCCTGAGATGTAGGAGAGAAAACGTTGTCTAGCGATACATCATCGATCCTGTTCTGTCGGATTTTGATGTATTTGTACTGCCAGCTTCCTTCTTTAACGTAAGCGCGGCCTGTGTACCACGCCCTAGTGGAATCATATTCCATTCTGCTGATGGCGTTTGGTTGCCAGTTGTTAAAAGCACCGACTACAAAAATTGGGTCTTTGTCCTCGAGGCGTTCAGGCAACTCCAGTGTGAAATAGACCAACGCATATTGAGCATCCCTATCGTTTGCTGGACGACCAAATTTCATTGTGCGCCCAACGCTGGCGGGAAGATCAAGATCGGCTACATCCGGTCGCAGCACGATACGTGGTGGGTTGTTTTCTGGAATGTATTCGAAATAATTACCAGATCGAAGATTAAGCCCTAGATTTCTAACCTCGTAATTTGCAATGAACAGATTGTCGCGATCGTGATGGAATCGAATCTGGCCGCGCTGTGACTGGTCAACAATATTGGCTCGCTTTGTGCGACCCCAAAACTGGTTTGGAACAATTCGAGCTGTAAGATCAACCTCTGGCAGTCGCGTGAGGGAGTCGGGATAGTCGTATTGAATAAAAACTTGGTGATATGGACGAAACCGATCTCCAAATCCAGGAACCTCCTCCACATTAGAACGAATGCTCCCAATAGGCTCAACAACGAGGAATGGAAGGGAAAACAGGAATCGTCCAGAACTCGCATCTTTGATGATCAGCATATAATTGCCGCTCAAATTGACGTCCAAGTTGTCGTTTGGAAAGGTGTAGCTGTAATGAAAGTAACTTGGATTGTTGGCGCGCGAAAGGGTGCCACCACCAAAACGGTCGCTGAATTGTCGCTTGAGGTATAAGCTCGGCAACAAGTTCGACTGCCGCCAATCGGGATCGAAATGTACCAGCTCTGCCGAAAATTGACTGCCTGTGTTCGACAGTTCGTCGAATTTGAGCACGAGCTTATCGCGGGAGTTTAACCGCATGATAGCAGCCGAGTCAGGATTACCGCCTTTGGTGAAGATGATACTCTGAATGTAGTCTGGCGGCAGTATTTGACCTGGTGCCGCAAATCCGTTCACAAAGCTTTGGCTCACAGGCCGATCGACAGGTTGCCCGGTGAAATCAGACAATGTGCAGCCCGATACAGTTGCGAAAACAAAAAGAATGAAGATCAGTAAGGATCGATTAGACATCAAGGTGCCCCTCGAAGACAATTTGGGCTGCACCAGACAATCGAATGTCGAAATAGGTACCTGTTGTCGGGTTTCGTTTGAAACTTACGTGCAAAGTTCCACCTTGCGACTCAATGCCTGATGAAAACTCGACCACGTTGTCGTTCGGGTTATTCAAGTGGGCATCGACGATCGCAGTAGCAACCGATCCTGTTCCACAGGCCAACGTGCGATCTTCCACGCCTCGTTCGTACGTGCTCAGCTTTGTGACATTATTCGAATTGAATGTGCAAAAGTTCACATTCGTACCTTTTGGAGCGAAAAGCTGAGAGTAACGGAGTTCGCGACCTTTCGAACGGATGAACTCAAGGTCCATATGGGCCGATTCTTGAACGGGAATCACGATATGCTCTGTTCCTGTAAATACTTCATAGATGGTGCCTTCTGCGGTATTGTGCACTCTCGGCACACATGTGAGGCCGTCGAATGACAACTCAACTTGGTTACCGTTGATTGTAGATGAGTAAGGCACTCCATGGACCTCGAATTTTAGGTTATTTCCCAAACCTAAAGTGGCTGCAAACAGGCTTATTGCACGTCCGCCGTTACCACACATTCCTGCATCGGATCCATCAGCATTTCGGTAGACCATCTCGAAATCGAATTGGTCAGATTTGCATAGGAACAATGTGCCGTCGGCTCCAACACCCAGCGTTCTGTTGCACAAAATGGGAGTCAATCGAATCATGGTAGCCATGTCGAGGATGCCATCCCTGTTGTCAACTACAACAAAGTCGTTACCCGTCGCTTGCATTTTCGTGAAATTCAGACGCATCAATCTACTAGTTGGGGAAAGTGTTTCCAGGAGTGAACATCATCGATTACGACATCCATGCCTCTCATGAGCCTGGCGAATCTCAGGGCAAGAACAGTGAACAGGAGTTTTGAGTTCACGTTGAATATCATGTGACGCTTGACATCGGCGATTTCGTTGATCATCTCAGGGATTCTGGCCTTCGCTAAACCCTCGCTGAACTTTTTGATGACCTCTATCTGGTCGATATTAATAATGCTCTCTGCATGCCCAGTATGCCTCCAAAGCATGATGTCGCGCAACAGGATCTCCATCTGGTTTAGCATGTCGATGGTTGCGTCGTTGTTCAATCCTTTGTTCCATCCCTCAGCTGTTTCAACGATTTTTATGGCATCTACCGCATAAGAAGCTCTTAAATAGGCCACAATACCCTCGCGTTGAGATTTTAGGCTCTCGAGATCATAAAACCGGGTCATAGCGTAATTACCACCACACACTCGGCTTAAGTAGCGTGCATTCCCGATATCGAATCCGTGTTGTTTAACCAGGTTTGCTTCAATGTCGCTCGGTGCTACTGGTGTGAAAGGAACAACTTGACATCTCGAAATAATGGTCGGCAGAAGTGCATCAGGCTGGTCGGTCGTGAGGATAAACATAACCTCTTCAGGCGGCTCTTCCAGCAGTTTTAGAAATGCATTAGTTACTTCTTTGCGCATGGTTTCAATCTGAGTGATGATGATAACCGTGCGTTTGCCCTCGTTCGGACTCAAGAAAGCCGCTGGTCGAATTTCCTTTTCATAGTAAGCGAGAGGGTAAAAAGCCTTGCGATTCTTAGACCTTTCTTGGCTGTTCAAATCTGGCATATGTCCGAAATCTACAATGCTGTAAGGATCTTCAGCTAGGATCTTAATACGCTGTTGCACATCCTGAAACGTTACTGTGCTCGGTATTGGGATAAATAGGTGGATGTCTGGGTGGTTCAACCAGTTTGACTTGCGCGACCAGGCCGATGATCCAAGCGACGATATGTTGGAAATCCCGTTAATGGCTTCGGCCATGGCCAAAGCAGCCACTTTTTTCCCGGTTCCCTCTGGACCCGCAAACAAGTAGGCGTGGTTAAGCCTGTTACTTCCTAGAGCTCGCACAATAGTATCGCGGGCTCGGGCTTGTCCCACAAGTACTTCGGCCGCAAATTCGGATGGAGATATGTTCAACATTGTGTCGGTCATGCGTCCCAAAGATACTCGAAAAGAAGAACTGATGCCGAAATCATGACACCACAATAACCCACTAAAGCCATTATATCGTTTGCAATCGATCCCCAATCAGGTATATCGACTAAGATTCTGCTGGCACTTGCCAAGAGCAGCATCAGAGGCATCAAAACAGGCAGTGCCACAACGGGGAATAGCGTTGCCTTCTTGTCGGTCTGAGCAACCAATGCAGATAACAAAGTGGCTGCACCCGCCATGCCCAAGCTACCTAGAAACACTACTAAAATGGCATATCCGTAGTGAAGCGTGGTAAAACCGATCAAGAAATTGAAAATTAGCGCCGTAATTACGCTTACCGAAAACGTGAACAGAAAATTGTACAGAAGCTTCCCGATGTAAACGGCCATGGGCGAAGCATGAAGCTGGAGAAGTTCCATCGTGGAACGATCCGTCTCAATAACAAAAGCGCGGTTCATAGCCGTGATGGCAGCAAAAACGATCAATATCCAGTAGATGCTTATTGTGGTCAATGCTTCAAGACGATCAGTTCCAATGAGGTATATGCTCACGAGCGTACCAGCGATGATGAATGCCAGTACACTGTTCACCCCAAAACGAGAGCGTAACTCAAGAGATAGATCTTTCTCAAGTACAGACCTGATGCCTTCAATCATCCAATAGTATCCTTTGAGTTTAGAATCGACGAAGCTGGGGCTTTAATCAAGAAATTACGTGTTGGTTTAGGCATACTGAGCTTCCTATATTCTGTACTAAATCGTTGCAACCTGAGAACGTTCATGATCTTCAGTAATTATTTAACAACGGAATCCATCTTGATTGGTCCGAAAGTTACGGATAAAGGAGATGTTATTCGCATGTTGGCATCCCGGCTTCCGGGATTGGATGAAGCTCGTCGTGATGCGGTCGCTAACGCAGTATTGGAAAGGGAGGAGGTTATGTCGACAGGGGTAGGCAATGGAATTGCAATTCCACATGCTAAAATCGTAACTATGAATCAGCCGATAGTTGCCTTTGCCTTGTTGACGCAACCCATCGATTTTGGATCGCCCGACGGCAAGCCTGTCGATCTTGTTTTTCTCGTCGCGGGATCATCCAACGGCAACAGTCAGCATCTTAAGATCTTGAGTTCTCTGTCGCGCATACTGATTCATCAAGACATGGTAGATGGCCTCAGGAACAGTCAGACGCCAGAACAGATTATTGAACTTATCAAAGCAGCAGAGTACCATGCTTTTCAACTATAGACACCGAATCAGCACCATTGTTACCGCACTAGGTATGGTGCTAATACTGGGCTTTGCGCTTCCCGATAAGGCATCTGCTCAGAATCGAAACTTACAACGCCAGATAGAGAATCGATTGACTGCGAAAGGAACGCCCAATGCTCATTGGGCGATATCGGTACGCGATGAAGATGGCATCGAAATTGCATCTCACAACAGCGAGAGACTGATGGTTCCTGCTTCAAACATGAAATTGATCACTTCGGCTGCCATCCTAGAAGAGCTAGGTCCAGAGTTTACTTATGTGACCAATATTTACGGTCGAGGTGAGCTGGTAGGGCGAACCTGGGTGGGCGAACTGCATATAGCAGCATCTGGAGACCCTAGCATAAACGGGGATTTTTATGATGACGACGACCTCCACGTCTTCAAAAAATATGCTGAACAGCTCCGAGCAGCCGGTATAGACAGCGTTCGAGGCATTGTATTTGGCAATACCTCAGTCTTTGATGGGCAACACTTGCCGCCAGATTGGGACTGGTACGATCTGCCGTTTTACTACGCTGCTGAAGTGGGTCCGTTAAGCTTTAATTCAAACACCGTTTTTCTTGAAGTCAACACGAGCGGAAAACCAGGCACAAAGCCCGAGATAACTTGGTTTCCGTTTAATACAGACTATGTGACCTTCAAAAATAATCAACTTATTACAGCTAGAGGTACATCATATCGAGAGTCATACAAGCGTATGCCTGGCAGCAATGTGATCACTTTGGCTAGCAGGCTTCCACAAGGACATGTTGAGACGGAGGCATTGACGGTATCGAATCCAACTATGTACTTTCTGGACACATTCGTCAAGTTTTTGACCTACGAGGGATTCGGGATGGACGTCAAATACCACGAGGATCCATTCCCCAACGATTGGAGGAAACCCGAATTCAAGCTTTTAGCGACTCACGAGTCGGTGCCGTTATCTTCGCTTTTGCAGAGAGTGAATAAAGATAGCGACAACCTTTACGCCGAAATGATGCTTAAGACATTGGCTCATCACAGGAAGGGCGGTGCGGGAAGTATCCGAACTGGTGAGATTTCAGCCAACCAACGATTCAGTATCATGAGACTCGACACGAATTATGTGTCGTTTCGCGACGGATCTGGATTGTCGTCCACCAATCTAGTAAGTACTGGGTTTCTCTCGGGCCTTCTCTATGCCATGACTACCAGCTCGAATTTCAACAACTTTGATTCATCGCTGACGATTGCAGGAGTCGACGGCACGTTTCGCAACCGCATGAAGGGCACACCGCTCGAAGGAAATCTACGCGGTAAGTCGGGCAGTATATCTCGGACAAGGGCTTTTAGCGGATACTTGAGAACCAAGTCAGGAAAGTTGGTATCGTTTAGTATGATAGCGAACAATTTTAGGGTACCTGCCCGAGACATCGACCGAGTACACGAGGCGATAGCAACCATGATTTTTGACACCTTATAAAATGGCAGTAAACATCATTAATGGAACCTTGGTAGCCGACCACATAAGGACGGAAGTGAGGGATGACGTTCATTTTTTGGTTTCAAGGGGTCAACGTCCACCAAAACTGATGGTCGTTATCGTTGGCAGCGATCCAGCTTCACAGATATACGTACGCGCCAAGACTTCGGCGTGTACAAAAGTTGGGATTGAATCAGAGACGATGCGCCTCCCTGATACGATTTCTGAGAAGGAGCTCAGGGAGATCATACGTCGACTCAATGAGGATCCTGGTGTAGATGGGATTCTTGTGCAACTGCCATTGCCCGCACACATACATCCTTTCACGGTCATTGAGACCATAGATCCGCGTAAGGATGTGGATGGATTTCACCCGATGAACGTTGGAAGGCTTACGATTGGTCAGCCCACATTCAAGTCGTGTACACCTGCTGGTGTATTGGAACTCCTTAGGTTCTACAGCATTCCTACGAAAGGCAAGCATGCTGTTGTTGTTGGTGCAAGCAATATTGTTGGGTCTCCAATGGCGATCATGCTGTCGAGGGAGAACGAAACTGGGAAAGCTACTACCACGATTTGTCATAAGTACACGAAAGATTTGACAAAGCACACTATTGACGCCGACATCTTGGTAGTAGCCGTCGGGTTGCCACGATTGATTACTGGACATATGGTTAAGGAGGGTGCTGTAGTAATTGATGTGGGAATGAATCGCATCCCGGATCCAACTAGCGAAAAAGGGTACAGGTTGGTTGGCGACTGCGATTACGACTCGGTAGCGGAAAAGGCAAGCTGGTTAACGCCTGTGCCTGGTGGGGTTGGTCCAATGACCGTTGCCATGTTGATGAAAAACACGTTATTGGCCGCTAAGAATTCTATCTATCCGGAGTAGTATAAATCGCTGAAGTGGAGTGACACTATGTTGTCACCCATGTTCTGTATCATGCTTAAAACAGCAACTTGATATAGGATAAACACAATGTCTACAGCAATCAGCCTTCGTTCTACCGATCAGCTTACACTTACATCTGTCCCTGCGGGAGTTCCACTTCTCACCAGCGAGCTCTACCATTTGTTGGGCTGGGGTGATCTCAGTGCTGCGTTGAAAGAGCTAGTGGAACCCGACATCCACGATTATGTCTCCACCATCATCAACGAGGAGCCGGTAATTGCCGCCCAGGAACAGCGACGCAGGAGAATTGTGTACTGGATTGATGCCTTCCGCAGCGGCATATGCTCTGAGCAAACAGCGATCTCGGCATTGGCAGACTGAATTTGTGGGTGCGTCTTAGTGGTAAAGTGCGTATTTTTCTTAAACGCCCACTTTATCCGATTTGTATGCACATTGTCAACGACGGGAAGTTTACCCGACTCGGTTTGACCTACGACGACGTACTTCTTGTACCTGCCTACTCCAACGTGCTACCTCGGGAGGTTGACGTCAGCGTACAGTTGACGAAGAAGCTCAAGTTGAATGCGCCTATTTTGAGCGCAGCCATGGACACTGTCACGGAATACCGTTTGGCAATTGCACTTGCAAGAGAGGGTGGGATTGGCATCTTACATAAGAACATGCCTGCCGCCGACCAAGCCGAGCAAGTGCGTCTGGTAAAGCGAAGTGAGAGCGGTATGATTGTGGATCCTGTCACACTGAATAAAGATGCCACGATTCGCGACGCACGTGCGTTAATGAACAAGCACAAAATTGGTGGAATTCCTATAGTTGATGCAAAAGGCGTCCTACTTGGAATCGTGACTAACCGCGATTTGCGATTCGAAACACGAATGGATCGTCCACTCGTCGAAATCATGACTCACGAAAACTTAGTGACAGCACGGCAAGGCACCACACTCGACGAGGCCGAAAGTCTGCTGCAAAACTACAAAGTTGAAAAGCTCCCGATTGTGGACGACGCGCGCAAACTTGTAGGCTTGATCACATTCAAAGATATTGAGAAGAAGAAAAATTTCCCTAGTGCCTGCAAGGACAGTATTGGCAGGTTACGTGTCGGAGCCGCGGTTGGTGTTACCCCCGATACCGTAGACAGGGTGAAACTCTTGGTTGAAGCCGGTGTCGATTTGGTCACCATCGACACAGCTCACGGTCATTCTGAGGGCGTTTTGAGGATGGTGCGCACCATCAGATCGGAGTATCCAGCACTCGACATCATGGCTGGCAACATTGCTACGGCTGCTGCGGCCGAAGCTCTTGCTAAGGCAGGTGCTGACATTGTGAAAGTTGGAGTTGGACCAGGATCAATTTGCACAACACGCATCGTTACCGGGGTAGGCGTGCCGCAGTTGAGCGCCGTAATGGAAGTAGCAGAATTCACCAGAGGTTCTGGCATTGGTCTCGTTGCCGACGGTGGCATCAAGCAAACAGGCGACATTGCAAAAGCACTTGCAGGAGGTGCCGACGCGGTGATGCTTGGGTCCATGTTCGCTGGTGTCGACGAGGCACCGGGCGAGACAATTATCTATGATGCACGAAAATTTAAGTCGTACAGAGGTATGGGAAGCCTAGGCGCCATGGCCAAGGGAAGCAAGGATCGCTATTTCCAGGATGTGGAAGACGACATTAATAAACTAGTTCCTGAAGGTATTGAAGGACGAGTTCCTTACAAGGGTTATCTTGGAGAGGTGGTCTACCAGATGGTTGGCGGACTCCGAGCTGCAATGGGCTACTGTGGTGCATCATCTGTAGATCAGTTAAAAGATGCGCGTTTTACTCAGATAACCTTTGCCGGAATGCGCGAATCGCATCCCCACACGGTGCAGATCACCAAAGAAGCTCCGAACTACAGCATAGGCTGACATGCGCACGCTGCTATTTATCGCCTACTACCTCCCCCCGATGGGAAGCAGTGGCGTGCAGCGTCCATTGAACTTGCTACGCCATCTTCCTGAGCTAGGATGGAATCCAATCGTATTGGCACCCGAAACAGGGTATTATCACACGATGGACTTCTCCCTAGAAGAAGAGATGAACGATCTGGGATTGCAGATTTACAGGGTAAAATCGAATACGCCATTTCACAAGGGTGGGGGCGTTGCTCAAATAGCGCCCGTCATTCCAGAAGGCATATCCAAGATACTCCGTTGGGCATCGGCATTAAGGTATCTGCCCGATAACAAAAAAGGGTGGATTGAACCGGCTTTTGCGTTGGCAAAGCAAATCGTTGAGGAGCATCGTCCAGAGTTGATATTTTCGACATCACCCCCTCCATCGAATCTCATGCTTGCCGCAAAGGTTCGACAGTGGTCTGGTATTCCAACCGTTTTCGATATGCGCGACGACTGGGTGGGCAACCATCAGCAAATTTATCCAACTCCATGGCACCGAAAGAAAATGGTGCAGCTCGAAAATGAAACGATTGTGCAGTCGGATGCCATCGTAACCGTGAACTCGGTGATACGAGACGCTATAGCCAGCCGCCATCCAGAGTACACGAACAAAATAGTATCCATCCCCAGTGGATATGATTCAAAACGGTTTGACTTACCATCAAAGCCTTCTTTGATGAGGGATTCCTCAAAGATTACGCTATTATATAGTGGTCGGTTTTATGGTGAAAATCAACCTGATAATTTCTTGCGAGCGGTTGTAGGCCTATTGCAAAAACGTGCTGATCTAAGAAGCAACCTCAGATTAGCTTTTCAGGGTGGACTCGAACAAAGGCACCACAAGATGATCGATTCGCTCGGCTTGACGGACCTGGTAATCGATCTAGGATATGTGGATCACGCAACAGCGGTGTCGAATCTGATTGAGGCCGACTTGATATGGCTAGATGCC
>CAZVRJ010000019.1:0-41915 GCA_964629885.1 uncultured Chitinophagales bacterium | reverse complement strand
GCGATATGATGCCCTGATAGCGAATTTCGGGGATTTGAATAGATGCAATTACTTTGTTATTGTTGACAGTAAAGTACAGATATCTATCTCCCATTGTTGCGACAATCGTATAGGTATCCTGCATGTACGAGGCCATTTTCTTGACCCTGAAATCAAAGTCGCGCCCCTCATACTGAATCGTGATAATATCGCCCGACGATACGTTGTTCCTATTTAAAAGCTCTTGATTGATGTCCAAATATCGCCTTTCAGGATCGCCAGCTGCCTTTGGGGCCTGCGAGACCCGGTCGTTGTACCTGAAAGCTTCAAATCTATTTTGAGCTTGGGCAACTTGAAGCAATAGAAGTGGGAAAAATAGGACTACTATTTTCTTAATAAATAAATGCATATTGTGACACAATGGCTTACACAGACCGTTAAATTTGACGAGGTCAAACTAGCATAATTCCATTGATTCTACAAATAAGTTAAAACTCTTAATTAGATTTTTAGTAATGCATGATGTCGAATCTAAACCAAACCGTAACCACCCACTACTTGATCAACGTCATCTTGCTTGAGGCTCTCAACCCCCCTGCCCTGAGCACGTACATATAGATTCCGCTCGGCAACGCCCCGGCATCGAATGTCACCCTATGCACGCCGGCAGATGTGAAAGCGTCGACAAGCTGAATCACCCGCCTACCCATTACATCATATACAGCCAAGTCAACGTGCGACCCCGTGGGCAGAGAAAATGAGATCTGTGTGGATGGGTTGAATGGATTTGGAAAATTCTGGTAAAGTCGGAACTCTGCGGGCTTCTCCGTTTCAAGATCTAGCTGTGTTTCCATCAATACCTCGACAACAAACGACACCGTAACCGAGTCAACTCCCCCGAACTGAACTCCTCCGTCGTCCTTCACTACCACACTCACCGTTGCAGTGCCAACTCGGGTCCCATCCCCTCGAATGCGCAATATGCCCGTAGGCTCCGGACTGGTGTACTGTACTTCGACATCCAGCAGATCTGAATCGCTCGACGTAGCAGTTACAGTCAACTCTTGGTCTGAATCGTCGTCACCAAACGATATTCCAGTTAGAGGAACCAATAGCTCGAATGGCTCCGACATGCTCACAGACATATCGGAGATGGCTTCGATCGTGGGTGCTTTATTCAAGATGGGCGTAACAGTCGTAAAACTCAGCTGCTGCCCAAATGCTGTACCAGCCACGTTCGTTGCATAGGCTCGAACATTGTATGATGTCGATGGGGTAAGGCCTTCATATTCAGCTCCGAAAATGTCGTCAATAGCACTTGATAAAACGCAAATATCATCGAAGGCAGGATTCGGATTGGTGGAAAGACAAACTCCTCGAGCTGAGACTGGATCGCCACCATCAAATGAGATTGAGCCAACAACAAGTGCTGAGCTGGGCCCTACATTGGTTATTGACGAAGTGCTAACAGTTGGTGGTGTTATTGGAAAGTCCGTAATGGTAAACTTCGAGGCAGTGCTCATACTATTGTTGACTGGGCCAGTCCATAATGTGACAGTGCATACACCCGGAGTTGCAGTCATGGAAACGTTCCAGTTGATCGTCATCTGTGTAGCGCTGTTTATTTGCGCCCCTGTCGACTGTAAAGCTCCATTACTGGGGCATTGCCAGGATATGTTAGAAATCATGTTGATATTCACCCCCCGAATAACTACTGAAACAGATGTTCCACGTGCACCCCATGCTGGACTGACAGACGAAATTGAGGGGAAATCTGAGTTAATAACCCTAGGCCGGTAGGCTGCGATGACAGCTTTCATTTCGCGCATACTTCGAGCATTGTCGGCCGGTCCAAACGGGTCACTCGCGGAACTTGTGCCCGTCGGCACTCCTTGAAAGGTGATACTCGGATTTGAGAAATGAGGGGTCCTTCTCGAAATAACACCATCTAATGTTGACGACTCGTAAGTCATTACACTGGCATAACTTGCACCGTCGTTACCTATCCAACGCCATCCCGTCGAGTATGGGAAGACACCACCTGATGGTCCAGCAGCAGAAGCTGCTTGATTACGGCTATGCATATTGCCCATATTGTGACCAATTTCGTGGATCAGCGTGTAGGTGCTTGCCATTTGCTGTACACGATTAACATTGAAACCAAGTCGGTCGTCACCAGCTGGGGATGATGGCAAATATCCAACCCCTCCAACATCGCTCAGAACGGCAAATAGCGAGACAATGTCTGCTTCAAAGACGTTTCTCCAAGAGTGCACCTCATCCATGATCCCATCACCATTAATGCGAAGTTGGTTCAAAAGAACGCTACCACCAGTCC
The DNA here is from genome assembly GCA_964629885.1 of uncultured Chitinophagales bacterium. Classification (GTDB taxonomy): domain Bacteria; phylum Bacteroidota; class Rhodothermia; order Balneolales; family CAYWCV01; genus CAYWCV01. The sequence goes on along the minus strand of CAZVRJ010000019.1, from coordinate 39,598 downwards.
CCACTTCCTGATGGTTGACATGACCGACATGGGCCAATTCTAGGATTATTTTTGTGTCGCTCACATCTAGTGCCTCTTGGGATAGTGCCATGGCTTGATTGATCACATTATCGACACTGCCGTAGGTTAGCATCCAGTTCAAAGCACCGCTGGCGTACACAATCATCAACTTAATCGTCGTTTCATTGTTTACAGATTGCATCTTATTCACCAAACCGGCAGCATTGTGTACAGGTGTGCCCTCAATATGATAATCCACCTGATCAATAATCTGATCATGAACTAAATGTAACCCGCACGAAAGCTCATCACCGTGGTCGTGTTCTTGGAGGTAGCTCATCTTATAGGCAGGATCGTGGAAAACGGCCGCTTCATATCCAATGTCAGGTATATGGATCGCTGCCGTCACAATGTCACCACCCACCGTGTAATAGAAGTATCTCAATCCGGATTTAGCCACATAGGTGTACGTGTTCGGCATGTACGAGGCGATCTTCTTAACGGTGAAATCGTAGTCTACATCGTCGTGCCTAAACACAAGCACATCGCCAACCGACACATTGCTTTCATTAAGTAGCTCAGTGCCCAAATTGAGATATTGCCGTGGCAATTTCTCCGCCGACTTTTTGGCGATTTGCAACGTATCGTTGATGGTAAATGATAGAAATCTTGTTTGGGCCGTAGCATTGCCTATAAAGATTAGCAATACCGCAACTGCAATGAAATTGTTTACCGCAGCTCGCATCTCGTAGTACTAGTTCGTGATTATGTTGAAAAATAATCGCCAAAATAGAATAAAATTCACAAAAGCTATAGAACTAGCTAACGAGTTTTAATGATTAACCCAATCCAAAGTTCGTTCAACCGCTTTTTTCCACGTAGAATAAAGTTTTTCGCGTTTGTTGGTTTCCATATCAGGCTTGAATACCCGATCGACAGTGCGCATAGCGCTTATCGATTGCTGATCCCAAATACCAGCCTGAATCCCAGCAAAGTACGCTGCACCTAAAGCTGTGGACTCTACCTGGGTCGGCCGTTCGACCTCGCAGCCAAGGATGTCAGCCTGAAACTGCATCAAAACTGCGTTCACACAAGCGCCACCGTCAACTTTCAACGTTTGCAGTTTGATACCTGAATCGAGTTGCATCGCCTCGAGAATATCCTTTGTTTGATAGGCAATTGCCTCTAAGGTCGCTTTGATGATGTGATCTTTCCCGGTGTCTCGTGTCAAGCCGAAGATGGCACCACGTGCGTACATGTCCCAATATGGAGCTCCCAATCCGGTAAAAGCCGGCACCATATACACTTCGTTCGAGCCCAAGGCCTTGGTGGCGAAGTATTCGGAATCCTTCGATTGGTCTATAATCTTCAATCCGTCGCGCAGCCACTGCACTGCGGCCCCAGCCACAAAGACGGAACCTTCGAGCGCATAAACCGGTCTACCTCCTTTATGCCAAGCCAAGGTGGTCAAAAGCCCATGATTCGAGATCTGCATCGACTCACCGATGTTCATCAACATGAAACACCCCGTGCCGTAGGTGTTCTTCGCCATGCCTGGCTCAAAGCAAGCTTGTCCGAACAACGCCGCGTGCTGATCGCCGGCAACACCCAAGATCGGAATGGACCCGATTGTTGTTTCAGCGTGACCAAAAACATGCGTGTTTGGGTGAACTGCCGGCAGAATAGATTTCGGCACACCTAGTGCATGAAGCAGGTTATCGTCCCAGTCCATTTTGTTGATGTCGTACAGCATGGTCCGAGATGCGTTCGTCACATCGGTGGCATGAACTTTGCCATTGGTCAGGTTCCAAATGAGCCATGAGTCAACAGTGCCGAATGCCAACTCTCCCCTTTCGGCGCGCTCGGCTGCTCCATCTACGTTATCAAGGATCCACCTAATCTTGGTACCCGAAAAGTAGGAGTCGATCAGTAAACCGGTCTTTTGTTTCACATCGTTGCGTAGCCCATCTGCAATGAGTTGCTCACAAATTGGGGCGGTGCGCTTGTCTTGCCAGACTATAGCATTGTAGATCGGCTCGCCAGATTTGCGGTCCCAAATCACCGTAGTCTCTCGTTGGTTCGTAATGCCAATGGCTACAATGTCGCTGGCTTGCAGTTGGTTGCGCTCGATGATCTTGTTAAGTACTCGTAACTGTGTCTGAATGATTTCAACGGGGCTATGCTCAACCCATCCAGGTTTCGGATAAATCTGTGTGAACTCCTGCTGAGCGATGTCTATTATGCGTCCATCCAGCCCTACCAAGAGAGCTCTAGAGCTAGTGGTTCCTTGGTCGAGAGCGATGATGTTCATACCATTAAGATCATTTTATGGATAGATCAAATACCTCGACCTTACTAATTTAAACTCGGCAAGCTCAGCGCTCCAACTTTGAAAAATTTCGTCAGGAGTGTAGCCCATTTGCATGAATCTAATGAGTCTGTCGGTACCAGTCAATCGCACTAATGTTTGCTCTCTTAGCTCCAAAGAATCTGAATGAAGTGTATGGATTGCCCATAAGAGGGCGACGCCAGTTTTGTAGGATTCGAAAACATTTCTATCTGTAACATTCACATAAACTCCTTTGCTCACTAGACCAGCCAATTCAGGATCTCGACTTAAATGCGGTAGCTTCGTTGGCACAAACTCAATGGGCTCGAATGAGACACCATTTAAATTCTGCTCGCTGAGCAATCTGACAACCTCATCGTTGTCGATCCATGGTGCTCCTATATATTCAAATGGTTTCTCCGTTCCACGACCTTCCGATACATTATAGGCCTCAAAAATACATGTACCTAAGTATGCCAAAATTGATTCAAGCGTGTACAAATTAGGGGATGGTTTGCTCCATGCTAACCCTGTTTGGTCATACCACATGTCACGAGTCCATCCTACCATTTCCACCACTGTTAAATCAACTGACTTTCCACTCCTCAGCAAACCCTCCTCGTTGTACAAGAGCGACAATTCCCCCATAGTCATGCCATGAATAATTGGGATGCGAGTATAGGAGCCAAAAGTGTAGTATTGGGAAGAATCGGCGACAAACCCATCAACATGCAGCCCACCTACAGGATTCGGTCTATCTAGTACAATAACCGGAATACCAAGCTCGGATGCTGCTTCCATCACAAAGCCTAGGATGTTTACGTGCTCATAGAATCGGGCACCAACTTCCTGAATATCAAAAATGATGATTTCTACATCGCGCAGCATTTCAGATGTCGGCTTGTGCGTTTCGCCATAGAGCGAATACTTTCTTACACCTGTCTCGGGATCAATTGTAGACTCAGGATCCCTAGGTAGCGAATAATCGTTTGAACGCACATTGTATTCCATACCCATTATGGATACCAATTCGATATTTGGATGCTCATGGAGTTGGTCTGCAAGATGTTTCCCATCGCTCGTTCTACCACTGTGGTTAGATACAAGGCCAACCTTTTTGTTGTATATCATTTCTACATACTCCGAAAACAGTCGATCTGCCCCGACGATGATACGACCCTCGGTATGGTGAGGATTTGATTCTGTTTTCTGTTTATTGCATCCTACCAGCGCTATAACCAAAATTGCACTTAAAATGCCAATTGTGAGTTTGATTGTGCTAGCCATGAGTTATTTATAATTTAAGGGTTAATCGAGCCAGAATGGGAAGATGATCAGATGCCGTCGTTGAAATCACATACACGGTGTCGAGCGTAAAATGATTGGTAAACGTTATGAAATCTATTTGTCTTATTGCATTATCGGCTGGATACGTGTATAAATTGGATTTAGCCTGATATTCCGCATTTGTAAACTTTTCATAAATGGGCAATAAGACCTCAGCATCAGGTACGGCATTGAAATCTCCCAGTAGTATTTTGGGACCAGAAACCTTGTCAGTGATTGATAGCATCTGCGCAACTTGGAGCTCCCGCACCCAAGGGTCGCTTCTGAAATCAAGGTGTGTATTGAAGAGATTGATTGTGTGCCTACCTGCTCGAATTGCGACTTGAGGAAAACCGGGCATCATACTAGCTTGGTTTACGGTGTCTTGCGTCGACAACCGCGATATAGAGTGGTTGATAGAGTCTATAAAAGGGTACTTACTTAAAAAAGCCAATCCAAATCTGCGAACTCGGGTAAAATCGGTTGAATCAGCAATTTCATAGATAGGAGCGTAAAAAAGATGCATTCCCAATTCTTCGGACAAATACTCGGCTTGATCAAGGAAACTGCTCCTTTCCGACCATTTTGAATCAACCTCCTGAAGCGCAATTACGTCAGCCTTCGAATTTCGAATAACTTGAACTACGTTTTCAATACCGTTTTGGCCAAATCCAATATTGTACGACATTACTAGTAACGACTCGGCCGGAATGTCTCTATTGCAAGATGTGCTAACCACTAAGGCTAAGCCGCACAATAACACAGATAAATTTTTACTATACCTCATGAGTGTTTTTTTGCCAAATTGATGCGTACTGTTCTCGGAAAGTAATTGTGACAGCATTTATGTAGTCTGATAGACATTGAAACTGTGTCGCCAACCGTACAAAAAAAAGACCGCACGATGCTTTGCGCCGTGCGGTCTTACATCAAGTCAGAAACATATCATTAGTATAGGAGATGCCTTTGGCGAATAGTGCCGAAAGCACTGAGTTCGTCCTTCCACGATGCGATGATCTCTTCGGCTGTTTTGCCCTCCGATATCATATTTTGCAAACGAGGTGTTCCGGCCAAACGTGTCATTACTTCTGTACGGAAAAATGTAGGCTTATCTGCATCAGGTGTATGTTTGTAGAATGCTTGCACCATGTGGATACCAGCCTCTACAGGCCTTACTGCATATGGGTCGGTCACTACATATCTGACACCATAGATCTCTTGACCATTAAACTTCGGATTACGAGTCATACCAGTTAGAGGCACAGGTGTAAAAGTAGCTGGTTCAAACTTCAAACCAGGAAGATTTCTAGCGTTTAGATCATCTACTAAAGCTTGTGCGTCAATCCAAGGAGCACCTAGCAAAATGAAAGGTTCCTGGGTTCCACGACCCTCACTTGCTGTTAAACCTTCAAAAAAGCATGCACCAGGGTAAATAAGCGCAGTCTCAAAATCAGGAATGTTTGGACTGGGTTTAATCCATCCAAGATCGTACTCTGGCCATAACTTGTTACGATCCCAACCTTCCATCGCAACTACTGTAAGGTCAAGGTTATCTAACCCATCCATCATACCTTCTGCTTTGACCATGTTTGCTATTTCACCTACCGTCATACCGTGGGTAACTGGGATACGAAATGGTCCAACAAATGAATACTGATCTTCATCGCGTACGAAACCCTCAATCAAGTACCCACCGATAGGATTGGGTCTGTCTAGCACTACATAACTGACACCATTTTCAGCTGCTGCCTGCATAGTCAAACCCATTGTTGTGATGTAGGTATAAAAACGCGGTCCGATATCTTGGATGTCAAATACTAAAACATCCACACCGCTTAGCATCGCGGGTGTTGGCTTGCGGATGTCGCCGTAAAGCGAATAAACAGGCAGGCCAGTTTTCTCATCGGTGGCGTCAGCAATAATTCCAACGTCGTCGCCACGAATGCCATGTTCTGGGCCAAATAACACCACAACGTTGATATCTGCCGCTTCATGCAATAAATCAACCAAATGCTTTCCGCCAACTACTGCACTATGATTGGTCACAACTCCGACGTTTTTTCCCTTCAGTAGATCAAAATTGTTGGCAACTAGTAGCTCAGCTCCAGTTTTGAGTGGCACTTCTCCTCCATTTTGATTCTCCGTCTTTTCGTTTGGAGTGCAACTGATGAGAACCAGTGCTAGTACAAACATTGATGTATACGTTGCTATTTTTTTCATGGTTTTCATCTAGCGTAAATTGGGGTTAGCAGATATCTCGCTCAAAGGAATAATGAAGCATTTTTGTGTGCCATATTGTTCAGATGTAACGGGATATGATCCTTTTGGGAACAAGTCGATGTTGTTAAGTTTGATGTAGCGACGCAAATCGCCGTGCCGCTGAACACCAAGGAAGAAATCGCGCGAACGCTGTTCTCTAAGTTCAGCTAGTAAATCACTACCGCTTATGTTTACGGGTTGTTGGCCCGCGAATTGACGTCTTTCATTGACAAAGGCCAATGTTTGAGCTGTGGCGCCACTAGCTTCAGCCACGATGTAGCGCGCTTCCAACCCCGTGCTATATTTAACTTTAGAGGTCAAAGCTATAATTTGCTCAGTAGATGCTGCACTCCAACCAACATAAGAGAATGGTAAGTAGGGCAGATGTACTGGCCGAGCGTTCAACCCAAGTCTTGGCGCAGCCGTAGAGCGTACTCTAGGGTCGTTCATTGCTCTAAACCTAGGACTTACCCCTGCCCAAGCACCAGATGCAGACGCCCATTGGGCTCCCATAATGGTTGATTCCCTAGCTGAGTTTGTCGATCGGTTAATGGAGCGTTCAAAGTTTGCCGGTACAGCCGATGCATATGAGATTGCTTTTTGCATCTGCCCAAGTTGCAATGCGGCACGACCTGCACCTACTCTCGCTGTGTTGAGGATGGTAGTAGCTCTTGTCGGATTGGATGCTTGCCCACTAGTAGCGATAGTAATCGCCTCGTCGAAGCGCTCTAACGCAAAATTTAGAAGCTCATCCGAACTATAAGCTCTGCTCCCATTCACAGGCGATTCACAAAAGTGCTCGCCCAACAACGTGTAGGAATAGCCGGCATAAGTAAGCAACTCAGCAACGTTCAGATTGCTCGATGCAGCTTGTCCATGAAATGCTTTGAGCCGTGCTGCACCGTCTTCGGCTGTTGCACGAGCTTTGTGCAGATTTGAGTAGGTGCCGTTGTTCAGAGCATTGGTGTTTGGGAAATTGTGTAGTGCGAATTCACGGTGATCAATGTTGGTGTGATCTGTGAAAATTTCATCACTGAAAATACTTGCGGTGAGTGTCATGTAATCGTATACATATTGCCACTCACTCAGTGCTCCATTTACAATAAGTTGCTCTGTTGCTGGATTCTCCAAGTCTTTTTCTTGGATAGCACCAGGGTCACTCACAGTAAGCAGGTCATCGCACGATACGCTAAGCGTAGAAATGCTCATTATGAGCACCAACGTAAAACACTTTCCCGATCTGTTTAGATTAAACATCATGGTTTTTGGGGTGAGATTCATGTTCGAATTCATAGTTTTGCCTCAACAAATTAAAATTGAATGTTGAGAGCTGCCGACAGGCGGCGCGTATTCGGCAACGTCCACGAGTCATTTCGGTCGAATGTGGCATCACCATGGAAGTTGACCTCTGGATCAGCACCTCCATAAGCGGTCCACGTCGCCAAGTTATGACCTGTGAATGCAACGGATGCCCTTTTTACCCCTAATACCTTCGAGTAGCGTTGTGGCACCAAGTATCTTACAGACAGATCGCGCAGCTTCACAAAATCTGCCTTTTGAATATGACGGAATGTTTGTGAAGCAAGCATCAGCTCAGCACGGTTATCTGGATTGACTGCGGGATCTACTGTCTCTGCAGTTACACCTGCACGATCACGTCTCCAATCTTTGACATTGAAAAGGTAGTGTCCACCTTTATAGTCGAAAAGGACATATAGTTGCAGATTTTTGTAGAGTGTTGCTGTGGTTGAAAACCCTAGCTCTCTGGTCGGTGTCGAAGGACCCATGTAAACTTGTTCTGGGTTTAAAACCAAAGCTCCCGCTGAATTGCGCTGGAGATTGCCGTTGGCATCGCGCTGCACTTGGGTAGCCCAGTAGGCCGCAAGTGGTTTGCCTTCTTGAAAGCGATGAATAGGGGCATATACACCAAAACGAACAGGATCTCGCCCATCACCGAACGAAACCAATTCGTTCTTATTAGTCGTTAAGGTCAGCGTGTTTGTTAAAGTGAAATTCCTTGTGGTAATTGGATTAACTCTCAACAACAACTCTAGACCTTGGTTTGATATCTCACCCAAATTCTGCAACTGAAATCCTGAAAAACCAGTTGATGGTGCAACAGGCACGCTAATTAGGGCATCTTTGGTTCTTGTATTGTAGTAAGTAAGTTCGATTTCCAAGCCACGATTGAACAAAATGGCATCAAAACCGACTTCGATATCATCGCCTCGTTCTGGCTTCAGCTCAGGGTTACCCACCGATATGTATTGCAGGGACGACACCGAGCCACCATTATCTAGCGTTGTAGCTGTTGTGCCATATGTTCGGATGGCATCAAATGGTCCTGGTGCATTACCAGCTTGGCCCCAAGCAAAGCGGAGTCGAAGTTGGTCCACTTTTGGTACGGAGAAGAATTCCTCCTCCGAAATCACATACGATACTGAAGCTTTAGGATAGTAGACCTGCTTGATGTCTGATCCAAAGGCCGAGTTGTTATCCATGCGAAGTGCCGCTGTCAAAAATAGGATGTCGCGGTGAGCTGCTTGTCCTTGGATGTAGAAACCTAGTGATTTTTGTTCCACAAATGTCTCTGTACCCGAAGTGACCGCCGCCGATCGAACAGATCGTACTGCAACAGAACCTAAATCTTGCCCATATACGATAGATTGTGAATTAGTTGAACTTAAATATTGGGCTCCAAATGATAAAGTACCAAGTAATGATTCACTAAAACTACGCGACATGTTTCCGGCATAATCGAAGGTGAACTCCTGATTATTTGGGCTATTCTTTGCTATGACACCTTTTGTGTTGACTAAACCAAAGCTTGTGCGGGCTGCAAAAGGACCGTCTGGCGCAAAGTAAACCTCTGCCTTAGATGCTGTGAGGTCAAATCCAACGTTTAAACGATTATCGAACCATGCAAAAGGTCTGTAATTGGCAGTACCACCTATAATAAAGCGATTACTTCTGGTTTGATTATCGTACTTGTTGAAGTTTTCAGGCGAAATCGTGAAATACCCCGGTGCACCTGGGCTTGGGTATTGCCTTCCCGGAAGAGCAAGCCATGAACTGATGATCAAACCGTCGGCTGTATTGTCGCCTAATGGCAATCGAAGATGGTTGTTCGCATAGTTTACATTAAATGATAAGTCCATCTTTTCGGTTGGCAAAAAGCGGAAATTGCCTCTTAATGAACTGCGATCCGAGAAATTGGTGTAATAAACTCCCTCTTCAGTATCGTAGTTGCCCGATAAGAAGAACGAGTATTGTTGCCCACCACCCTGAAGAGATAAAGACTGCTTACGAACAGCACCATTTCTAAGTGACATTGGATTGTCAGAAAGTGGGACCGAGTTAATGAGTTCACCCGCTGATTTGCCAACACATCCCGGCCAAAGCGTTGCATTCGCCAACTTGGTTGCATCACAAAGAGTGTAGTTTGTTGGACGCCACTCTTCGGGCCACGAGGACTGACCTACTTCTGCCCTATAATTCCACTGCAAGTTTTTTTCTCCCATGCTACCGCGTTTGGTGAATATCTGAATAACACCAGCGGCCGCTTCAGCGCCATACAAAGTGGAAGCAGCTGGGCCTTTGATGACTTCTATGGATTCGATGTCTTCTGGATTGATGGCATCCAAAGCAGAAGTGGATTGACCGAACACATCAAAATTTCCTACCGATCCTGTGTACAATCTCACTCCATCGACATAAATCACGGGGTTATTGCCTGCATTGATAGAGCTCGATCCCCTTAGTCGTATGTTCGAAGCTGCCCCAGCAGTACCTGAGCCAGGCATCATGGTAAGACCAGGTACCTGACTTTGAAGTAATTCGCTTACATTCGATCTAGTTGTCAACTCGGTTATTTCGCCAACCTTTACGGTTGAAACCGCGTTACCGATGGCCTTTTTCCTCGTGTCGCCTGCTGCTCCTGTCACTACCACCTCATCAAGACCAACCATCGATTCCCTTAACTCAAAGTTTGCAGTGAGGCTTTGGCCATCAACTAATGTGATATTTCGCCTTGTAGACTGGTATCCCAAAAAACGAGCCTCAATCGTGTAAGATCCAGCTGGTACATTTTGAATGGAATAGCGACCCTGTGCGTCCGTTGGCGCCCCAAAGCTAGTTCCAACCAAAATAATATTCACACCTGGCATTGTCGCGCCCGTAGCGGCGTCAGTAACAGTTCCAGATATGGTTCCAACCATTAAAAGCGCTTTTTTTGACTCCGCTCGCGCATAATCAACAGTTGTAATCAACGCGATTATCCCCAGCAATAAGCTGAAGACAAAAGTTTTTTGTTTCCTCATATTCATCCTCTTAAAATTTATTTCACGTGTGACGTCGAGCAGACTGAACTCAGCTAGAACTTTGTTATGGCAAGAGTTACATCACGCTAACATATAGAAACAGGATGTCATATGAAAATACTTAACTAAATATTTTTGTATTTTTTTTACATCACAAATTCGAAATCCGCGCACGAATTACCCTGTCGCCCACTCGGATCCGGTCGACCACATCTATGCCAGAAATAACCTTGCCGAATACGGTGTACCCGCCATCAAGATGCGGCGCCCAGTCGATCATGAAGAAATACTGACTGCCCTCCGTGTCTTTCCCAGCACTGGCAATTCCTGCAGCGCCTCTAACAAATCCATGCTCGCTTGGCTCGTTGGGGATCACGAAATCGGGACCACCGAAGCCGTCGCCAGTCTCCACATCACCACCCTGTATCACAAAATTTGCAACAACCCTATGAAACGGGATACCGTTATACAGACCCGCCTCAGCCAGTCTTGAGATGGCTGTAACCGTTGATGGTGCCCGAATTGGATCCATCTCCACCACAATCAAGCCGGCTTCGGTTTCAAGTTGAAGGGTTGGCTTAGTACCAAGTTTACGTAAAAGTGTCCAATCTGGACCCTGAAGCGAAACAGAAGGCGATGCTGACTCGATTCTCTCGCGAATCGGATAACTCACAAACGGAAGAAGAACCCGATTGAGAGCAGCATTATCGTACGATGCCATCGAATCGGCCAAGCTAAAGGCATTTGCACCCATATCACGGAGTAAACTCGGAAGTACAGCCTGGTAGACCTCAATGTCCTCAGGCATCTTGTACGATTGCAACATAGTTATCGTACGTTCATTATCGCCATTCTCCCGAAATTCGGGCTGACGCAAGGCACCGAACAATGTGTAGACCAGGCTCCTGTTGGGTGTCGATAGCATACCCCAGATGGCGTTTCGTGTCGCGGCGATATCGTCCTTGCTTGCCCCAACCTGTGGCAGGGAACGTGCAAACGAATTAAGAATCGTTGCAGCAGCCATTCTGTGCATGTGCTCGCCGGATTCAATGAACGGCTTGAGCTCGGCCAGAACTTGGTGCGTCGGACGTCCGTATATCAGGTTCATGAGGGCGTCGCTGGCCAGATAGGGCTCTTTTTGAGCTATGCTGCGCACAAAGGCCGAATCGATCGCACTCAGTCGCGGTTCGAGGGAGAGCCTTTCGGAAAGGGCTCGCAGATAGGTTCTGTTATCCTTGCCTTTGGTCCTCTCCATAACGGCGTCAACTTGGGCAACGGGCATCTGGGTGGACTCAAGCTTCATTTGCGACATCACCGTCAAGGCCTCCCCTACCACCAGCGGGTTGTCGTGCTTGATGAGTTCCACTAACATAGACAGCGCAGTCGCCTTCGTCGCCGTTTCGGAGTCGCTGAAACTAAGAAGTGATCGAAGCACATCCACAGCAGTACGCGTGTCAGATTTTGAGAGGTCACTTGTCTCATATAGAGACAATGCCTCAGCATTTCGCGACTTTGCAAGTATCCTGAACACGGTGCGCTTTACATCTGGGTCATTATAAGTGACAAAAGTTGATAGGTTTTCTATGATGTTGGTAGCCTGTTCGCCGGTGATCAGCAGCGTGTTAGAGCGGTACAGTGCATACAACCAGCTCCTTGCAACATCTGGAGATGTCGCCTGCATCGCACGGTCTAAAAGACGGTCTATAGATTGGGCAGCCGACCCTCTTCTCAAAGCTAACCTGCTCATGGCAAGCGCAAACTCCGCTTCCATTTCGTGACCAGGAGTAATACTACCCGACCAAGTGTCCATCAACACACCAGTTGTTTCATCACCCTGCAGACCAAGTGTGCGGATGAGTCCACGCGGAAAATCGTTACTGAAGGCATGCGACTCAAGAACCCTGAGCTGGTCGGCACTTAAAGCCCGAGTTGAAATGGAAAACCAGGCCACTTCCGAACCGTCGGCCATTGCCATCTGAATAATGGAGTCGGTTGAAGCCGATGGGGTCGACGCCAAGGCCCTCCATGCGGCCTCCCTCACCAACTGGTCTTCACTTGCTGCGAGCTCCATTAACCTTGTGCCGTCGCGAGTGGTCGCCGCATCGTGAACAGCCATAAATTCTTCGCTGTAATTCGCTGGTGTCGAGCTTGGCAGAGAACATCCACCTAAAAAAGTGACAAAAATGACAAAATAGATCGCGATATGTACATTATATGTGCATATTGGGGCTTTGGGCTTGCAGAATTCAAATCTCTGCATTATTATTTTGTACATATATCGCACATTATCAATTAAAGGGGTTAATAAGTTAACTCAGATTTCCAAACAAAGGTCCACATTTATGGATAATCGTCAACTTACAAAAAAGCAATTGGAATTCTTCAACTACATTCGGGATTACCGGATGTCTAACGGAATCTGGCCGACATATCGGGAGATTGCGGATGCGATGGATTTCCGTTCGCCCAACAGTGTAACCCAAAATATCAAGTCGCTGCTTAAAAAAGGCTATTTGATAAAGAAAGGTGACGAAGTTTACGATATACCCCCACACCTGCTCGAGGATGATGAACAGGAGTCTGCAGGCATACCGATACGTGGCGTCATTGCAGCAGGTTACCTTCAGGAAGCCGTGGAGGCCAATTTGGGACGCATCACACTCGAGACGCTCTTTCCAGGCATAAACCGGATGTTTGCCCTCAGGGTATCGGGCATGTCGATGAAGGATGCCGGAATATTCGATGGCGATTTCGTGCTTCTTGCCGACGACGATCTGCGCGACGGCGACATCGGTGCGGTATTGTTCAACGGGGAAACCAGTCTAAAGAAGGTGTTCTTCGACCGAAATGGACTACGACTTGAGCCGGCAAACGAAGAGTACCGCGATATTAAGATCGAGCCCGACATCTTCGAGGAAGTGCGAGTCCTTGGTAAATACGTCGGCCACGTGAACCGAAGCGGCTTTTATAAGGCCAGTTGAGTGGTAATAAGCTTACAGCTTAGGTCCCTACAGGATGACAATGTGTATTTGGTGAGGTGAGATGCTTACAGCATAGACTACACACCACTGACCACTCTACCACTCTACCACTAACCACTAACTACTCTACTAATACAATGCCATCGAGAATCTGCGTCTCCAAGCCTTCGTTAGCGGATGCGCTTCTGTGAGGACACTGAAGATTGCGACACATCCACGTCTGGCACCGTCGTCGTCGATGCTTCTATCGCGCATCATGCTGTCGATAAACGATGACAATGCCGCCTCAAAATCTCCGTCCCGTAATGCTCTGCAGCCGTTGATGTAAAATTCGACTGCCTTTTCATTGCCATCGAACGCCACGGAGGCCGGCATGCTGCGCACATACTCAAAAAAAACAATAGACTCCTTCTCAATGTCGAACTTGGGCTCATCCTTGAAGACAGAAAGCAGGGCTCTGGCATCTTCTACCCTGTCGGGGATGCAGAGCATCGCCAACCGGGCTGCGAGATCTTTTGAGTGAGGTTCGGCCGCATACTGCTCCGCAATTACCTCGCGGGCCGCGTTACGGTCGCCAGCTTCCAATAATTCCTTCAGATGCTGCTCTGTGTCTTGCGTTCCCTGATCGGCCGGAAGATGCTGATCGAGCCACTTTCGGATCTGCGGTTCGGGTAATGCACCCACAAACTCTGCGATGATAGCACCATTATGGACTAACTTGACAGCTGGAATGCTGCGGATCTGAAATTGTGCCGCTATTTGGGAATGCTTTTCGGTATCGATCTTGACAAGCTTCCACCTACCCTTCGCCTCAGCAGCTAACTTTTCCAAGACTGGACCCAAAACTTTGCATGGACCACACCATTCTGCCCAGAAATCAACCACAACAGGCACTGTGCGCGATGCTTCGACTACATCGCGGCGAAAATCCTGCATCTCGTAAGCCATGGTTTATTCTCCGGCTACAGTGGGCTTCTCGATCGGATGCTGAGCCTGCAGACCAAGATGCGCCTCACGGATAGTAGGCGCCAATTGCGAGTCTTTGATCCAAGCGCGTCCGCCATCGTGCTGAAGCCTTTTGAAGTTCTTATACCGCAATGCCTGCTGGTGGAGTAGGGGAAGTGATTTCTGCTTCGACATAGTGCGATTTGGTTTTGTATACATTCTTTCTCTTATGGGAGTAAATTAGCCATTTCCATGATGAGTGTCACCATGAGCAGGGTATCATTTCATGGTTGGGGGGAGTTGGATTATTAGCTTCAAATCCGTATTTTTGAATTCTATCCAATAATCCGTCAATTCAGGACAATACCATGTACGCTATCGTGAAAATCGGTGGGCATCAGTACAAAGTTTCCGAAAACGATGTGATCATTGTCGACCGCAACGAATCAACCGTTGACGACAAAGTGACCATCGACGCAGTGCTTTTGGCCAAAAAGGCCGACGGCTCTGTGACAGTAGGAACGCCTACCGTAGCCGGTGCAAGTGTGGAAGCTACCGTACTTGAGCACCTCAAAGGCGACAAAGTGATCGTCTTCAAGAAAAAGCGTCGCAAAGGTTATCAGAAAAGCAATGGCCACCGCCAGCATCTGACCCGCCTGCGCATCGACAAACTCGCAATCTAACATATAACAGGAACCAGTCATGGCACATAAAAAAGGCGGTGGTTCTACCAAGAACGGCCGCGATTCTGCAGGCAGACGCTTGGGTGTTAAGAAGTTCGGCGGCGAGAATGTGATCGCCGGCAACATCATTGTGCGCCAGCGTGGCACCAAGTTTCACCCAGGTCGTAACGTCGGCATCGGCTCCGACGACACCCTTTTCGCAACCGCAGATGGAACCGTGCGTTTCAGCAGCGGTCGCAACGATCGTAAGTTTGTGCATATCGACATTGCATAACAGGTGCTAAACCTTGTAAAAAAGCCCCTCCGCTTTGCGACAGGGGCTTTTTTTGTGCCTATATTCCGAAATCCAACCACGCTTTTGCATAACGGAAATGCACCCTATACTACCCAATAATCTGCCAGTCCGCACCATTTACTGCATCGGCCGCAATTATGCCGCCCACGCACGCGAATTAAACAATCCCGTACCTGGCGAGCCAGTCGTCTTCATCAAACCCGCTTCCTCAGTCGTTCCCGACGGCGCATCCATCGTCATACCACCGCAGAGCACCGACGTGCACTACGAGGCTGAGTTAGTATTGGCAATAGGAAAGCAAGGCAAGAACATCCCAATCGCTGAGGCCATGAGCTACATCGCTGGTTACGGACTAGGAATTGATGTCACCGCCCGCGACTTGCAGCAAATTGCCAAAGACAAGTCACTGCCCTGGTCTGTAGCCAAAGGCTTCGACACCTTTGCTCCCCTTTCCAACTTTGTCGATGCATCTGCCCTTCCCGATCCCGACGCCATCGAGTATACACTCGATATCAACGGGGAACGTCGCCAGCACGGAATGACCTCGCACATGTTGTTCCCCATCCCGTTCCTTGTACATTACCTGTCCGGTATTTTTACGCTCTATCCAGGCGACATCATTTACACAGGTACTCCCGAAGGTGTTGGTAAGCTGAATCCTGGCGACAAGCTTCATGCCATACTGAACGGCACCAATTTGACGTTGAAGGTGGATGTGGTATAAATTTTCCGCTGTATTACTGCTTGTAATTTCGTCGTTTCTGCCACAAATGGCCGTGGCACAGCCTGAGTACCTCCGTGCAGAATGGATGTGGCCAACCGAGGCTAGCACCCTACTTTCTGGCAAATTCGGTGAGACGAGATCAGCACACTTCCATGCCGGTATTGACGTCAAAACCTGGGGTCGCGAAGGTTTCAGAGTATTCGCATCGCGCGATGGTATCTTGCAACGCATCGGAGTGTCGCCCTATGGCTATGGTAAGGTGGTATACCTTAAGCACGACGACGGGAGCGTTTCTCTATATGCCCACCTTCGTGATTTCGAACCGGGTATCAGGACTCTGGTCGATTCCATCCGTATGCAAACATTCCCGTTCCGGTTCGACCAGAACCTCGAACAGTATGGGATGCGTTTCAAAAAAGGCGACCTCATAGCATTTACCGGATCCACGGGTATTGGTCCACCGCACTTACATTTCGAATTGCGCACACCCGAGGAAAGACCATTCAATCCCCTTTTGGCTAATATCAAAATCAAAGACACTACCCCGCCACGAATCAGCGGACTAGCGCTTGAGCCCCTATCGGTCGATGCTCGCATCAACGGTGTCTCGCGCATCACGGAAATAACCACAAGGCAAGGCAGCGATTACGGAACGTTCAATGTATCTGGCACTATTGGACTTGCTGTAAACGCCAGCGATTATGCCGACGGGGCCGACAATGTGTACTCCGTGTACAGTCTTGACCTATATGTGAATAACGAGAAATTCTTCACCAGCAGGGTCGACAGTTTCGGCTATTACAACACATCGCAGATGTTCTTGGATCGGGTTTTTCCCATTCTGCGACAGTCTCGCAGAGGCTACCAGCGTCTGTATGTCCGCGATGGAAACACCCTGCCCTTTTACGAGCACGGTTCGACAAAAGGTCGTCTAAATCTCCCTACTGGTACTCACCAGGTTCGGATTGTCGCCACTGACTATTTCGGGAACAGAACTGCGGTTACCGCAAGACTGAACGTGACAAGACCTGAGCGAATTGTAACAACCGACCCACCTCGTACTCCTGAAATGCCAAAACAGGTTTCATACCTGACCAGAACGGCGATGTCTGGCATAGAATGGACCAACAACGGTTTTAGCATCCCTACAACAAAGGGGACAATCAAAGTGGATGTCTGTGGAAGCGGCACCATCTTAAATCCTGGCATGTCGTGCATTTCGTATGCTGCGAGAGCCGACCACATGATCCCCTTGAGCATGATGGATACCGCCATGATACGTGTCGGGGGCAGGGATTTAGGTCTGTTCACCCGGGTTTACCCCGGCCAGCAGCGAACGCTCTACAATGTAAGTCGACAAGCAAGTGCGACCTTCGAAAGCAGCGCATTGTACGACACCCTAAGCGTATCCTTTTCGGCCGACATCATCAACGGTGTAAGGTCGGCTGCCTTGTGGCCAGACCACGAACCCATGAAAGGCGGGGTGAAGCTCACTTGGCTGCTCGATGACCAAGAGGTGGATCAAAAAGGTTGGGGATGGTACCGTCGCGATAGTGGCAGGCCGTCCTGGGCTGGTGCCGTTTGGGATGGTAAAAGGCTTTCGGCACGCGTTACTAGCTTCGGAACCTTCGAAATTCTTAGAGATACTATTCCACCCGAAGTGAATAGCCCACGCTTAATGAAAGATTTCGCAAACCGAAACACCGTTACCGTTCGCGTTCGCGACGATCTGTCTGGGGTGAATTTCGAGTCTGTCGAGTTCTATGTTGACGGTAGAAGAGGCATCATCGAATATGAGCCTGGTGCGGCTACACTTTTCTGGTACCACACGAATCATGCACCCCGCAAAGGTTCAACGATCGAAGTGAACATCAGCGACAATGCCGGCAATCGTCAGTCCTTCAAAGCTGTCTTGCCTTAAGCCAGTGCGATCATACTGATTTCAACCAGTCCACTTTTCGGTAGTGTCTTAACAGCCACCGTTTCACGAGCTGGTGGAGCATCGTTGAAATATTCGGCATAGATTCCGTTCACAGTGGCAAAATCGTCCATATCAGCCAAAAAGATGGTCGTCTTGACCACTTTGTCGAATCCTGAACCAGCCTCACTGAGTACGGCATTCAGATTCTCCATCACCTGTCGGCACTGCGTGGCCACGTCGTCGCCGGCAAATTCTCCCGTTGCAGGCACGAGTCCTACTTGTCCGGAGCAAAACACCAACCCATTTGCTTTAATCGCCTGGCTATATGGCCCAAGTGCTTTAGGTGCGTGCTTTGTATGAATGACCTGTTTCATAGTTCGGTTAAGTAGATTGAATGGAATCATTGAAAATAAACGAAGGCTGGTTAAAGCTCAAAATGAAATCGTTCAAAATTTGTGCGAAGGCTTTGGGCTGCTCCATCATCGGCACATGACCACAGTTTGGTATCCATTTGAGTTCTGAATCAGCAATAAGACTGTGAAACTTGTGTGCCACCGAAGGTGGGGTAATGCGATCGTTTTCTCCCCAAATGATGCATGTTGGCACGTCGATTTGCGACAATAAAGGCTCGGTATTTGCATGCCGGGCCGATCGGGCGAGACGAACCAGTTTACCTAGTAATGACCGGTTAGTGATCACGTCTTGAATTTCCTCAACCATGTCGTCATCCACATCAAACGTGTGAAATGCTTCCGATGCTTTGTCGTGGATGTACTCGCGATCGAATCTTCTAGGAATAGAGTCGCCAAAACCGGCGTCAAACAAGCCGGAACTCCCAACAAGCACCAATCCTTTGATCGATGAGTTGCCTCGTAAAACGCTGTCGAGCGCAATATGTCCACCCAGGCTGTTGCCCAATAGCACAGCAGTTTCGATGCCGTTCAGGTGGAGCCACTGGTTCAGCCATCTCGATAAACCTTCGATTGAGTCGGTACCCTCCGTTTGGGTATAAAGCGGCAACTCGGGAACCCAAATGTCCAGTTGAGGTAATAAGAAAGGTATTACCGGCTCGAAATTTGTCAGTTTCCCGAAAAGACCGTGCAACATCACCACCGACGGCAGCGACGGGTCAGACCCTGGTCGATGGAAATAACCTGCCTGTGCAATGGTAGTGTGTGAATTTTCGGGATGAACCATGACTCAAATATCCACAAATTATCCCTCAGAACGAAGTTGAAATATACCCTGGAAGTTTTCGAATCGTTAATGAAGGATATCTGTTATTGCAATTCTACCCCTTATCGGGATATATTGCGGAGTAAAGGGTTTTATACTGTAAAAGCAGGTCGCACCCAATCTACAATCCCTACATCGATTCTTATGAATACATTTCGTCTACGCTTCGTTGCGGTGCTTATTATCGCAGTTGTGATTCAAGCTTGTTCGGGTGGTGACCCGAACATCGAGTCAGCCAAGTTGAACATCCGTAATAAGGACTACACTGCGGCTATCGCATCAACCGATCGTGCCATTGCCGCCAATCCCGAGAACCACGACGCCTACATTTGGAAGGCACGTGCCCTCAGCAGCCGCGCGATGGAGAACAACAATATCGGCGCCCGTCTTTCAGACTATCAGGCTATGATCGTTTCTTTAAATCGAGCCAATTCCATTCTTGAGGCAAGTACTGATCCTAAGGCTCTGCTCAGCATTCTCCAAATCGATGAGGTTCGTGA
Source organism: uncultured Chitinophagales bacterium (assembly GCA_964629885.1). Taxonomy (GTDB): domain Bacteria; phylum Bacteroidota; class Rhodothermia; order Balneolales; family CAYWCV01; genus CAYWCV01. The sequence continues at coordinate 20,080 of CAZVRJ010000019.1, read as the reverse complement.
AGATGCTTGGCGTCTTGAGCACGCCACCAGCGTGAACTACGTTAGCAGAGACACTATTTCCGATCAAGATTTTGCCCGATCGATCGCCCATATGAAGAACGCTATCGCCATCTATCCAGATAGCTCACTTTCGTCGAGGGCCCTTGCCGAGATTTACTTCCTTTCTGGCGATGTGCCGTCTGCCGCTCAACAAATGAAGGAGACAGTAGAAAAGGCGGGATCAAATGCGGTAGCCGAAGATTATGTGCGTTTGCTGCAGTTCCAACGTGAGGCAGGGCAAGATGCTGAGGCACTTGCTACCATGGAAAAAGCTGTCAGCATGTTCCCAGGCAACAAAGACATCAAAATTGAGGTCGCCAACACCTACCTCAGCCGTGCCGAATACGACAAGGCAGCCAGCACAATGGCCGAGCTGATTACGTTCGAACCCGACAACGCTGAGTACCGCTACGTGTACGCCACACTCTTGTTCGAGGCCATCAACAACCAGATCTCAAGCTTGAACGACAACTACACCGTTGCCTTCGATTTGCGTTCAGAGTTTCGCGAAACAGCGCGTAGGCCAACCTCTGCAGCCAACACCCAGCGCATGCAGGCTATAGAAAAAGAGCTTGAAGACAAGAACAACGAAAACATAAAGACTGGTGCAGAAATCAACCGTCTCGGTGATGTTGTTATTGAGCAGCTCACGAAAGCAACCGAACTCGAGCCAACAACCGCCAAGTACTTCAGCTTATTGGGAAGCATCTATGATGTAAAAGCTAACGTTCGCTTCAATGAAGGCAACGAGCAGATGGATCTTGCCATTGCAGACCGTATGCAGAACGAGGCAAAAGAAATCTGGAGAAAAGCACTCCCCTACATGGAGAAGGCAACTCAGCTTGACCCTGACAACCGCGACAACTGGGCAACAATTTCGCGCGTTTATATCCGTCTAGGTATGACTGAGCAAGCTCAAAGAGCAATGGAGCGTTCTGAGCAGTAAGTCTAAGTTTGTATAACACGACCTTTAAAGGCCCGGATCAACATCTGGGCCTTTTTTGTTTTCAAGTGGATGCTTCTGCCCGATTTTCGTACCTTGAACCTCACTGGGATCCACGGCTTGATACATTAGATCTCGGTTCTATTGAAGTACATAAAAGCGCTTTTACCACATGAAATTCAACACCAAGGTCATTCACGCCGGCCAGCATCCCGAAGAAACATCCGGCGCTGTAATGCCGCCGATCTTCCAAACCTCCACCTATGCCCAGGAATCTCCAGGAGTGCATAAGGGACACGAGTATGCAAGGGTCACCAACCCTACACGCTCGGCATTGGAGGCCATGATAGCAGGCCTAGAAGAGGCCGACGAGTGCGCTGCTTTTGCTAGCGGTTGCGCAGCTATGGATGCCATCATGAAAATGCTTCGTCCCGGCGATCACGTAATCGCATCGAGCGACATTTATGGTGGCACTTATCGCCTCTTTACGAAAGTATATGCGAATTACGGAATCGAATTCTCGTTTGTAGACATGACACGCCTGTCGAATGTTGAGCAGGTAATAAAACCATCTACCCGCTTGATTTGGATTGAAACACCGACGAATCCACTCCTGAATATTGTAGACATATCCGCTTTGTCCGCAATCGCCAACAACTTCGGGATCTTTACAGTGGTCGACAACACCTTTGCCTCACCCGTTTTGCAGAAGCCACTAACATTAGGCGCAGATGCCGTTGTCCACTCGACCACGAAGTACCTTGGCGGTCACTCCGATGTGATTGGTGGTGCCGTTGCCAGCTCGAACCGCGAAATCATGGAGAATGTGAGGTTTCAAGTTAAAACAACTGGTGGCGTGCCGGGTCCAATGGACTGCTACCTCACACTTCGGGGCATTAAAACATTGGCGCTTCGCGTGGAGCGTGCTTGCCGAAATGCCCGAGACATTGCCCACTATTTGGTCGATCACCCTAAAGTGGCCGATGTGCGTTGGCCCGGCTTGAAGTCGCACCCCCAGCACGAGCTGGCTGCAAGCCAGATGGAAGACTTCGGTGCCATGGTGTCGTTCTCATTGAAAGACGACTCGGTGGAACGCGCACAAAAGGTGATGAGCGCTACCCGCTACTTCACCCTAGCCGAGAGCCTAGGTGGTGTTGAATCTCTTGTTTGCCACCCAACGACGATGACACATGCATCTATCCCAGCGGACGTACGTCATGCCAGTGGCCTCCACGATTCGCTCATCCGACTAAGTGTCGGCATCGAGGATGTATCAGACCTTGTCGACGACCTCGAACGAGCACTTGAAGCGTGAGCGAGAAGCGAGAAGCGAGAAGCGAGAAGCGAGAAGCGAGAAGCGAGAAGCGAGAAAATGGTGAATGAAACTAGTTGAGTCAAATAAGCTTTTGAATGAACCCAAAGTGAGTTTGGTGCCCAGTGCAACAAATCGTTTGCAGTGGCTACTGTGCCTCGCTCTCGTTTCTTGCGTCTCGATTCTCGCTTCTTGCATCAACCCGTTCGCGCCGCGGGTCGACGAAACGAACATCTTCGACGAACTCCTTGGCGATCCGAAGAAGATCGATGGATTCTATATCCGCTTCCAGAATGCCTATCAGTTTAGGGATACCACATTATACGGTCCATTGCTTGACCCAGATTTCAACTTTATTTTTAGAGACTTCGACAGAAACCTGGATGTGACCTGGGGTCGCACCGAAGACATGAACAGCACCTATAACTTATTCGTGCAAAGCCAGGACATCCAACTCCAGTGGAATAACATTGTACTGCAGGTAGTTAATCCCGATGGAACTCGGGCACAAATCGTAAGAAGGTTCAACCTTTTAGTTGTGATCAACTCCAACGATATCATACGGACCGATGGGTCCGCCAATTTCGTGCTCGCACGCGCCGACAGCACGATGGCCTGGAAACTACTCCAATGGCGCGATGAATCCGAACTTTAAACCTATCCATCACGAAAATGAAAAATACTGTCATCATAGACGCTGTGCGCACACCTATCGGTTCCTTTGGCGGATCCCTTGCATCTTTTAGTGCTCCCGAACTCGGCGCTGCTGTCATTGCATCACTTGTTAAAAGGTCATCTATCGACCCCGCTGTCGTCGATGAGGTCATTATGGGGAACGTGCTGAGTGCTGGCATCGGTCAAGCTCCTGCGCGTCAAGCCACTCTTAAAGCCGGTCTGCTACAGAAAACACCAAGCACTACCATCAACAAAGTCTGTGCATCAGGCATGAAGGCTGTGATGGTTGCTAACGGACAAATTCAAACTTCCGAGGCCGACATTGTGATCGCCGGTGGCATGGAAAGTATGAGCAACGTGCCCTACTACTTGCCAGCATTTCGCAATGGTGGACGCTTGGGTCACGGACAAGTGCTCGATGGAATCATCAAGGATGGTCTCTGGGATGTGTACAACGACTATCATATGGGCAGTGCAGCTGAGTTGTGCGCCCGCGAGCACAAAATTTCTCGCGAAGATCAGGATGCATACGCCATCGAGTCGTACAAACGCGCGCAGGCAGCCCGCGATGCCGGACATTTCGACCGCGAAATCACAAAAATAAACGTGCGTGACCGCAAGGGCAATGTAACCGAAGTGATGAATGACGAGGAAATCGACAAAGTAAACTTCGACAAGTTACCATCGCTCAAGCCGGTGTTTGAAAAGGACGGCACTGTTACAGCTGCAAATGCAAGTACACTCAACGACGGAGCATCTGCATTGCTACTGAGCAGCGAAGAGCGCGCCACTGAGTTGGGCTTGAAGCCTATTGCAAGAGTAGTCTCTCAGGCAAGTGCTGCAAAGGCACCGGAGTGGTTTACCATTGCCCCAAACGATGCAGTACGGTTAGCCGTGAAGCGTGCCGGTTTAAAAATGAGCGACATCGACCTATTCGAAATCAACGAGGCTTTTGCAGTCGTATGTATTGCAAACAATCAACTCCTTGAGCTCGACCCCGCCAAAGTGAACATCTGGGGTGGTGCGGTTAGCATTGGTCACCCAATCGGATGCTCTGGAGCCCGTATCATTACTACTCTGATAAATACCCTACGAACGAATGGCAAACGATACGGAGTAGCGGGTATTTGCAATGGCGGCGGTGGTGCATCGGCTGTGGTAATTGAAATTTTATCATAAAAAGCGGTGACGCTGCATACGATCTAATCCCCTCCGGGCGTTTCAGTTTAAATGTGACTGATCCGGAGGGGCATCGTACCCAAAGTGCTACTTCGAATTTGTGTCTTTTGGCGTTGTTATAACGTCGTTGTATCTTCAATCTTCAACCTCAAACGCAGCCGTATCGCGAAAAGATACCATCTATTGATTTGATCCTAACTGGATGCCCGCCAACCGGTATTTAATCGCTGCTACTCACAAACACATGATACGTCTGTTCAAGGTCGTAGTCGTGTTGTTGCTTTTGCCTATATGGCATCAATCTGCCTTAGCGCAAAAGATGGTCGTCGAATCGGAGACAAGCGAATTCATCGACTATAGGCTTGAGAATTTTTCTCTGAACCGTGCACCCCACTACGAGCTGCTTATACCTTTTGCACGGGGAGATAATTCGTACCGATTGTTGGATGTCCGATACCAGATCGTTGAATTTGAGTCCGATACGACCGATATCTTTCGTTCACGCCAAGGCAGTGTCGCATCAAGCTTACCCCTGTTTGAAACCTATAACGCTGGGTTTTTTCTCAAACAGGCACATGCTGCCTTAAAAATTAACATTACCAGGCCTGTGGCTGGCAATGAACTCAGCTTCCAGGTGCTCGAACAAGTACGCTTCCGGGTATACAAGTCCCTCCCGTCTGCCGATCTGCCACAGACGACCAATTTTTCCAACAGTAGCCCCTTAGCGAGTGGTGTTTGGTATAAAATACCAATCAGTCGAAGCGGATTACATCGTTTGGATAGAGCTTACATCGCGAGTATGACCGGCCTGAATGTAGCCACATTGGATCCGCGTAGACTTCAGGTTTGGGCTGGTGGATACGCGATGCTTCCGATGCGAAACAGTACGGCTAGGCCTGAATTCAGACAGATTCCAATCATCGTGAACGGCGAGGCCGACGGACGTTTTGATACCGACGATTCAGTCATTTTCTACGCCGAGGGACCACAGCGCGTGTTCTACAATGCGAACACAACAAGGTTTATCCACGAAACGCATCTCTACTCTCGGTTTACTTATGTTTTCATCACAGTTGGGGCACAGAACGGTCAGCGTTTTAGTCCAGCACAGACTGGTCAACCCTCTGAGTTGTTAACTACATACACAGATTTCATCTTCAAAGAGGAAGAAACGAACAAGATTGCCACCGAGATGCGCTCCGGATCGGAATGGCTCGGTGAACGTGTAACTGCCGAAAGCTTCGGGAACACCCTGACTTTGATGGATTCAGTCATCACTGAATTCGTTGCCAACTCAAATATGCTTATTGATGCACGCCTAGCAACTCGTAACCGCAACAACGCTCAATTTGAAACATTCTTCGGCACTAGGTCGGTTGGAGTCATACCATTTTCTGGCCTTGGATTCGACTACAACAACGAGGAAGGCGCTTTTGGATACGCTCAAAATCAGCTTGTGACCGTTACTGGCGCCACACTGACTAACAACCGTCTACAGGCAACCAGTCGATTCAGCAGCGTCACAACGGCCGATGCTCTCGGTTATCTCGACTATGCCCGCCTTTATATCCAGAGAAACCTCACGGCAGCCAATGGTCGTCTTTGGATCTACGCACCCAACAATTTGGGTCAGAATACCTTTTCGACCTACCGCCTAAGAGGATTTACAGCAGCACCGGTTGTGCTTGATGTGACCAATCCTCAGATTCCGGTTCAGTACGCAGCCACGTCTTCAGGAACGAATTGGGATGTTGTGGGCCCGTCTTCGCCTGGTACCCGCCTCGTGGCCGCCACTTCCTTCATTGCGCCAGCAGCTGCATCGTTGGTACCAAACCAGAACTTTAGAGCAACGGCATCGAGTCCAAATTATGTGATTGTAGTGCCTGACGATCCAGCATTTCGACCCGTTGCGGAAGAATTGGCAACGTTCAGGCAGCAAAACGACGGTCTGCGTCCCATCGTAGTATCGCAGGGTCAGTTGTTCAACGAGTATAGCGGTGGTGTGCCAGATGTTGTAGCCATCAGGGATTTTGTGCGTCATCTATACATCAAGGCCGGCAGTAACAGAGATTTGATGCCAAAATATTTGCTGATGTTCGGAAATGCCACTCACGATTACCGTGGCATCTACGGCACAGATATATCCGAAAAGAATCTGGTAATCACATACCAATCGAGAGATTCCTTCCACAGGCTAGATTCGTACGGAAGTGACGATTTCTTTGGACTGTTGGATGAAAATGAAGGTGAATGGAGCCAAAACTCAGTTACCGAGCTCGTCGACATCGGCATTGGCCGCCTACCTTTCAATACGGTAGCCGAAGCGAATGTGCTATTGGGCAAGCTCAAGACATACGAAGATCCATCCACATTCGGCGATTGGCGCACATTGTTCACGTTCGCAGCCGACGACGACTTTCCTGAGCCGTTTCGTAACAGAGACCTCCACATTCTGAATGCCGATTCTACAGCTGAATTCATCGACCGAGACGTCAGTGGTGTGAGACTCCGTAAAATCTATGAAATCAACTACCCTGTCGAAACCACTTCGGGAGCACGTTTTCGTCCATTGGCCAACCGCGATTTCATCAACAGCTTCAACGAGGGATCGTTGGTCGTAAACTATTCGGGACACGGTGCCGAGCAGACCTTGAGCGATAGCCGCTTGTTTCAGTCGTCCGACATATCTCGTCTGACTAACAAAGACCGATTATCCATATTTGTAACCGCTACCTGCTCGTTCGGGCGTTTCGACGACCACTTAGATCAGTCGGGTGCCGAAAAGACCATGCTTTGGCCTGATGGTGGTATTATAGCCGCCTTTACCACAACTAGGGTGGTTTACACAAGCGAAAACCCGAACACCGTCAACTTTGGATTGAATAGACGCCTATCAGGATTCATGACCGAACGCGATCAAGATGGATTACCCTATCGATTGGGCGACATCATGATGCGAACAAAAAATGTAACGCAGAACGATCTTGGTGGCAGCTTTAATACCCGCAAGTTTATCCTTCTTGGCGATCCCGCCATGCGCATCGGTTTACCACGCCAAAGGGCAGCTATTAACCGCATACAAGGCCAAACCGTCAACAGTTCACAGCTGGTCACTCTCAGAGCTCTCGACACGGTGAGCATCGAAGGGTCGGTCATCAACAGCGATGGCAGCGTGAACACATCCTACAATGGCGAAATTAACGTCCGGGTGTACGACGGCGTGCGTGTTGTACAACTTCCACTACGCGAGTGGATGCAGACGCTGCCGTGCTACACCAGAAACTGCTCCTTCCGCGAGCAGAACGATCTGTTATTCAACGGTAGAGTATCGGTACGTAACGGGCTATACACCGCAAACTTTGTGGTACCGAAAGACATCTCCTACACTAAAAATCGTGGTCGACTATTGGTGTATGGGCAATCTGGAAGCAATGATGCGGTTGGGTCGATGTCATCCATTGTTTTCAATGGCATCAACTCCGCAGTTCAAAACGACAACCGCGGCCCTGAGATGCTAGTGTATCTCGACTCTCCCGATTTTGTAGACGGTGCCATGGTTGGCAGCAATCCTAAGCTCATTGTGGAGCTTAGCGACGACACGGGCATTAATGCAACGGGTACGGGTGTCGGACACGAACTCGTGGCGATCTTGAACACAACGCCAGAAAAGACGTTTGTGTTAAACAACTTTTTTAAGACAAATCTCGATGATTACCGATCGGGTAGGATTGAATTCCCGATCGACGGTCTCACAGAAGGCGAGTACTCGCTTACCGTTCGTGCATGGGATGTGTTTAACAACCCAACCGATAAGATCATCACATTTCGAGTAGCTGATTCGGAAGACGTTATGTTGAGCAACGTGTTCAACTACCCCAATCCGATGAACAACCGCACTCGCTTCATGTTCGAGCACAATCAGCCGGGTAACCAGCTCGATATCAGTGTGCGAATTTACACCCTGTCTGGCCGCCCGGTTGCACAGATCGACGAATCCCGGGTTTTCCCGACGTCGCAGGGTTCTGTCGAATGGTTCGGTTTCGACAACGACAACGACCGACTTGCAACAGGCACCTATCTGTATGTGATAAAGGTGACCGCCGAAACGAGCAAGGGTCGCAGAACCAAGGATGTGATCGAAAAACTGGTGATCATCCGATAGACCAAAACACCTCAGAAGAACGTTTTCCGTATATTACAAGATTAAGCACAACATCAGAACCCTATGAAATCTGTCCTCAAGACACTGGCTTCGGCCTCTCTCGTTATCGCAGCAATAGTTGCTCCCGTCAGCGCCCAGGTGGGTATCACCGGTGTACCATTCCTCCAAATTGAGCCTGACTCCCGTGCCGCTGGTATGGGGAATGCTGGTGCAGCCATCGCAGACAATGCCGCCGCCATCTACTGGAACCCTGCTGGCCTTGGATTTCAAAAGGGGACACAATTTTCGCTTACTCACTCGAACTGGTTGCCTGCTTTCAATACTGACCTGTTTTACGACTACTTGGTTGGTAAGCACTACATCGAGGGCATTGGCACCATTGGTGGCCACGTTACCTTCCTCAACTTGGGTGAGCAGACGAGAACAAATGAAAAAGGTGACAATCTCGGTACCTTCAGGAGCTACGACATCACCGTAGGAGCATCGTATGGCGTTGCCATTACAGAAAACCTTGCTCTTGGCACGGGTCTTCGCTTCATCTACTCTAACCTAGCGCCTGCTGTCGCTGTGGGTGGGCAACAAGCTAGTAAAGGAACGACGGTCGGTGCCGATTTCGGTGCATTGTATCAGACAACCGAGCGCCCAATCATGGGTAGAAACGCCCAATTCCGCGCTGGTTTCAACCTATCCAACTTTGGCCCAGGCATCCAATACTCTGACGAAGCTCAAAAAGATCCAATTCCAACTATGCTTCGTACCGGAGTAGCTTACATCACTGACATTGACGAAGAGGGTTTTAACCGTTTCACGATAACAGCCGACGTATCCAAGATCATGGCCCGCAGCGACACTTCGGGCAACACCATGAACTTTACGGAGGCTCTGTTCAAGTCGTGGGACACCTACCAGTATAATACTGGTACTGAGCTGGTCGACGTGCCCCTCTCTGAGCAGTTGATGTTTGGCCTCGGTGCTGAGTACTGGTATGACCAAAAATTTGCACTTCGTGGCGGCTACTACTACGAAAGCCCCAAAAATGGTGATCGTCAGTACATGACCGTTGGTGCTGGTCTTCGCTACAACATGTTTGGTGTTGACTTCAGCTATGTTATTGCGCAGAAGGACGCCCCTCTCGCAAACACCATCAGATTCTCGTTGCTGCTCAATCTTTAATCCCCGGCAGTATTGCCCTGATGACCGTCAAATCATTTTATGCCGGAAGAATCCCGATTATGTGGCTTCTTCCGGTATTTTTTTAATAGTATTGGCTTCAATTCAGCCAGTGACTGCCCAAAGCTCAATCGAGCAGACGGCGGTGAGGGCTAAGGCCGCTAGTCAGCCCGTTTTGCGGAACGAGGGCACCATCAGGGTGTTTGCGGTTATGGTCGACTTTCAGCCAGACAACAACCGGTTCACAACGGGCAACGGTACTTTCGATCCCGATTTCCTAAAGAATCCGAACATCCCCATAACTATTGATCCGACTCCGCACGATGCGGGTCATTTTGGGGCGCACCTCGATTTCATGAAGGAATACTACGAACGGGTATCGAACGGGAAACTGCAAATCGAGTGGCAGATCTACCCCGAGGTGCTTCGGATGCCCAACACCATGGACGCCTACTCCCCTCTCGGTCAAGACGGCTCACAGGACGGTAAGATTTTTGATCTACTACAGGACACCTGGACGGCATTGGCAAGAAACGGTGGTTTCGACTTTAGTGATTACGATGAGGACAGAGATGCATTTATCTTATTTCATGCGGGTGTTGGCAGGGATATCAACTTTCTTGGCACCAGCTTAGATCGAACTCCCCAAGACATCCCCAGCCTATACATGAGTCTGGATGCCATGCGTAAGTTTGGGCAAGCACCCAACTTCCAAGGGTTTGGGATACCCAATCAGAATGGAGACGTCTTTCGGATCAGAAACACGCTTATTCTACCAGAAACTGAATCGAGACCCGGTACCGATGTGACCGGCACTCCATTTGTACTTCAACTTGGTATCAACGGCCTCCTCACGGCAACCATGGGTAACCATCTGGGTTTACCTGATTTGTATAACACATTAGATGGGTCGTCAGCTATCGGGAAATTCGGTTTGATGGATGGCTCTGGTTTCTTCTCCTATTTTGGAATGTTCCCTCCCGAGCCGTCGGCTTGGGAGAAGGTCTACATGGGATGGGTCGACCCTGTTACAGTCGATCCCACGAAGGCTGGTACATTCACGCTGCCCGCTGTATCGTTACGCCAACCGAATAGCATCTACAAGATTCCGATATCTAGAGACGAGTACTATCTCGTAGAGAATCGGCATAGAGATACGAAGGGTGATGGCGTTCTCATCAAGGTTCGTACACCAAGCGGAAGCATTGTTGAACGCCGACTACCCATTTTTGACGATTTGTTCGGATCAACATCTGCCGATTCGCTGCAGAAATTGCTTCCAGCAGGTGTAGTAGTGAGTGTCGATAACTTCGACTGGAGTCTACCAGGTGGAGTCGATCCGGGTGTGGATGGACGCTACGGCACAGCCGATGACCGCAGGCTCGACGGCGGTATATTGATTTGGCATATTGACGAGTCGGTGCTGCGATCGAAAGGGTACGGTTCAGGCGTCAATAATAATCCTCTCCGAAAAGGTGTCGACTTGGTCGAGGCCGACGGATCGCAGGATATTGGTTTCAAGACCAATAATCAGTTTTTAGCCGGCTTCGTGAACGGAACGGCATTTGATTTCTGGTGGTCGGGAAACGACGCTCGGGTCATTACCGCATCAAATCGTGAGATCCAACTTTACCAAAACAGATTCGGTCCAGACACGACGCCTGCAGCAGTCAGTAATTCAGGTGCCAGGGCAACTTTCGAGCTGTACGATTTCAGCGACAATCTGCCAGTGGCAAGATTCAGCATCCGACCTGTCCCATCAACTACGATTGTACCGGTATCTATTAATGCACAGCTTGAGGCTCCTGCAGTCAACCGTCCACTCACCGAAGACCCCTTCCCTTTCGGATTGGCTATACATCATATAGGTCAGGACACCATTTTGATTGCACCTGGCCCATCACGGTTAGATGCCATTGGCATAAGTAACGGTGTTCGGAATCTACGTCAGACCATAACCGGAACAGCTCCACAGCAGCCATTGATTATCGACAACAGGCTCTTTGTTGCGCCGAAGTCATCGGGCCAAATCCCAGCAGCAAGAGCATTCCAATTTGCAAACGGCAGCTATTCCCAGCTTTGGCAGACTACTGAAACAGGCTCATCTACTGGCTTCTTGAGCCAATCGGCAATTGGTGTGCTAGATTTTGACCTTGGTACACGGCGAGTTATGGTTTTCGATGGTGCCAGTCTAACATCTTATCCTCAGTCGGTGCAATGGTCATCCCAAGTTGCTGGCAGAAGGTTTGAATTCACGCAAACCACGTTGAGAAGCAATGATGGTGTTCTCGATTGGGTTGTTCCCAACACGGGTGGATTCAAAGGATATGCTGCGGCATTTCAGCCAGAAGCTGGGGCAAGTGCGGCTGCATTGATTTATCGTAACGATAGCTGGCGGATATTGTCGGATCGACATTCCCAGACAAAGATCATTAACGAAGGCAGCTTGCTCGGGTGGCCAGCGATGGTCGATTGGGATGGCGATGGACGAGTTGACTTCATCGGGGTGAACGAGTCGAAAAATCAACTTGATGCACGAAATCATGATGGCGGATCCTTGAACGGCTTTCCTTTGCAAGCACCCAAAGGCTCACGTTTTGTCGGTACTCCATTAATTGCCACGCTGTCTGGCGAGTCGCAATCGATGCTTTTGATCGCTGCTGTCGATAGCCTATCGATGGTCATTCTCGGTTACGACCAGCAACTTCGTCCACTAGCAGGGTTCCCTCTCTTGGTTGGAAGCATGACGAGCCCCATCGATCATCCCATTCATCCGGTATTGTATGGTAAAACCTTGTTCGCAGCAGCACCGAACGGCGAAATCAAGGCTTGGCGTTTTCCCGACATTGATCGGGTGGAATGGGCATCTCGCTATGGCGCATTTGTGAATGCTAAGGTGACTGGTCCACTCATCGACCATCCGTTGGTAATTCCAGGAGCAGCCCTTCTGGATGCTGAGGAGACCTATAACTGGCCGAATCCTGCGAAGGATATCACTCATGTGAGATTTCGAACCAGCCGAGCTGCTACAGTGGAGATCAAGCTCATCACTCAAGATGGCAAGACTGTATTTTCAACAGTGATCAATACACCTGGTGGCTTGTCGACCGATGTGCCCATTCAGACGGAGCGACTTGGAAATGGCGTGTACTATGCCAATATCAAGGCAACATCCGATGGCGATAGTGAATCGAGAACCATTAAAATTGCGGTGATTCACTAATGAAAAGACACATTCACCCATTGTTGATCGCTTTGGTATTCGTTGCCGGTTTGCTGGCACCAATGGCGGCCAGTTCGCAGTCTATCGACCCTTCCCTGCTAATTTATCCGTACAACCACCTTAAGTGGTACACCCTCGAATCGGACCACTTTCAAGTCCATTTCCAAGAGGGCAACGACCGAACCGCCCGTGTGGTGATCAGGATTGCTGAAGAAGTATATGGCCCCATCACTGAACTTTATAGGCTTGAGCCTGAGACTAAGGTGAGCATCGTACTAAAGGACCGTGAAGATTACTCAAATGGCGCTGCGTACTTTTTCGACAACAAGATCGACATCTGGGTTCCGGCACTCGATTCCCCCTTGCGTGGCACAAATAATTGGCTTCGAAATGTGATCACACACGAGTTTGTGCACATTGTGCAAATTCAAGCCTCCATGAAACGTTCGAGAAGGATACCTGGGATCTACCTGCAGTGGCTCGGATACGAAAACGTGCGTCGCCCTGATGTTTTGTACGGATACCCGAATGCCATCATCACCTACCCGATTTTTTCAATGAATGTACCAGCATGGTTTGCCGAGGGTACGGCACAGTTCATGCGATCTGATTTGCGGTATGACACATGGGATTCGCATCGCGACATGATCATGCGCACGCGGGTGCTCAATGGCACCGCTCTGAGCTTGGACCAAATGGGAACCTTCTCCAACAAAATCGCCATCGAGCGCGAAGTGACCTATAATTCGGGATTTGCATTTACAAGATATCTAGCCGATCGCTTCGGAGAGGATGTACTCTTCGAAATATCACATGCGCTCTCCCGCAAAGATGTTCATACCATAACGAATGCCATCGGCAAGGTAACGGGCACCAACGGCTACCAAATCTATGATGAGTGGATCGAGTCGCTCAGAGTAGATTACCAATCCGGTATGCAGGGCGTGCGCATTGATGCCAATGAGCTGATTGAGGGCGACGGTTTCGTGAATTACTATGCCACCCCGCACCCCGACGGCAAACGATTGTTCTATCTATCGAATCGCGGCCGCGACACCTACCGAGCATCGCTCTATGTGACCGATATGGAAGGATCGGACAAGAAGCTAGTCTACGAACCCGATGTGACCGGCGCAGACCATGTTCACACCCTTAGCTGTGGACATTCGTTCGAGTTCAAACTTCGTCCCGACAACTCGGCTTTCAGCATATCGCCAGATGGCAACTCATTGGTATTTAGCCAGATTCGTCTGAATAAGTTCGGCGAGACTTATCGCGATTTGCATATCATGGACTTGAGCAACACGAAAAAAGTGCGTCGTATTACAAATGATGCTCGCCTCCATGAGCCTGCATACTCGCCCAACGGCAAACAGATTGTTTCCGTGTACACCAACGATGGCACCCAGAATATCGTTTTAGTAGATCCTGAAACAGGTGATACCACACCAATTACAAATCATTCGCTAGGCGAGCGGGTTTACAGACCAATCTTCTCACCCGATGCAGCATGGATCTATTTTTCATATGCCGATTTGGGTCACCGGAGCATACGACGAATCAATGTACAGACCAAACAGATCGAAAAGTTATTAGAAAACGGTCAAGTTGATTTCAGAGACCATTTTTTATCCCACGATAGTAAGACCTTGTTCTACGCTGCCGACCATGATGGCATCTTCAACATTTGGAAACTCGATCTCGATAGCAAAGTTGAAACCCAAATCACATCTGTACTAGGTGGCGCATTCATGCCTGCCGTGACCAACGATAATATTCTATTGTACTCCGAGTACAAGTGGGATGGTTACAAATTGGCAAAAGTCTCTCTGAGTGATGTAAATAGTCCAGTCGCGCAGACCTATCGCAAGCCTCTATATTCATTCGATGTGGATGATTCCATCGAGAGCATCTCAAAACTGAATGCCTTCGACGATAGCACCATCCCATTTGTGACCGATGTGGAATGGGCTGGGGTCGACACCTCCACAATTTCCATTGTTGATGCTGAGCTGAGAGATCAATCGGGTAACTTGGAGCTCAAAAGATATGATGATGTCTTTACGTCGTTCAGCTTCTACCCAACTATCAGGTTCGACAATTACTCAAAGCTGAATGGCACTAATACCAGCCTGATCAACCAAGGTCGTTGGGGCAAATTGGGTGGCAATCTTTGGCGTGATTTCAAGGCGGGTGTCTATCTCACATCGAGAGATGTAACCGATAAGTTCACCATCTTTGGTGGGGCTCTATTGGGATTAGGATCCCTAAAGAGTGATGGTGCAGGTGACTTTATCAGCCCTAATCGCCTTGTGAAACTCGATCGCGACATGTTCCTGCAGGTCGACTATAACGGCCTCCCGTTCATCAAGCGCCATTGGTCGCCGACGGTATCGCTTGAACTCACCAGCATCCGCCGAAATGTGAATAATGGCTTAAGCATTGAGGAATTCCCCTGCATATCGTGTCTTCCCGATACCTCGTACGCCGACATTGCCTACGACATCTTTGAAGCCGCCATTTATTTCAGGAGTAAGCTACGCAGTTACGACTACGTGGAACTTGGTGCAAGTTACAGTCCATACAGAGTAGCGACCAGCTCATTCATATCGAAAGAGTATCAATCCGAAATCGCTGGTTCGTCGTCGCGCTACTACATCGGTTCAAGATTTACGGCCGCTTATGTCGTCCGGATGGACCTACCATACCAGCACAGCGATATTGCTCCGATAGGACTCCGAGGTTGGTTCAGGTACAACTATGAACCGAGTCGACTTCTCGAGAAATATTCGATCGAAAATGGGCAATTGAATCCGGAGTATCAGAGCAACCAAAACCATAGTGTCGAGTTATTTGCTCGATACGGATTCATGGTCAAGAAACAGTCATTCCAAGTCAATCTGGCTGGTTTGGCTCAGCTAAGTACTCCTGGCGACGACTTCTTCTTGAACTATTATGGTGGCATCACCGGCATGCGATCCTATCCGTTTTTCGCCCTTGGCGGATACCGAACGATACATTCCACCGTTTCATGGAATATACCCATGTGGAAACGCATCGATAAGCAGCTGAACCGCTTCACTATCGATAAAGTTTATACACGGGTGTTCACTGAGGTCGGAAATGGATGGGGCAACCCAATGTCGAACGACGAAAAGCTTAAAACTGGTATAGGTGCGGAATTGCGGGTCGGATTAGTCTCTAACTATATGCTTCCAACTCGGTTCTTCGTAAGTGCAGCATATGGTTTCAACAACATTACCGTCAACTTGCCGGAACAATTTATCACCCCGACAGGTGCAACGTCGGTCAAGTATGGTCGCGAGATCCTTCTGCACTTCGGTCTTTTATTCGACTTTGAAATGTGATCCTATGAAATCATCTCTGGTATTCCTTGTTTTCTTTTTAATGTGTGGATCGACGCGTTCTTTGGGTCAAGAACATTCCGCTGTTGCCGACACGCTGTCGTGGATGATCGTCGGCTCATCGGTTACTCAACCTGTTCTTCGCCCGAACATCGACTGGTATGAAGAATACTATGCCCTCGATGGGGTCCAGGCTAAGTCGGGCAAGCGATCGACAGGATTGGCTTTTGTAAGCTCTGCATTGGTACCTGGACTCGGCCAAGGAGTAGTGAACAACCAATGGATAAAGACGGGTGTCTTTGTTGCGCTTGAAGGTGCTGCTTTGTATGGTCACTTTAAGAATTTGGATCTCGGCCGCGATCTCGAACGCAGTTACTGGAATTATGTAGAAACAGGTTGGAGCGCTGCCAAATATGTTCAGTTTTTGGTTGATTACCACAATTTCTACTTCCCCAATAACCCAAAGGGATACAACGATATCGCCACAGCTGGATCCAATTTAGCAGCTCTCATAAACAGTGGAAATTTCCCCGCAAATGTGAGGCAAGAGTGGCCGTTAATTGACCTTCAAAAACTACGTCAGCTCGAATCGCAGATCTTGTATGGCGGTACGGGTGGCAATGCATTCTCCCACTCCCTTCCCGACTATGGTTCTCAGCAGTACTATGAGTTGGTGAGCAAATATTTCCAGTTTGGACCGGGTTGGAAGGATTTCAATGTGGCAGTCAATCAGGTAAATTGGGAGATCGAAGGAATGTCGGATGCTTGGCTTGGGGGTGCAGCCAAGTCGAAACGGTTCAACGATCGTCTGCGTACTGCCCGAAATATGGCAAGCATCGTTTTCGTAAACCATATCATTTCAGGTTTCGACGCGTTATTTTCGGCAAGGCTCCACAACCACCGCATCGAAACGGCCTTCTCACCCGTCGACGGTGGAACCATCTACCTAAGTGTGCGTTTTTGATGGGCCAATAATCCATCGTATTTTTAATTATGGCCAAAAATTTGAAGTCTGTGTTGCGTCAGACCCTTTATTACAGTGTCGGCATTGTGGTTGTTGGGTTCATATTCGTGATCCTGGTCGACCAGCTACTCATGCCATCTTATACTCGGCATGGACGCGGACAAACTGTGCCGGATGTAACCAAAATGTCGCTACCCGAGGCTAGAGCTGTACTTGAGCGTTCTGGCTTGCGCGATTCGCTTCTCGATCAGCGCTACAATGCAGATTTGCCACCTGAGTTTGTGGTTGACCAATCGCCCGAACCTGGTTCAATCGTGAAACCGAACCGGATGATCTACCTCACCATCAACACGACCAGCCGGCCGCAGGTTACCGTGCCCGAAACACGCAACCTTTCGCTGCGAAACGCTGAGTTGCAACTCAGGAATTACGGTCTGAGTGTGGGCGAAATCCGTTATGTGTCTTCACTGTTCAAAAACAGCGTCGTTGAGCAATCGATTGCACCAGGCTCTCAAGTGGATAGAGGAACTCCAGTAGATCTCGTCGTTAGCGATGGTTTAGGTCAAAATATGGTCGACCTTCCACAATTAGTAGGCCTGCCTCTGGTAGAGGCGCAGCTTATGCTTCGAGAGCGCAATCTTCGCATTGGGTCAGTGTTGTACCAAGCATCAAACCGATATCCGGCCGACTACATCCTGTCAATGAAACCCGACGATGTCGACAGCCTTCAAGAAGGCAGTCTTATCGATCTGATTTTGTCGCGGGCACTTAACGCGCAGGAAGAAGATGAAAGCCGCCCGATAAACGTTCTACCACCCGACACCACTCGTTTTAAAAGATGAAATATCAGCCAGGCAAACCGGTCGTAGCGCCATCTATCCTATCGGCTGATTACACCCGATTTGGAGAGCAGTTAGATGACCTCCGCTCGCATGGTGTAGAGTGGATTCACTGCGACATCATGGACGGACACTTTGTCCCGAACATCAGTTTTGGTCCAATGATCGTAGCCGCCGCCAGGAAAGCTTGGGATGGTTATATGGATGCTCACCTGATGACCTTCCACCCCGATGCCTATTTCAAGGCGCTCGTCGATGCGGGGGCAAACATGGTGACGGTGCACCAAGAAGCCGTTTCGCACTTGCACCGGTCCATCATGACCATTCGAGATGCAGGTCTACACGCTGGTGTGGCCATCAATCCAGCTACGCCAGTTCATACATTAGACATGATTATCCAAGATGTACATCTGGTAACAGTCATGAGCGTTAATCCCGGTTTTGGCGGTCAGTCGTTTATCCAATCGACATACAACAAGGTTCAGCAACTCGACCAAGTACGCAAGGAATTGGGTCTGTCGTTCCTCATTGAGATCGATGGAGGAGTTGGAGCAGGGAACATCCAGCAGCTGGTTCGAGCCGGCGCCGATATTCTCGTGGCAGGCAACAGCGTTTTCGCCGCCAAGGAACCCGGCGTCGAAGCAAGACGTTTACAGGCACTCGCAGATACTGCGCACATCCATTTGACATAATCCCAAACATGATTACCGACACCCCAGCACCCGTATTAGAAGACGTTACCATACAAGTTGAAGGCATCGATCCTGGGTTGCTCTATGGTGCCCGCGACCAGCACCTTCAGCGATTAGAGCTGGCATTTCAGGGGGTAATCTTGTCGGCACGTGGCGGAAGTCTGCGTATCCGTGGGGAATCGCTGCAAGTAGCCACCGTTCAGGCCGTGATCAAAGACCTCATCGATGTCGGGGCACGCAAAGGTCAGATCAATGAGGACGATATCAACTTAGTGATTGCGATGCAGCAAAGCAGCGACGCCAGCAAGCTGCCCCTTTTGGCTGGTACCGATGTGATCTTGAAGACACACACGGGCGACCTTGTTCGTGCAAAGACCATCAATCAACGTGTGATCGTCGATGCAATTACACGTAACGACATCGTGTTTGCAATCGGTCCTGCAGGCACCGGAAAGACCTACACAAGCGTAGCACTAGCCGCTAGAGCACTCAAAGACAAGCAGGTGCGCAAGATCGTGCTCTGTCGTCCCGCCGTAGAAGCTGGCGAGAATTTGGGATTTTTGCCCGGTGGCCTGCGCGATAAGATCGACCCGTATCTGCGTCCTCTTTACGACGCCCTCGAGGAAATGATCGAGCAAGAGAAGTTGGAAGCTCTCATGGCCAAGAATATCATCGAGATTGCCCCACTCGCCTATATGCGCGGGCGCACCCTCAACAACGCCTTTGTGATCTTAGACGAGGCCCAGAACGCCACACGCACCCAGCTCAAGATGTTCCTCACCCGCTTGGGTGTGAACAGCCGTGCCATCATCACGGGCGACGTTACCCAGACCGACCTTCCCACATCTAAGGAAAGTGGTCTCATGCGCATCCACGAAATCCTTGATGGTATTACTGGCATCGGATTTGTGTATATGAACGAGCAAGACGTTGTCCGCCATAAGTTGATCCGCGATATCATCAAAGCCTACGACAAACACGAGAAAGCAGATGCTGAGCGCAAGGAACAGCGCAAGAAACCCGATCAGGAGAGTCAGGGATGACCATCATTCCGTTGTATTGCGGCACGTACAGCGTCGGGCTCGACAAGCAGTTTCATCCGATAGACCGTAGCGCCTCGGCCGGCAAGGGGGCGCTCAAATTGAGCGTCAATCCTTTTCTGATCCAAACCGATGATCACAACATCATCATCGATCCAGGGCTGGGTGAATTTGGCGTGGGTACATCCGAACTTGACATGCAGCGTCAGCTCCACGAGCACGGACTCACCGAGTTCGACATCACCGATGTGATTTGCTCGCATTTGCACTACGACCACATCGGAGCACTGGCAAACCGAAGCAACGGATATTGGGACTTAAGCTTCCCCGAGGCGCGCGTGTGGGTAAGCGAGCAGGAGTGGGATAAAGCCATGCGTTTAGATGTGTATTATGACGAGGAAAAGACTGAATTCCTTTCGTTTATAAACGCCCGCGCCAACATGAACTTCTTGGCGGCAAAAGATCAACCAATTGATG
>CAZVRJ010000018.1:0-42020 GCA_964629885.1 uncultured Chitinophagales bacterium | reverse complement strand
AAACGCGTTTGCACCCAAGTCTGAGACAATATCGACGGGATGAGCCCCGCCGTAAAGTCTGTTGTCGTAGAGTATTGCACCAGCAATGTCTGGAGCAATCTTCTTAAGTTGCACAATGGCTCGTGGATCAAAGCTTGAAAAGATCACATTACGTTCCATTCCATGCTTTCGCACCAGATCAACTACCTTTTCGACAACGCCACCCTCTATCGTGTCGGTTACGGCTTGAGTCTTAATCTCCAAGTTGAGAGCCATCTTACCTTTGCAGAATTCTAGCAGCTCCTCAACTGTCGGTATACGCTCACCAGTAAACTGTTCACCAAACCAAGACCCAGCGTCGAGAAACTTCAATTCCTCCAACGTATAATCAGATACGATTCCTGTACCATCTGTCGTCCTGTCTAGCGATGGATCGTGAAGCAGGACAGGAATGCCATCCTTCGACAAAAGGATATCGACCTCCACCATCTCTGCACGCATTTCCATGGCTCTACGCACTGCGATGAGCGTATTTTCAGGTGCATGACCACTTGCACCTCGATGTGCGATCAGTGTGAAGCCATCTTCGTTGTCGTTGTAGAGCATCGACGTCCTAACCATATCATCGGGATTCGAAGTGTCAACGGCAGGGGTACTGCACATCGCGAACAACATGCAGATGAATCCGAAAAAGAGAGCTCGCATAGGTTTGTGGGCAATTATCAGTTGCGCTCAAGATAAGCGATAGCCCTCCCAATCTGCTTGCGCTGGTACAGAATTAACAAAACGTTCACACCAAAGGCGCCTAAAATCATGTAGAAAACAGTGTGGCCTAGTTGCGTAATGCCTGAGTAAAAAGTGTATGCGTATACAATGACCAATACGATATTGAGCCCAAGCATGAGGGCTAACCACTTGAATCGCTGTTTTAGACCGAGCAATTTTTCGTCATCGGTCATATCTGGGCTAGCACCTCGAACGTGTACCTTAACCATACGCTCGACTAGATAGCGGTCTTCGTCTTGAATTTCTTGCATCAGTTGTGATCTTTGATAACTCTGTTTAATGCGTCATGGAGCAACCTGCCTCGATCTTTACTGCTGGTAACTTCTTCGTATAGAACAAAACCACCCAGCATAATTGCAACCGATCCTATCATGCTGCCAATCCCTGACAGAAATAGTGGCTTAATGATGCCTGCGATAGAAACGGCCACCATGAACAATCCTGCACTTATCGACACCAAGGCTAAGCTGATGACCAAATAGTGATAACCGCTCTTGAATGTGTAAGCTCGCTTACCGCCGCTTACTACCACTCTTGCAACTTCATCGTCTTGATCGGAGATTTTCTTCATGATATTTGCCCCCTCAGCTATTGGGGAGATACGTAAGTGATTAACGGTTTCGTCGTAAAAGCCGTATCATTGTACACTAGCAATATAGACAATCATGATTCAGAATGGAAGATTCCCTGTTTATTTACGGTCGACACCCAGTGGTGGACCAACTCAACCGTGAACCCGAGAAAATTGACAAATTGTACATTCGAGATACGATTGCAAGCGGGCCAGCACATGAAGTGATACGCCTTGCATCGGAACATCGGATACCTGTGGTGAGGGTTCCAGGTCGTAAACTCAGCGAGTTGGTTGGATCTGTAAATGACCAAGGCTTTGTAGCACAGATCACGCCAGTAAGTTACGAGGAGCTCGACACATGGCTTGAAACTGTTGACATTAACCTAAAGCCGCTCGTTCTCGTTCTCGACGAAATTGAAGACCCGCACAATTTTGGCGCCATGCTTAGGACAGCTGCAGCAGTTGGGGCTACAGGTGTTTTGGTTCCGAAACACCGTCAAGCGCCTGTGAACGCCACCGTTGTCAAAACCTCGGCGGGTACCGTTGGATTGGTGCCGATAGTTCGCGTTGTGAACATCAACAGTGCTCTTCGCGATCTTCAGAATGCAGGATTTTGGATTTGTGGATTAGATCAGAACGCAAAAACGACGGTCTGGGATCACAAATTTGATGTAGCCAGCGCCCTAATTGTGGGCAGCGAGGGGAAGGGAATTCGTGAGAAGACACTCGATCTGTGCGATTTTAAGCTTCGACTACCCATGGAAACTGGTGTCGAGTCGCTAAATGCGAGCGTAAGCGCCGCCTTGGTCATGTATGAGTGGAGACGCCAACGAGGCCTCTAGTACAAAAGGTACGGCTTGCGCTTATCCTTAAATGCGGCCACTTCTTGAGCCCAAGTATCGGCAGGATTGTCGAACGACCTAAGTAGGCTGTCGATGCGATTGGTGCCTGCGAGACGGTAGCGGAAGCTGTTCAATGAATCGAGTGAGGTACTCCGTAAAGCAGTGCGGAATAAATCTAAGCCAAAAGCAACTGGATCTGTTAGATTCGAAACGTCGCTCGATATTTGAATTCCCTCGCTTGGACGATCTTTATGCTTAGGATTTGGGGCTTTGTCGGGAATTGACACAGGAGTAAACTCTGTTGGGGTCATTTTGATGCCCCAAGTGTCGGAAACGCGATTCAATTCTACTTCAGGTATCATTAGGCCTGGTCCACCAATCGTCAGAAAAGGTGTGGGCGTTCCACGTCCTTCAGATAGCGTACTGCCTTCAAAGAAGCATGTACCTAAATAAACGTATGCAGTCTCCCAAGTCGGGAGGTTGGGTGATGGTGGCGTCCAATCGAGACCGGTGGCTGGCCATTTCATGTCGCGCGACCATCCCTGCATTGTTATGACGTTTGGCTCGAAGGAGGCGTCGGCCAACTTAATCCACTTCTCACCTACCATCATTTTTGCGAGTTCGCCCATTGTCATACCATGGGCAATCGGTATAGGATATGCTCCTACAAAGGAGGTGTGCTCAGGATCCAACATCCATCCAGCCACATAGTCGCCACCTGCCGGATTTGGGCGATCGAGCACCCAGACTTCGACACCGGCTTCAGAGGCGGCTTCGAGCACGAGGCCCAATGTTGAAATGTATGTATAGAATCGGGCGCCGACGTCCTGCATGTCGAAGATGAGCGCATCGACCTCGGCCAACATTTCGGGTGTCGGTTTACGAGTGGCTCCATAAAGTGAATACACTTTCAACCCCGATGCTTCATCGATTCCGTCGACAATCTTCTCACCTGCGCCAAAGTTTCCCCTGAACCCGTGCTCAGGTGCGTACAAAGCCGAGATGTTATACCCCAGCGACAAGAGAGTGTCCAACATGTGGACATCTCCTATCCTGGCGGTTGGATTCATAACCAGTCCAAGCCTCTTGCCTTCCAATGCTCCAGGAAAATCTTCCAAGAGCCGTTCAGCCCCAATTTTTACTTTTGCAACTGTTACTTCGGTTGTGACCTGAGTATTTGCATCCTGACCCGTGCACGACACGAACAACAGAAAAATCGGTATGAGAAGCTGGATTGGTTTCATTTGTTTTATGCTTGGTTAGCTACGATATCGCTCTCAGCGAAGAAGTAAGCGGCCTCGATGGCTGCATTCTCAGCAGAGTCAGATCCATGAATGATGTTCTCGCCAACATTGTCTGCGAAAAGCTTACGGATGGTTCCATCGGCGGCGTTTGCAGGATTTGTAGCACCGATAAGTTCGCGGAAATCAGCAACAGCATTCTCTTTCTCAAGCACCATTGGAACACAAGCGCCGCTGCTCATGAATTCGCAGAGTTCACCGTAGAATGGACGCTCGCTGTGCACAGCGTAAAAGCCTCCTGCAGTGTCCATGGTAAGACGAGTCATCTTCATTGCCAAAACTTTAAAACCAGCTTCCTGGATGCGTCGGGTCACTTCGCCGATCAAGCCTTTGCGTACGCAATCAGGTTTCAGGATAGTCAGTGTACGTTCGATAGCCATATTTGATTGATAAATTTTCAAGTGTAAATGATGACTAAATATACCACTTTCCCCCGAATTGGCCTTAATTAGGCTACGTGCCGAGTCTCAACGACTACCCGAATATCTTCAGGCTTCTGCTGTTCGTATTAATGCGCACCCGATTGCGATCGTATACAAAATCGATTCTTCCGAGCTGAATACCAGCAAATCCAACCTGGTTGACCAACGTCTGGTTACCCTCATCGTCGATGAACACTTCGGGTTCTTCCATAAAGGTGTGCGTATGCCCGCCTATGATTAAGTCGATGCCCTTCACTTGCTGAGCAACTACCCGGTCGCTCACACGATCGTCGGAGTAGCTGTATCCGATATGGCTAAGGCAGATTACCAGCTCGCAGCCTTGATTCCCTCTTAACTCCTGAACCATTTCCTTGGCAATGGCCACAGGATCCTGATAAATCACCCCTTCATAAGATGGAGGTGCAACAAAACCGAATAAATTCACTCCAAGACCAAAAATACCCACCTTGATTCCACCTACAGTCTTGATAATGTAAGGCTTCACCAAACCGCTCATTGCCGTTCTACTCAAGTCGTAGTTGGAGTTCACAAATGGAAACCGCGCAACTTGCGCCGATTCCATAAAGCCCGCGATTCCGTTGTCAAACTCATGGTTCCCCAATGTGCCACAATCATACCTCATCTGCGACATCACATCAAAATCGAGCTTGCCTTTGTAATAATTGAAGTAAGGTGTTCCTTGAAACACGTCGCCGGCATCGAGAAGCATGGTATTTGGATTTTCACGCCTGATCTCCCTGACCAAAGCCGCACGGCGGGTCACGCCACCCATTCCTTGGTATTGACCTGATGGAAACGGGTCAATCCTTGCGTGGGTGTCGTTGGTGTGCAAGATCGTCAAAACCATGGGCAGCGGATTCTCCGTCCGGCCGAGCACCAAAGAAGGAAACGAACCCGCTAAACCAAGCCCAAGGCCTGCTCCGGCCGCTGTTTTGAGGAATGTCTTTCTATCCATTATCGCAACCTTGAATCAAATGAAGGAGATACATTATACCGATCGTTGATGTAGCGCATCATGGCGTCGCGCATCAAAATATTCAAATCCTGTCGTTTTATTGGATTCAACAATGTTTTATACCCATCTCCCCCATCTGCAAGAAAATTATTCGTCACAATTGTGTATGTGTCGTCATCTTTGATTGACCTCGTGCCGATCAAAATATCGACCGCCTTACCTTCTTCGATTCGCATACGAAGGCCACTTATTGGCTGACCACCCGTTGCAGCCAGTTCGTTGGCTAGGTCTTTAACTTGAGCTCCTGAAAAGGTCAGAATTACAAGCGTATTCTCGAAGGGCATAACAGAATAAATGTCGCCAACGCGAATTGGCCCCTTGTTAATAGGGATGCGTAGCCCACCCCAATTCGTAAGCCCAATGTCGACAGAATACCCAAGATGTTCGGAGGCTGTACGACGCAACATATCGGCTGCTAGATCGCCGAGGCTGCCGTTTGGGCGTGCATTGCTGAAATCTGATTCAGCCTGACCAATAACACGATTCATCCTGGTGGTCAATTCAACCTGATAAGGACGAATCATGCTTAAAACTAGGCTGTCTTCCGGAATCTCACTTCCAATAGTGTAGCGATTTATTTCGGTACCACGAAAATCAAGACGGGTTTCATACTCTCGTGGTCGTACAAGATCGACCACCATACAAGACGACAAAAATATCGAAAGCAGTATGTAACTAGGAATCAGTCGCCGCATGCAAATGGTTGGTGTATGGTGGTTTCTATCTTCAGATGATACAAAATGAACCCGTTAGATGGAATTAAGATCCCTTCTATCTGCGCATCATGTTGCTAAAAATGTAATCGGATAGCGCTATGGTACGCACACTTCGTGCGATATCGATGTTGATCGACTCCGGATCGTCGGCAACCATATCGACCACCTCAACCCTAGAGCTTACTTTGCCTCCCCTGAACGTGATGGCAAGCATGGGGAAGCTACCTGAGTCGAGCCAAGCGCGGTCGAAAAGCTCCGTCATCGAAAAACTAAATTCAGCCGGCATCTCTGTGAACAAACCCCAGTTGACCTTTACTGAGTCTGTAAGCCACACGAAGGTAACTTCGTCGCGCTGTGGGCGGCGAATTGCAATCTTTTCGCATAAGTAACCCATTATGTATTCCTGTTCGCCCGTTTTGATAACCTCGGTGGTTTCTGCTCTCGGGGTCATCCTACCACCACCAAATTGCTGTATCATTCCCGAAAGCTGGGCCATCGAGGCTTTGGTGAGTTGAACGGCTTCATTTGGGCGGGTGATGAAAAGCATGTCGTCTTTATCATGCCTCAGAAAGATGGTGCTCGTCTGCATGCCAGCCATCATGCGCGATACCGTGATGTCTCCATCACTTATTAGACGTAATCGGTTTTTATTCACATCGAGACGTAGCGTGTTTTGCCCTTCTACCACGTCAGTCTCTGTGTTAAACAGTGTACGGTCGATGATGAATGAACCCTGAAAGTGAGGGGTTTCCTGCGCCATGGCAATCAGTGGCGACATTAAAAATCCAAAAAGTACTATCAGTCTAATCATAGCTTTGCGCGTTTTCTTCGTAAATAGAATGAAAGGTAGTGAACTGGCTCGACTTCCCCATGTCGTAGGCGGCATCCAAGAGTTGGTGCCAGCCCGGTGCATCTAATTCATCGTATATATGATGGTGAAAGTTCCAAACCATCACACCGCCATGGCGGATCACAGTATCAACTAGAGCCTGAGAATTGTCGATGGCAGCTTTTGCATCCAGATTCATATAGCCAAATGGCTGTGTATCCATAACGGAGAGCGGTATCTCCATCACACTAAGTTGACGGTTCGATTTGTTATCGAACAACGGGTAGGGCCTGCAAGTCTGAGCTCGAAAGCCAGTCTGCTCCGCCCATGCAACCGTGCTGTCTACCTTCAAACCAAGTTCCTCTAGCAATGGAAACGTTACACCCTCCGCGTAGCGAAGGTAGTGCGACCTGTGGACCTCAATGGTCTGACCCACTCTGTTGCACAGTTTACCATACTCTGCACGCATTTGATCGGCATTCCCACCAGCTTCATATCCACTGTGATAGCCAATTTCGACTTGGTTTTCACGAATTGAAGCCAACAAATCGTCAAAGTAGGGTTGTCCCAAGTAGTCGTTTGCGTCGTGATGGTGACGATTTAAAATAGACTTAAACAAAAAACATGAGCGCGTATTTCTTCTCTTGTGCTCGCTCATAATCCGCTCAATGGATGCCTCGTAGGCGTCTGCACCTCGAACGAATTGCCCCATGGCCTTTCCCCAGCGGCCCAAACGCTGCTTGAAACTTGCTTTTCGACGATTGAGAACCAAGTAATCTAGACTTTCCCTTACGACAATACCGGCCGTTTTTTTGCGGATGCGGTCGATATCGTGCGAAAAAATCGTTCTCCATCCTTGTATTCGCCGTTTCATCGGTGTTGCCACACTTAGTAACGAGGCAAGCAGGTCGCTGTACTCATCAACAACGGCTCTGCTTTGCAGCTGAAGGAACTGCTGCATGCTTCCTTGAAATGGTTGCCTACCATGCGAATCCCGTTCCGTTCTTGTTGTATTTTGCCAATCTGCCAACCAAAAGAAGGCAGACGCTACAATATCAGCATAAACATATGTGACCCCACTTTGGCTCTGGTCGGTGTGGTGCGACCCAAAAAGCACAGGAATTGGAGTATAACCCAAGAACTCGGTCTGGGTAGAGTCGGATGGGTCGTAACGATTCCGGGAATCGAAATATTCCCATGTGTGCTGAAGCGATTCAATGCAAATTACCAGACTGTCGCCCAATTGGTCGGGATATGGCAATACACCGTAATAGAGCCCGCCATACAATGAAACATCTCCCACATCTGACCATAAAATCCGTACATCGTATGGAGCCAATAATACACTTATCGCATACTGAGCCTTTGGGACAAAATGATCTGGCACGCCCAGTGCGACTCGTACAACCATCAAAGTGGATCTCGAACTGAGTGGATCCAACCGCCTACAAGAACATCGTCGTCGTCGTAGCAAACCAGAGCCTGACCAGGTGTAATGGCACTTCTTCCCTCTGGAAATCGTATAGTAACAGTAGAATCATCTTGGTTCAAGAACCCAGGTGCACCGTCGTCATTGTAGCGGATGGCCCCAATCACGGGGAAGTCATCGTGCGGTAAGGATTCGTATTTGCCCCAGTTAAGCTCTCTGGCTGTGCATACCGTATTGATAAGATCGGATTCCTCACCAACGGTTACGATGTTTGTAATTGGATCGATGGCGGTAACATATACGGGATGCCCCATCGCTAGATGGAGACCACGCCGTTGGCCGATCGTGTAAAACGGATAGCCACGATGTTTGCCAACAATGTTGCCGTCTTTGTCGACAAAAAGACCACCTTCGACTTTTTCCTCGAGTCCGTCGACTCGGCGTTTGAGAAAGCCTCGGTAGTCGTTGTCGGGCACGAAACAGATTTCGTAGGAATCTTTTTTCGATGCCACGTTCAACAGACCGTGCTCTTGGGCATATTCACGTATTTGTGTCTTGCGAAACTGTCCCACTGGAAAGCGCGTGCGGGACAAATGCTCCTGTTTCACACCCCATAGTGCGTATGATTGATCCTTGTCGTGGTCAATACCCCTCGATATGATGTGCCTTCCGTTTTCTGTTCGGATGTTGGCATAGTGACCCGTGGCAATGAAATCACAGCCGAGGCTGTCGGCGCGTTTCATAAGCGCCGCCCATTTGATGTGGGTGTTACAGAGCACGCAAGGGTTTGGAGTTCTTCCGGCGATATATTCTTCGACGAAACGGTTGATTACCCAATCTCCGAACTCCTCACGGATGTCTACGATGAAGTGGGTGAATCCGTACTTCAGGGCAATGGCACGAGCATCATTCATGCTTTCGAGGGTGCAACAACCCGTCTCCTTGCCGTTAGTACCCCCACTGCTAGAGTAATCCCAAGTCTTCATGGTGATGCCAATTACCTCATACCCCTGCTCGCGAAGCATGACTGCGGCAACAGAGGAGTCGACTCCCCCGCTCATGGCTACTAAAACGCGTCCGTGTGTACTCATTCCGTAAAAACGTCCTTACATGGCTATAAATTATACCATGTAAAGATACGGCTTCCAGTTGTCTTCTACAGACCCCATAAAATCCCTGATCATCATCAGGTAGTTCGGTTTGAATGGTGCCCGCATTAGAGGCATTCCTGCCTCGTTAGGAGTACGATTCCCTTTTTTGTGGTTGCAACGGTTACAAGCTGCAACTAGGTTTTCCCAACTGTCGACCCCTCCCCTGCTTTTTGGGATCACATGATCGATGGTGAGATCCTCCGTTTTGTTGCAGTATTGGCAACGGTGACCATCCCGTTTGAGCACATTTCGCCGAGAAACCACCAAATTCTTATAGGGGACCCTTGCATAGCGGCGTAGTCGTATCACCGACGGATAGTCGTAGGAGGTAGTTACCGTGAAAATGCGACGTCGATCATCTGGATGCAGCAGTTCGGCTTTATCCAAGAATAGGAGAACGAGCGACTTTTGCACTGAGCATACCGTTATAGGCTGGTAATCCTGGTTGAGAACTAAAACACGTCCGTTAAGCATCTGGGTTAAAGATTTGAGGTGATCGGTCGTCTAGGTTCAAGTTCAGAGGTGACCTCGGCAATGCCTTGCGCAGAACTAGATCCGTGATTCGCACCACTCCACAAAAACGCTCGGCGAGTCGTTCATCGTATGGAAATAGCACGCGGTCGGCCCACTTAGTTGAAAAACAGTTGATGCGCACGTTTGGTCCTGCATGGATCATGCATCCGTCGGTGATGTAGAGACCCACGTGGACAATTCGCCCTTCGGGGTTCTTAAAGAATACCAGATCACCACGCTGGGCGTGGTCAATTTCCTTCAAATCGGTTATAAATGGATTGGCAAGCTCATATTGCTGCCTTGAGTCGCGTGGCATAGCGTATCCAAAGATGGCGAACAGTGTTTGAATGAAGCCGGAACAATCAATACCCAGGTCGGATCGGCCACCCCATAGATAGGGAATGCCTGCAAAGCGTTCTGCCGTCGATATAAGATCCTGACCTAGAACAAATGGAGATACCACATCAGGCTTGTAGTATTCGCCGTCGGGCAAATAAATGCCATTGGGCGAAGGAATGATCTGAGCACCAAGCGGCACTGTAAGGGCTTCGCCTGAGTCGACATGGTGAACCGTGTAGCTCTTCTGGTAGCTTCTGTTAAGCCTTATGTTGGTGATCCACTCCTGCTCGGCATCGTCGGAAATGAATCCGCATTGACCAGGATTCACCCATCCTTCATACTTATCGAAACGGGTTCGTATGCGTATCCAACGGTCAATTCGCTCAAGGACTTCGGCTGTTTCACCGAGCAGCATCTGCGACACCATTTCGGAGCCTTCGCGGGACTCGGAACGCATTGGTACCGTGGCTGAACGAGCGAAGACATGTGCGTAATCCCGATTTTGATCGGGATTCAGGAACGGGGCGCTATTTGGTTTACTGCTGTTGGGGAACGCGATTAGGTTTTGCTTACTTTAACGCAAAATCCGATCAGAATCAATAGCCCAACAAATCCTTAATCTGCTGCAAAATAACCGGGTTGATGGCCATAGCAAGTAATATCGAGACCAAAAGTCCGATACCAGCGTATGAAACGTCCTTGGCGATCAAACGTAGCGTCTTACGCATAGGTTTTCCTTTTCCGTTTGCATCGGTGATGCTCATTGCAAGCTCACGACCGGCAAGAAGCCCGATGAACACCCAAGTTGTACTCATTGGGATGGTGCTCATTGCCTTGAAATAATACAAAAGGCTTGCATAGACGAAGTCGATTACCGTTGCAGGACGTACATCTTTCACCTGAGACTTCTCTGTAACAATCTGCTGGATCTTGTCGCCACGTAGGTAGAACAACACTCCTAGTCCCAAAAAGATAAATGATGCGAAAGCTATGAACTCCTCGACTGCAAGTTTTCTAGGCAAGTAAACGGCAATATTGGCCGCATCCTGCATGATCCAAACCGACCAAAGCGCACCGCTTATAATCCACTGAAGTGGATACCAATACCAGCTAGCTTCACCCTTGAACCATCCGTTCATCAGGCGATTGAGTATAATCCAAAAGAAGAAAGCGACAAGGAAGGTGGTAACGTAGCCGAAGAACGACTTGTTCAACATATCGGTAATACCGCCGAGATCTGACGAAAAGCAGCTCAAGATCAAGAAGGTTGTTGAAACGGGCATCCTCAGTCGGGTGAGGATGAGCAAAAACAATGGAGCTGCGATTTGAAGGAATGTGAAGCTGGTTGGCGCCTCAGCAAACCCTTTGGATGTCAAACGTTGATAGCTTACATCACCATCATAGATAATCCAGCTGTAAGTAACTGTGAGCACGAAAATTCCACCGATGTATAACCAAAGCACCCACCACTTGCGCTCTGCGTTCGACGACAGGAATGTACCAATGGTCTGAATGCTGTCGTTTGCAATCGCTGAATATCCTGCGAAAGCAAATCCAACCCACATGGCGAGCATCGGATTCTGAAACACGACGCCAGCGAGGAAGAAAAAGACGCCTATGATGATGAGGAACACACGTTCCTGTTTGATCAATCCAAAAAATCGGTATTGAGCGAATGTAGCCTGCTCGAGCTGATTTTGATCCGGCAACTTAGGATCTGAGTTCATGCAATTAGTTGCAGAGTTGTAGATTTATGCAGGCTAATATATTATCTAATTATTAAGCGAATATTAAGAAGCAGCCAGGAACTAGGGATTTGAGATTTGGCGAAAAAAAAAGGCGCCCTCCTGAATTCAGAAAGGCGCCAACCCTTAACCTCAACGTATGGAGACACCATACTGTGCCCTGGACTGGACTCGAACCAGCATGCCGTTTCCAGCACTACCCCCTCAAGATAGCGTGTCTACCAATTTCACCACCAGGGCAGGGAGAGATTTCAAATATACACACAAACAGACCGAAAAGTAAAGAAGACGTCAACGATTATCGTCAACCTCCGTAAAGACCGCATCCTCGGCGTCGTCGATGCGCTTTGCCCCTTGTTTCGTTCCATTGTTTGGGGACGGGCGTTCAAACGTCCGATTTGGAGTGGCACCAAACCAAAGCCTTGCCGCCCTCCGAAAGATTCGGATAAAGAACCAAATGGCGATTGAATAGACGAGTATCTTCAGAAACATCTTATCGTGGCGTAATGTAAACCGTTCCGTCTAGGATTGGGTTCATGAAAATTTGATCCTCAATATAGGCAAGATGTTCAGCATTCTGCACAAAATCGGCCTCGTTCACATTCACGATGAGCAATGGGGATCGGTCGTACTGATGAAAAAACTGGTTGTAGGCGTCGGAAAGCTGCGAGAGGTAATCGCCATCGATCGACTTCTCGTAACTGCGACCCCTCTTCGATATGTTCGCCAAAAGCCTGTCGACGGTGCACTGTAAATAGACCACGAGGTCGGGTTTGACGGCCTGAAGATTCATGATATTGAAGATCCGGTCGTAAAGGCCAAGTTCGTCGAAACCCAAATTGATCGAGGCAAAGATCCGATCCTTCTCGAACATGTAGTCTGCGATGGTCATTTCATGGAAGAGGTCCGG
This sequence comes from uncultured Chitinophagales bacterium, assembly GCA_964629885.1. Lineage (GTDB taxonomy): Bacteria > Bacteroidota > Rhodothermia > Balneolales > CAYWCV01 > CAYWCV01. The sequence continues at coordinate 29,448 of CAZVRJ010000018.1, read as the reverse complement.
ACTCTGAAGCCGATTCTGCTGATGAAACCGGCTGGCCAGGAAAGAAAGCTGCGTTTGGAAGGCATAGCGATCGCGGTCGGCATAAAAATGGGGCAAGAACGGATTGTCTTCGAACTCCTCCAAAACAAGCCTTGCTCCGTGCCTGGCCGAGAGCATCTGCGCAAGCGTGGTCTTACCGGCTCCGATAACCCCCTCTACTGCTATATACCTGAATGAATTCATTTCGTCAACGTTGCACCAAGTTAATATCCGTCTTGCGAATCTGAAGCGGCATCGCGCCCTTAATCAACTGATCGATGTGGATCAAGGTGTCCGGATCCGTCCAATTTGGGCAAACATCGCGCAGAGGCAAGAGCACAAACAATCGGTCTCGGTATGAGGCATGAGGAACCTGCAAGAGCGCCGACCTGAACTTCCTGTTGCCCCAGCCTATGATGTCCATGTCGAGGGGGCGGTCAGACCAGCGCGGCGACATCGGGTCTCTGCCACGCATCCGTTCGCAATCTTTAAGCAAAGGCATCAAATCGTTGGGCAAAAGGGTTGTTTGAACGGCTACGACAGCATTCAGGAACTCGGCGCTTCCCGGACCAACAGGCTCAGATTCGTAGACGCCCGACACTCTGATGGGTGCTTTGGACAATTGTCCCAAATAGGCGGTCGCTGCCACCAAGTGCGCAACCCTGTCGCCCATGTTCGAGCCTATGGCTACAATAACTTCAGGCATTCGGCAACGAGTGGCAAGCTGATGGAATCACAGACTGGCGAGCTCAATTTTGTGCTGCAAGTCCTTGATCATCCGCTGCGTGCGTGTGTTCGTCTTGATACGCTGCTCTACCGATTCGATGGCATGAACTACCGTTGAGTGATCGCGGCCGCCGAAATGAAGACCAATGGTCTTGAGGCTGCTTTTTGTCATGTTCTTCGATAGGTACATTGCAATCTGGCGGGCCTCCACGATTTCCTTCTTTCGCGTCTTTTCCTTCAGCTTGTTCGTGTCGATCCCACATATCTCGCTTACATGGCTCTGGATGGACTCAATTGAAATATGGTTCTTCGAATCCTTGATCAGATCTTTGAGAACTCGTTTAGCCACCGCCAAGTCGAAATCCTGGAACTTCTGAAGTGTTGAGGCAGCAAGAAGCTTAACGATGGCGCCTTCCATATCGCGCACGCTCGACTTGAAATTGTGCGCAATGAACTCGATGATGTCTGGCGGGAGGTTTATGCCGTTGTCTTGCGCTTTCCTCTCGAGGATGGCGAATCTGGTTTCATAGTCGGGCATTTGAAGGTCTGCACTCAAGCCCCAGTTGAATCGCGAAATCAAGCGCTCCATAACCTGGGGGATGTCCTTCGGTGCACGATCGCTCGAAAGAATGATCTGCTTACCCTCCATATGCAGGGTGTTGAAGATATGGAAGAACACATCTTGGGTCTTTTCCTTACCTGAAAGGAACTGGATGTCGTCGACCATCAACACATCGATGTGGCGATAGAAAGTCGTAAACTCGCTGGCTCTGTTGCTTTGAACGGCACGAATGAACTCATTCGTGAATGACTCAAGCGTTGTATAAAGTACAGCCTTCTCGTCGCTGTAGAGTTGTTTTATCTTATTGCCAATGCTGTGCACCAAGTGCGTCTTACCCAGCCCTGTGCCTCCGTAGAGAAACAGTGGATTGAAAGAGCTCTTGCCTGGATTCTCTGCCACGGCCATGGCGGCTGAGCGAGCCAAACGATTGCAATCGCCCTCAATGAACCTTTCGAAGACGTAGCCCGAATTCAGGTTGGAGTCTACCTTGACCTTTTTTAAACCTGGAATGACGAATGGGTTCTTAATCTCGACCGGTGGCTGATTCACATAGCTGTTGAGGTCTTGGGACTTAATGGGCCCAATCGGACGTTGCGGCATGTTCATTGACAGCTGCTGTTCAGGCTTGTCTGACTTTTCGACCACGATTGAGTATTCCAGCTTTCCGTTCGGCCCCATGACCCGGGCTATGGTAGACCTCAGGAGATTGTAATATTGCTCCTCGAGCCACTCGTACCAAAAGTGGGTTGGGACTTGAATTGTAAGAGTATCATTTTCCAGTTTGACTGGTCTGATTGGTTCAAACCAAGATTTAAATTTCTGAACATTCGTATTGTCTCTGATGATATGGAGGCAGTCCTGCCATACCACTTCTGCTTTCTCTAAACTCACTGCTATTATACCTCCGGTGACGGATGTTTCTATTAGTACGCTGCGAACGATGCCACAACCATGATAAAGGGTTCACACTGGCCCGATATCACCCACGACAGCCGGCCCGATGACAAGTTATCCACATTTTGCCAACTTTCCGATGTCAACCTGACCTAAAATGAGGAATTCAAACGGGGTTGTCAAACAAATAAAATCAGATTTCCACCAGAGTTATCCACAACCTTATCAACAGTCTAACGCATTGACAGACAGCACGTTAAAGATTTGTAGGCCAAAATGGCCTAGGGGTATTGACACTACTTAACAATGCGATAACACAGACACCTACCGCAGGGGCGCGGAAAATGGCGGGGATATTTATTTTTCCACAAGTTATCCACATTTTGAAAAGGCTTTTGGAATACCTCTAAACTGAGGCTTGGTAATCACCCATTTATCAAGTGGTTAGCCATTTTGCGCAACAAATGTGGCCTTCAAAAACCTGTCTTTCCCGTTGAAATCTTTGTTGACAACAACCTCCCAACCGGGAGTTTTCAGGGCTTCCAACAAGGTGTTCCCAAATGCAAAGTGGGTCTCGCAGTAAAGCACCGCCGGAGGCGCTTGGCTAGCTGCAAACTTCATCAAGGATTTGTACAATCCGACCGGGTCTTCGTGAAATAATGCGACTGATGGCTCAAAGTCCCTCACTTCCGACTCGAGCGAAGCCGATTCGTCGGGCAGTATGTAGGGAGGATTAGACACTACGATGTCTGCACGCTTCAGTGGCAGGCTGGAACCTGCCGTGAGCATATCTCCCTCTACCCAGTCTACAACGACAGCATTTGCCTGTGCGTTGACGCGAGCAAGCTCGAGGGCTCCTGCATCGATGTCCACGCCAATAACGTCCCACGAGGGCCGTGCCTTCTTGATGGCGATCGCTATGCAGCCAGATCCGGTGCCGAAATCAATTAGAGTGCGAGGAGTGTTGTCGTTCTCAACTAAAATTTTTTCGACCAGCTCCTCAGTCTCGGGCCGAGGTATCAGTACTCTGCTGTCTACGGCAATCTTGCATCTATAAAAATCGGTGCTTCCAGTGATGTATTGGAGTGGTTCTTTCTTGCCCCTTCTAAGCACCCATTCGCGCAACTTTGCGAGCTGCTCTTTTGTGAGCGGCCGGTCGAACTGCAAATAAAGGTCCAGTCGCTTTACTCCAAGAAGATCCGACAACAACCATTCGATGCTGAGACGTGGATTTGACACCTCCTTTTCATCAAAGTAAGCCGTTGCCCACTCGAGCATCGAGAGAACAGTCCAATGTTGATCTTGCCGATGGCCGCCTTCAGTGGAGACCGTACTGCTCACTCTTCGTCGTCCTCTTCCTCGTCGTCGAAGATATTGGCGTCAATCTTGTCCTCGGCTGGTGAATCTTTGATTTCCTGAATGGTAAGCCCGTAGCGTTTTGAGAAATCCTTCACGAACTCTGTGAGCATGTCGATCAACGGGCGCTCAGCACCCCATGAAGAGCCCCTGAATCCCATTCGACCACCCGTGGCCATCATCTGCACCTTAAGCATCTTATTGGCCGCCTCGACGATTCCAGTCAACGATGTGCTTGAGTTAATCTGCCTTTGGTATTCCTCGAAGACAACGACATAAATGTCTGCTTCCTTTTCAGGCGAGTGATACTCGTACTGATACTTGGGCTTGAGCTCGCTGAGCATTTCAGGCCCCATCCGTTTGAGGGTTTCGAACGGACCGAATATGACAAATTTTCTCGTTGTATTCATACGTGTAGCATCATTTTTTCGTTATACTGCCAAACGATAAGCGGTATCTGAATTGTTATTTTGTCTAACTTGTGAATCTTGTTGGATGGAAGATAAGATATGAGTACCTGATCGCAAGTGTTTGGCCAAATTTTTTTCGGCTGAATGGTGTTATGTGCCATATTAGTGAACATTTCCAAAGAAAAATAGCCATATGAAGGCATCCTATTACAGAGTAGCACTACTTATTGCGTTCGCCGTTGTTGGTATGGGTCAAGATGTCCATGCCCAAATACGCGAAAGCATCGAACCGCCCGAACTCCCTGCTGCCCGGGCCAAGACTGCATATCAAGAAGGCTTACGAACTGGCTGGCTGGCAAGATTTGTTTTGTCAGACAACGGATTTGCCGTCGGTACCGAAATAAGAAAGGTCGCAAACCCCCTCACAGAGTTTATGTTTAGCATCGACGCTGGCGGGCTTCGCGATTCGCGTGAGCAAATATTCAATAGCTTCTACTTTGGTCAGATCACCCCAAACAAATATCGGAGGGTCGTGACCATGCCCGTGCAAATCGGTTTTCGTCAGAGACTATTCGCTAATGCGTTCGACGATAATTTCAGGCTGAACTTGGCTGCATCAGGAGGACCCACAGCTGCTTTTGTATACCCCTATTTCCGCGACTCCGACCAAAATGGCATCAGGGATACAGATGAAATCTACTATGATGTGTTCAGGGGTTGGAATGAGGGCGAGTTCATGTTGGGTGGCGCAGGCAAAGTGGGATTAGGCATCGATTTTGGCGACCGCTTCAAGCGCGTAACCACATTCGAGTTTGGATATCAGGTGCAATATTTCGCAAATGGCATCCAGATCATGCAACCAAATGCATACGAGCTGATATTTACTCCTGGTGGCCAAATCGGCTTGGATATTGTGCCTGGTGCGTCTAAACAGTCGGTGTTTGGCACCCCTACCATATCGCTGTCATTCGGCCGATTCTGGTAATTAGCCGGCGGGTTTTGGTTCTTGTTCTCGTTCCTGTTTCGTACCTTAAGGGATACTGAAATTAACTACAGGATACCATTATGTCTCTCATAGAAGATATCATCGGCAGACAAATACTGGACTCGCGCGGCAACCCTACTGTTGAAGTCGACGTCATTCTCGACAATGGAATTTTAGGTCGCGCTGCAGTTCCAAGTGGCGCATCGACTGGCGAGCACGAAGCAGTTGAGCTTCGCGACGGCGACGAAAACGCATTCTTGGGTAAGGGTGTGCTCAAAGCCGTGGAAAATGTGAACACCACCATCGCCGACGAGCTATTGGGCCAAAATGTGTTCAACCAGATCGACATCGACCAAATGTTGATTGAACTTGACGGCACTACCAACAAGGGCAACCTCGGCGCCAACGCCATGCTAGGTGTATCGCTTGCAGTTGCCGATGCAGCTGCCAATGCTCTCAATATCCCACTTTGGAGATATGTTGGCGGTGTAAACGCCAAGGTGCTACCCGTGCCGATGATGAACATCATCAACGGTGGTTCGCATGCCGACAACAATGTCGACTTTCAGGAATTCATGATCATGCCTACTGGAGCTGACACGTTCAGCGAGGCTGTTCGCATGGGTGCTGAGGTGTTTCACAACCTTAAGAAGGTTCTTTCATCTTTGGGTTATACCACCAGCGTTGGTGACGAAGGAGGTTTCGCTCCAAATCTAAAGTCGAACGAGGAGGCCTTAGAGGTCATTCTTCGTGCTATTGAGAAGGCTGGATTCAAGCCGGGCGAAGACATCATGATTGCCCTCGATCCTGCAGCTTCCGAGTTTTACAACAAAGAGACTGGTCTTTATGAGTTCCGTTGGAGTGATGGCAGCACCCACAACGCCGAGGCCATGGTTAAATTCTGGGCAGATTGGTCGGAGCGCTTCCCAATCATCTCCATTGAGGACGGCATGGCAGAAAACGATTGGGAAGGCTGGACACTCCTCACCGATACCATCGGCGACAAAATTCAATTAGTTGGCGACGATCTATTTGTAACCAACACCGAGCGTCTCGCCTCCGGTATTGAGCAGGGTGTGGCAAACTCAATCCTTATAAAGGTGAATCAGATCGGTACACTTACCGAAACACTCGACGCCATCGAAATGGCCCACAAGAACGGCTATACTTCTGTTATCAGCCACCGCTCGGGCGAAACTGAGGACGTGAAGATTGCCGACATCGCCGTTGCAACAAATGCTGGCCAAATCAAGACCGGTTCCATGAGCCGTACCGACCGTGTTGCTAAATACAACCAGCTGCTGCGCATTGAAGAGCAACTTGCCGACGCCGCCATCTATCTTGGTCGCGACGTTTTCGGGCTATAAATATTACACAGAAAGCCTACCGTGCCAACTCAACGCACGGTGGGCTCTTTTTTTTGTGATCCCCACATGAAGATTCGATCCCTCCACGTTCAGAACTACCGGATCTATCCGGAAGCTGAGCTTGAGTGGGGTGGACACATTAATCTATTATCGGGACCAAATGGGGCTGGCAAGACCAATTTGATCGATGCCATCCACTATTTGTGCATGAGCAGGAGCTTTGTGACATCCAGCGACTCGCATGCCATCAATATGAGCGCATCGTCGTTCAAGCTCCGAGGTAGTTTCACGGGCACCATCCGTCCTTTGGTGGAGATTGAGATCGCCTACCAACGAGGTGACGGTAAGTCGATATTAGTAAATGGCGTCAAACTGGAACGCATGTCCGACCTTATTGGAAGGGTCCCTGTTGTAGTGCTAAGTCCAGACGATCGGCAACTCACCTTCGAGGGACCCGAATACAGACGGAATTTCCTAGACGCGATGATCAGCCAGGTAGACGCAGCCTATCTGCACAACCTCATCGATTACAGAAGGGTGATGCGTCAACGCAACCGGGTGCTGATTGCCCTGGGATCATCACCATCAAATTCAATCGATCAATTGGAGCCGTGGGATGCACAATTTGTACGCTTGGCGGCAAGGATAATCTTCCGGCGAAATGAAATGCTCCAAAAGTTTGGGTTGTATTTAGAGCAGGCATACGCACTAATGGCAGGGTTGGACCACAAACCATCGTTCAGATATAAGACTATAGTCGACAATCCAGGAGATGTCGATCAGTTGGAAAGCACTTTACGTGAGGAGCTCCAGTCCAGATTGGCGAAAGACATCGAAAGGGGTGTCACAACTGTAGGTCCACATCGCGACGACATTATTTTTTTACTAGATGGTCTAGACCTGAGGCGATTCGGGTCGCAGGGCCAGCACCGTTTGTTTGCGCTATCATTAAAATTGGCCGAGCTGTACTTCTTCTCCGACATGTTGGATGATTTGCCTATTTTCCTACTAGATGATGTTTTTGGGGATCTCGATCCTCGTAAAACGGCCATCCTGATGCAAATGCTGGCTGAACATCCCGGCCAAGTGTGCATCACGGCCGCAAACACATCTCTATTGGAAACCTTGATAGACTGGTCGAATCCAGAGAATCGACTCATCAAGATCGAATCAGGAAATATTTCAACCACGCCCGACAAAACAGACCGTGTACTCACATAAACCGAAACCCATAGGCGACTTGGTAAGCGAGTATGTATCGAAATACACCGATCAGCAGTCGGTTATGAGAGGTGTTGTGTTGCACAAATGGAGAGATGTGGTTGGGCCGATGATTGCAGACCAATGCAAATCTATCCGGTTCGATACGAAGAACAAACTGATATTGTCGGTCCCTCAGGCTGCGTGGAGGCATGAGATCAACATGCAGCGGACCCAAATACGAGAGCTTCTCAACAAAGAAGCTGGTGGAAACATCATCACCGATATCGTAGTAAGGAGTTGATGATGAACATTCTGAATAGCCTTCAACGTTTTTGGGATCTGCTCCGCAACCGTTTCGATGGTGGCTACAGCGGCGGTATGGCATCGGAAAGCGGAATCATGGAGCGCCGCGAGAAAGTGACCGTTTTCGTAATCTCCATGATATTTGCCATTGTTATGTGGGTGGTTGTAAACTTGGGACGAGATCTGAACACAACCGTTCAGTTTCAGCTCACTGTCGGCGAGTTACCAGAAAATATGGCTCTGGCCACCGATCTCCCCAATCAAGTTACGGCAAATGTAAGCGGCGAAGGCTGGAGATTGCTTCCACTTAGAAACAACTCACAGTCAATTGCGATCGACATCAATCAGGCCGAAATACTTCTGGCCGATATGATTCGCGAAAAAGTGGGCCCAACTGGCGTAAATGTACTCTCTGTACAACCAGCCTTGTTGCGCACCGTATTGGAGGAGCGCATTTCAAAGAGGGTGCCAATCCAGTTTCAGCACAACATTACGTTTCGGGGCCAGCACAATTTGGTAGGCAATCTGCAAGCCACACCCGATTCTGTTACCATTTCTGGTGCAAGGTCAATTATTGACACCGTTACATACTGGCCAACCGAGTTGTTGGAACTTTCGAATGTGAACTCAGATATATCTGAGCCAATACAATTACAAAAGCTCCCAACCATTCTCAATTCTGACATTACGGAAACGGTGATTTTAGCCAAGGTGTCCGAATTTACTGAGGGAGAACAACGTGTGCGCATCGATGTTGCCGACCTTCCATCAGGCACCGAAGTCTCTTTTAATCCGGCATATTTGACTATTCGCTATACGATTCCTATCGAAAAATATGCCCGATCACAGACCGAGCCACTTTTTAGTGCTCTCGTGCCATATGGCGACATCCGCCAGGATTCGACGGGTTATATATCGCCGATGATCACAACGCTTAGCGACAGTTTACATGCCAGAGTAAAAACTGTGCAGCCACGCAGGGTTTCCTATTTCGAGGTTATTAGATAGTAATAGAGTCAATTTGCTGTCTAAAAGGCATCAATGCCTCGTCAACCGACTTTGTGTCATCAACCCATGACACTATCTGCAGCATAACCTCATCGACCAAGGCATCTGGGCACGACGCTCCTGAGGTCAACCCAATACGAATTGGTCTCTTTGTAATGTCCAACCAATTAGCCGTTTCAACCTCTTTGTGCTCCCATTGGTTGAAATGACGAATCAGAGCGGGCGATGGCATGTCGTTTGCGCCACGTACATGGTACGTTGGTACCACGCGTTCTAGGAGTTCAACAATATGCATGGTGTTCGATGAATTGAATCCACCAACTACCAATGCTATATCGATCGGCTCCTTCATCAGCTCAAGCGTTGCCGACTGATTCTCGTTGGTGGCGTAGCATAGTGTATCGCTCGTATCAGCAACGTGCTCCTCGATGTCAGACTCGCCGTACAGCTCGATAGCTGCGTCTCTAAGCACCTGAATCACTTCCTGGGTCTCAGTGGCTAGCATGGTCGTTTGGTTGATTACACCGAAACGTTGAAGATCTCGGATTGGATCGAATCCTGGGGTATACTTCCCTTCAAATTTGTCGTTGAACTCCTGTATCGAACGCATCCCTTTCATGCAATCGGCCAAAAATTTTGCTTCCTCGACATTGAGTACCACAATTACGGCACGGGCATCGTTTTGGGCGTGCGAAAAGGTTGCACGTGTCTCTTCGTGCTTTACCTTGCCGTGTATCACGAGATTGTAGCCCTTTTTACCTAGCTGCCCACCTCGTTTCCACACTTTTTCGACAAAGGGGCACGTCGTATCCCAAGAATACGGATCTATCCCTCTATTCCTGAGCCTTTCCTCAATATCGAGCGTGGTTCCAAACGCTGGCACAATTACAATATCGGCTTCGGTGAGTGAGTCGATTGGTATATTGACGCTGCCGTCGGTTTCGAAGAGGAATTTTACTCCACGCCGCTGAAGATCGTCGTTGACAACAGGGTTGTGTATCATTTCGCTCAGTAGATACACATTGCGCTCGTTGGCTTCTTCGATGGTTCTATAGGCAATGTCAATGGCATTTTGAACACCATAGCAAAATCCAAAATGCCTCGGAATGTGAAATTGAACATGGCCAAAGTCGATCATGACTGGCTTCAGATCTTTTTTGCGGGGATCGGCTGCTTGCCTTGCCTGCTTTACGATTCCAATTATCGTAGAATCGTAGAACGACGGAATGTTAAATTGCTTTGCCATTTCAGTTGGGGTCTGTCTGTGCCAAAACGAGTGCTTTAGATTAGCCGTTCCAGCGGTCGGTCAGCTGCCTACATCGTCGAGGCGAACTGCCACCAGTTTACTGATTCCTGTTTCGGGCATCGTCACTCCATACATCATTCGTGCTTTTTCCATAGTGAGCTTATTATGGGTGATGATGATAAACTGGGTGTCTCTGCTGAAACGCTGTAAAATGCGTGAAAATCGTTCGATGTTGGCGTCGTCGAGCGGGGCATCAACTTCGTCAAGTATACAAAATGGGGATGGCTTAACAAGGTAAATCGCAAAAAGCAGTGCAATGGCAGTAAGAGTCTTCTCCCCTCCCGATAGCTGACTAATGGCGCTAGGGCGCTTGCCTCTTGGTTTTGCGATAATTTCGATCTTGCTTTCAAGGGGGTCGATCTTGTCTTCTTCGAGAATGAGGTCGCATTCGTCGTCCTCATTGAAGAGGGTGCTGAAAACGGTCTTGAAATTTGCTCGGATGTCGTTGAACGTTGATAAAAAACGTTCTTGGGCCGTGTCGTTAATTTCCTTAATGGTCTGCCGCAACTTGGAGTCGGCTTCGCGAAGATCCGCCATCTGTGTCTCAAACGTGTTGAGACGCTCAAGTTCCTTTTCGTACTCCTCGATGGCTAATGGATTCACTTCACCAATGTTTTTCAGCCTTTGGCGGACATCAATCAATCTGGTCTTCGCTTCTGCTACCGACATGCCTTCTGGCAACTCAGCCTCTATGGCTTCCATCAACAGACCGTAGTTTTCAAATATTTGATCAGCAATATGTCGGGCGTCCAATTCCAGCTGATTCTTTGCAAGTCCGAGTTCATGCAAAAGCTCGAGCGATTGCTCTCGATTATGGCGTATCGTCTTGAGGGCATCGTCGATCGACTTGATCTTGCCTCTTTCTCGCATGCAGTCTTCGTCGGCCTGGTCGCGGAGTTTGGTCGACTGGGCGTGGTCGCGTTGCATCAGGTCAAGTCGAGAATTTGATTCCTCGATTTGATTGCGATACTCAATGATCAAATCCTTAGCCTTTTTTGCCGTTTCGGCACGCTGTTGAACCCTGTTCTTTATGGATTCGATCTGCTCGTTTGCACGTTGAATTTCACGACTTGCCCCGTCCACTTTATTTTGAAGGTCTTGATGTGCCAACTTGACTTCATTGTACTTCGACTGGGCGCGATTCCTGTTCTGTTCAGTCGACTCGGTGGTACTACGAAGTTCTGCAACCGACTCAAAAAGCTCTTTGATTTGATCTTGGATCGTTTGAGCTTCAGGCTGCATCGTCTCCAACTTAGCTTCCTGGTCGGACTTCTCAGCGATGATGGAATCAAGTCGCTGCTTCATCTGTGCGTGGTTGCGTCCCTGCATCTGGAGCCTGGCAGAAAGTCCACTTTTCTGCGACTCTATGCGCCGAACCGTTTGCTCCGATTGACGAATGGCTGTGCTTAGCACCGACATATCCAGCTCTTCGAGCTCGCGTTCCACCTTCTTCAGAGAGTGTTGCTCTTCGTCGCAGGCATCTTCGCTGACCATGATTCGCTTCTCCAACGACATGATCTTATCCTTGAGACTGGTTCGAATGCCTGTGCTGGGATTCGAGCTACCAGTTCTAACAAATGACTCGCGGGTAACTACATCGCCCTCGATGGTAACCCCTGTAATGCCAATCTCTGGTATTTTGCCCTTCTCGACAAGCACAACGTGACCTAGTAGGAGGTTCCGCAAACCTATCCATTTACGATCGCAATGAACCTGATGGACAATCGAGTCGGGATGTACCTGGTATTCCCCTGTCAAACGGGAGGCTACAATCATTGTGGCCTTCCCCTTTTTGTTGTCTCGTAAGAATGATGAGGCTTTCAGCAGATCGTCTTCATTGCCCAAGACCAAGAAATTGCAAGCTTCGCCCAATACGGATTCGAGTGCTACCGACATCTCAGGATTAGTCGAAAGCAGATCTGTGACCACAGATGCAAAACTGAAGGATTCCTTTTGTCCAAGTAGAAATTGGACACTCTCGGGAAAGTGCTCCTGCGACTTGGCTATATTCTGAAGCAACTCAATTTCACGCTCATAACCTTGGATCACGCCAGTGTGCGTCCTGATCGTGTCCTTCAATCGGTTACTTTCGGCTACCAGCACCTCGCGTCGTTTTATAGCCTCGTCATATCTAATCTCTGACTGCTCGTGCTGTGCTTTTGCGTCCTTGAGCTCCTTTTCGAGCTTTTTATTTTCTTCTGATACTTCCGACAGCTCTTGGTCGGCCGATTCCATCTGCTGCTTGAGCCTTACAGCTTCCTCGGCTCCATTTTCTAGCCGGGACTCAATTCGAATTCGGGAAGCCTGTAGTTCAGAAAGCCGTGCGTTTGCTTTTGTGTAGGCAGCATTGGCTTGGTCTAATTGGGATCTCACTTCCCTGACATTTGATTCCAATTCCACATAGGCAGATTGTGCTGATGCCAGCTCGGCATCCATTTCTGAGAACTTTGCTTGAAGTGATACGCGCTCGTCCTCCCATTTTTTTATGGAAGTTCTCTGGATTCGTATTTCCTCTTCGCCGGCGTGTACATCGATCTCGAATTGGCGAATATTCTTCTCTTCCGATTCTATCCTTTCGGAAGCTATCCGTATATCGGTTTGCGTCTGCTGGATCTTGGATTGAATGTCGGAGAGCTCGCGCTGTGCCTCGCTTAGGCGAAGCTCTTTCTCGGCGAGCTGAGTTTCGGAAATTTGTTTCGATTGTTCAGCTTCTTCGATGTTGCGTTGTAGCTGCTCCTTCTCTGCCTCCACATCGACGAGCCTCTGGCGCAATGGCTGAAGCTGATCTTGCAGACGGCGATATTCCATTCTGGATACAGCCTGATCGAGGATACGCAGTTCTTCTTCGAGTTCCTTAGCCTGGCGGGCACGATTAGACTGACGGTTCAGGCTGCTTACATTCTTTCGCACCTCGAGAAGGATGTCCTCGATGCGGGTCATGTCGATCTGTGTTTCGTCCAGCTTACGAAAGGTCTGCTTTCGCTTGTCTTTATACTTGGTAACTCCAGCTGCTTCTTCAAAAAGGCGACGACGATCGTGGTTCTTGTCGCTCAATATGTCTTCGACCATTTTGAGCTCGATTACCGAATAGGCATTTGAGCCCATACCGGTATCCATAAACAACTCAACGATGTCTTTGAGGCGGCACGGTGTTTTATTGAGTAGGTACTCGCTGTCGCCGTTACGGTAAAGACGCCTTGTGATGGTAACATCGGTGTACTCTACCGGCAGTATTCCCTTGTTGTTATGGATGGTAACCGACACTTCGGCCATCCCTTGGGGCTTGCGAGAAGCGGTGCCGTTGAAGATCACATTGCTCATTGCGGCTGAGCGCAGTAAGGACGGCCGTTGTTCGCCCAGCACCCAGCGCAACGCATCCACAATGTTCGACTTGCCGCAGCCATTTGGTCCGACAATAGCCGTTATGCCATCATCGAATCGAATGCTGGTCTTCTGTGCAAAGCTTTTAAAGCCATGCAAATCAAGTTCGGCAAGGTACATGTATTAGATTTCAGGCCAAGATGTGCCGTCGGTCACGATCAGACGGTCGTGATCTCTTTTTCCTTGATTTGGAGAAGCTCTTCAATTTTGGCAATTTCACTGTCGGTCAACTTTTGAATCTCAGATTCTGCCTCAAATCGGGCGTCTTCGGGAAGCGAGTCGTCTTTTTGCTTTTTCTTGATTTGATCGTTGGCGTCGCGACGTGCATTGCGGATGCCGATACGTGCGCGCTCAGCTTGTTCACGAGCTACTTTCACTAACTCCAAACGACGCTCTTCGGTGAGCATTGGCACAGGTACGCGAATCAGAATACCGTCATTCTGAGGATTGAAACCCAAGCCCGCCGACATTATTGCCTTCTCGATTGGCGCAATCATGGATTTATCCCAGGGTTGAACGGTCAACATTCTGGCTTCGGGTGCACCGATGTTCGCAACTTGGCTTAGGGGCATTTGTGAGCCGTAATATTCAACTCTAACACCTTCTAGCATGGTAGGGTTTGCCTTGCCGGCACGGATATGGCTAATCTCACGCTTGAAGAAATCAACGGCGTGATCCATGTCTACAGCCGCCTTGTCGTAAATATCCTTAAACTCCGCTAACATAATATTCTGTTTGATTCATGTTTTTGCTGAAGATACGAAAGAAATCATTGGTCATTAGACATTGGTCACTCCCAATAAACCGTGGTTCCGACATCTTCACCGTTCAGGACACGGTGAAGCGTTCCGGGCGAATCCATATCGAACACGATGATAGGGGTACGGTTGTCTCGGCAAAGTGTGAAGGCGGTAAGGTCCATCACATTTAGATTCTTACGGATGATGTCGTCGCCGGTAATGCGCTCGAATCGAACTGCATCGCTATGCTTCTCGGGATCTTTGTCGTACACGCCGTCAACTCTTGTACCCTTCAAAATAACATCCGCTTCAATTTCGATGGCACGAAGAGATGCCGCCGTGTCTGTTGTGAAGTAGGGATTGCCTGTTCCGGCACCGAATATGACGACACGACCTTTTTCGAGGTGACGCACTGCCCTGCGGCGGATATATGGCTCAGCAATCTGCTCCATGCGAATAGCAGATACAAGGCGCGTCTGTACTCCTTTGCGCTCGAGGGCATCCTGTAGGGCCATGCTGTTGATCATGGTCGCCAACATCCCCATGTAGTCGGCCTGGACTCGATCCATACCGGCAGTTGCGCCCTTCACACCTCTGAAGATGTTTCCACCACCGATAACGATGGCGACCTCAAATCCTTCGCTGTGGACATCCTTTATTTCGGTGGCATATCGTTCGAGGACTATACCATCGATACCGTGTCCCTGTTCTCCAAGTAGTGATTCACCGCTCAATTTGAGCAGGATGCGTTTGTATGAGCTTGACATAATTGGAATATCGGAATTTTAGGCAAAAAAAAGGCTACTTGATTTCAAGTAGCCTTTGTAATAATGATGTCGAGATTTAAGCGGTTTCGCCGAGCTGAAGGCGCCAGAACGCCTTTACGGTCGGTTCGCCTGAGTTCTTGAGGAACTGTGCGATGGTTACGCTGTTATCTTTGACAAACTTTTGCTCGAGGAGAACAGATTCTTCGAAGAAGCGACGAAGTTTACCCTGAGCTGCCTTCTCGGCGATCTCTACAGGTTTACCTTCGTTGATGAGCTGCTCTTTTGCGATCTCTAGTTCTTTTTCGAGGATGCTTGAGTCGACTTGGTCGCTTGTAACGGCGATTGGACGCATAGCGGCAATCTGCATGGCAACGTCACGGCCACTTTCTGCATTCTTGAGCTTACCATCGAACTCTACAAGTACGGCGAGCTGGTTGCCCGGGTGTATGTAAGTTACGAGTTGGCCGGTTGTTTTGATGTTGTGCAGAGCGTTGACTGCTATCTTCTCGCCGATCTTGCCGATCAAATCGTCAAGGTATTTACCAACGGTAATGCCTTTGTACGCTTTGTCTTTGAGGGTATCGAGATCGGAGATGTCGTCGCCGAAAACCATATTGGCGAAATCGTCGGCGGCTTGCAGGAACTCTTCGTTACGTGCAACGAAGTCGGTTTCGCAGTTAAGCGAAACAGCCGCTGCATGAGTGCCGTCATCCGACATTTTAACCACTACGGTACCTTGGTTGGCATCGCGGTCGGCGCGTTTTTCGGAAACTTTCTGTCCTTTTTTGCGCAAGATTTCAACTGCAAGATCAAAATCGCCGTTGGCTTCTGCCAAGGCTTTCTTGCAGTCCATCATGCCGGCGCCAGTTTGCTCGCGCAAGTTCTTGACGTCTGTTGCAGAGATATTCATGATTCGGACTCTATTTTTGGGATGGGGATTTACTCTTCGCCTGGAGCAGCAGAGTCGCCTGTGCGGCGGTTGCGACGCGAACGCATCACCACTTTTTTCTCTTCGCCGGTTTCGCGCACGGAAGTCGTGGCTTCGGCTACAAGCTGCTCTTCCTGGATGGCTTCGCGCTCGGCAAGACCTTCGATGATGGCGTCGGCAAAATTTCGGGCAATCAATTCGATTGTCTTGGCCGCGTCGTCGTTGCAGGGGATGATAAAGTCTGGGATGTCTGGATCGCAGTTGGTATCGACCAAAGCGAAGATCGGGATGTTGAGCTTGATAGCTTCTTCCATCGCGATGCTTTCTTTAACGGTGTCGACCACGAAGATGGCGCCAGGTAGGCGATTCATGTTCGAGATACCTGCAAGTACGCGCTCCAGCTTCTCCTTCTCACGATCGAGCATGAGGCGCTCTTTCTTCGTGATGTTCTGGTAGGTGCCGTCCTTCTGCATGGTGTCGATCTCTTCGAGACGCGAAATGCTCTTCTTGACCGTCGAGAAGTTCGTGAGCATGCCACCGAGCCAACGGTGAGTCACGTATGGCATTTCGCAACGCAGGGCTTCTTGCTTGATAATTTCCTGAGCCTGCTTTTTGGTGCCTACGAAGAGCACTTTTTTACCGGAACGGGTTACGCGAGTTACAGCTTCGAGCGACTGCTGAAGGTACTTGTGCGTCTTGTTCAGATCGATGATGTGGATTCCGTTGCGCTGCATAAAGATGAAATCTTTCATCTTAGGATTCCAACGGCGCGTGAGGTGACCGAAGTGGGCACCAGCTTTGAGGAGTTCCTCAATGGAAGCTGCTTGTGGCATTTTGATATGTATTTTGAGTTGGTTCCGCTACGCAAATCAACTTGTCAGACCAACCCCAATCGGGGCACCCAGCCTGCCAATCCTTGCGTATGTGAATTTGAAAAGAGTGTATCCGCGACCGGCAACGGGATGTTGCCGGCGTCGCACAAGCCGTATTAACGCTTCGAGAATTGGAAACGCTTACGTGCTTTTGGTTGGCCGTACTTCTTACGCTCGACCATACGGCTGTCGCGTGTGAAGAGACCGTGCGACTTGAGAACCGAGTGCATCTCGGGCTGAACGCTGTCAATGACGCGAGCAAGACCCAAAGCTATGGCTTCAGCTTGACCAGTAACGCCACCACCACGTACAGTCACCTTAACGTCGAACTTGCCAACGTTGTCGGTTTGCTGAAACGGGAAGTTGATCGTCATTTGGTGCGCCAATACTGGAAAGTAAACTTCCATCTGCTTGCCATTTACGAGAAATGCACCCGACCCTGGCTTAACATAGACACGAGCCGTGGAGGTCTTGCGACGTCCAATTTTGTTGATTTGAGCCATTTATATCAGAGACTGATTGGTTCGGGTTTTTGGGCGGTTTGATTATGTACTGGACCCGCATAGACGCGGATGTTAGTCATAATTTTGCGTCCGAGGCTATTCTTAGGAATCATACCTTTGACGGCGTTCATTACCAAGAACGAAGGATTCTTCTTGAGCATTACTTCCGGAGTCACATACTTCTCGCCACCTGGGTAACCAGAGTAGCTGAAGTAGAGCTTGTCGGTCATTTTTTTGCCCGTCAGAACTACCTTCTCGGCGTTGATGACAACTACGTTGTCGCCGGTGTCCATATGCGGAGTGAACATCGGTTTGTTTTTACCACGCAGGATGGTGGCTATATGGCTGGCCAGACGACCCAGCGGCACCCCTGCAGCGTCGATCAATACCCACTTCTTTTCGATGTCGGTAGGCTTGGCCGAATATGTCTGGAAAAACGTCTTACTCACGATAGAGAAGTTTAACAGTGGAAATTATCACAGTTGGGAAAGATACGGCGAAAAACAATTACGAGCAATTATTAACAATCAATAGCAATGATTACCAAGCATTAGCAATGACTATCAGTGACTACCAAGCATTACCAGTGACTACCAGTGACTATCAGTAATTTACGGTTGTGTCAATTTTTGCTCGCGATTGCTAAATGAATCAGACTGAGTAATGTGAATGCCCGTACAGGCTTGCCGGCCACGTGTGATTGACAGCCTTTGGTAATGATTGGTAATCACTGATAGTCATTGCTAATGATTGCTAATGATTCTCATCTCTGCATCTCGTATTTTACCCGACTAAAAGACATATTTAATACTTACAATTTCTTCCACGATGAGCGAAGCAAAAATGACGGCGGCAAGACTGCCACTCGAAGGTACTAATGGCAATGTTCACTATTACAGCATTGACGCACTCGAGAAGATGGGTTTCGGCAGTACCAAGCGCCTTCCATTTTCATACAAGGTACTTCTGGAGGCCGTTCTGCGCGAGTGCGACGGCTATGTGGTATCCGAAAACGACATCCGCAGTCTGATGGATTACGACCCGACGCAGGCGTCCGACAAAGAAATTCCATTTAAGCCAGCCCGCGTCGTTCTGCAAGACTTCACCGGCGTTCCGGCAGTTGTCGACCTTGCCGCGCTCCGATCGGCGATGCAGCGCATGGGGGGCGACCCGAACCGCATCAACCCGACTGTACCGGTCGACCTTGTGATTGACCACAGTGTTCAAGTCGACATGTTCGGCCAGGAATATGCGTTCATGATGAACGCAAAGATCGAGTTTGAACGCAACCACGAGCGCTATGAATTCTTGCGCTGGGGACAGAAAGCGTTCGACAATTTCCGCGTCATCCCCCCCGCTCGAGGCATCGTGCACCAGGTGAATCTCGAATACTTGGCAAAAGGGGTGTTTACCCGTGTTGAAGACGGGATGACGGTTGCATACCCCGACTCACTGGTAGGAACCGATTCGCATACCACCATGATTAACGGACTTGGTATCGTTGGCTGGGGTGTAGGCGGTATCGAGGCAGAGGCTGTAATGCTCAGCCAACCTATATATATGCTGATCCCACAAGTTGTCGGCTTCAAGCTTGTAGGCAAGCTACAAGAGGGTGTAACAGCAACCGATCTTACGCTAACCATTACCCAGATGCTGCGCAAAAAGGGCGTGGTTGGCAAATTCGTTGAATTCTACGGCCATGGCTTGAGCAACATGAGTCTGCCCGACCGTGCCACCATCGCCAATATGGCTCCTGAGTATGGCGCAACCATGGGTTTCTTCCCCGTCGACAGCGAAACCCTCCGTTATATGCTCCGTACCGGCCGCGACGAAAATCTTGTCACACTGGTTGAGCAATACTACAAGGCGCAGGGCATGTTCCGCACTGACGAAACAGAAGACCCCCTCTTCAGCGACACCCTCTTCCTCGACATGAGCACCGTCGTGCCATCACTTGCCGGTCCTAAGCGCCCACAAGATCGAGTGCCTCTCTCCGATATGAAGGAAGATTTCAATCAGGCATTGGTAAGCGCCGAAGCAACCAAAGGATTCTCGCTCACACCTGAGAAGCTTAAGAATGTAGGCGTTTACAAAAACGGCACCACCGTCGAAATGACCCACGGCGACGTTGTGATCGCAGCCATTACCAGCTGCACAAACACCTCCAATCCATCGGTAATGCTTGGTGCAGGTATCGTGGCTAAGAAAGCCGTTGAGAAAGGTTTAACGGTACCGCCGTACGTCAAAACCTCTTTGGCGCCTGGCTCCCGCGTTGTAACCGAATACCTAGATGAGGCAGGGCTTACTCCCTATCTAAACAAAATTGGCTTCAACTTGGTCGGTTACGGATGCACAACTTGCATCGGCAATTCGGGTCCACTTCCCGAGCCGGTCGAAGTGGCGATCAAGGAAGGCGACCTCATCGTTGCAGGCGTGCTCTCTGGTAACCGTAACTTTGAGGGACGCATCCACCAAAGTGTAAAGGCCAACTATCTAGCCTCTCCTCCGCTCGTGGTGGCTTATGCACTCGCCGGAACCGTTGACATCGACCTCGTTAACGATCCAATTGGCAAAGGCAGTGACGGACAGGACGTGTATCTGCGTGATATTTGGCCAACAACCGAGGAAATCTTGGCTCATCTCGATAACGCCGTGCGCCCCGACATCTTCAACCGCATGTACAACGGCATTGAGGATTCCAACGAAGAGTGGAATGCAATCCCCGTTAGTGGTGGCGAAATCTTTGCTTGGGACGAGGCGTCGACCTACATCCAGGAGCCTCCGTTCTTCGTGGACATGCCGGCCGAGCCGAGCCCAATTGGCGCCATCACTGGTGCACGTGTACTCGTTAAGGTAGGCGACTCTATCACAACCGATCACATTTCGCCTGCCGGATCCATCAAAGCTGACTCGCCCGCCGGTAAATTCCTTCAGGATAGCGGTGTAACACGCGATGATTTCAACTCATACGGATCGCGCCGTGGCAACGATCGAGTTATGACTCGTGGCACCTTCGCCAATGTGCGCCTGAAGAACCAGATGGCACCGGGCACAGAGGGTGGCATGACGACCTACTTGCCTACAAACGAGGTTACCTCCATCTATGAGGCATCCATCCGCTATAAAGCCGAGGGTACGTCACTCATCGCCATTGCCGGTAAAGAGTACGGAACGGGCTCTTCGCGCGACTGGGCCGCCAAAGGCACCATGCTCCTCGGTGTGAGAGCCGTTATCGCTGAGTCGTTCGAGCGTATCCACCGGTCCAATCTTGTGGGTATGGGCGTGCTTCCCCTACAATTTAACGATGGCGACTCTGCCGATAAACTGGGGCTCACCGGGCGCGAATCGTTCGACATCGTAGTGAACGACAATCTCAGACCTAGCGACAGCGTTACTGTAATTGCGACACGCGAAGACGGCAGCAAAATCGAATTTAACGTTCGTTGCCGTATTGACACACCCGTAGAGATTGATTATTATCGAAACGGAGGCATCCTTCAGACCGTATTACGGTCGTTCATGAAGGGCTAATCCATCCCTTAATTAAAATTAGCAACTCTCTACTTGCACAAAAGGCCCGTCGAATATCGATGGGCCTTTTCGTTATGACTTTCTTTTGTCGCTAACGACAAGAACGATGCCTATTACAGCAACAATTGCGCCCACGTACGGCGGGAAGTTCACGCGTTCTTTTTTGTCCACATTAACTTGTAGAGGACCCATATCAACGACATTTTCTCTCGTTGTGTATGTGAATCCACTCCAAACCAACATAACAATCCCAATTACGATTAATCCAATTCCTGCATTTTTCATACTCTCTCCATTTAGTGTGTGTTAACATTTATAGTCTGGAAATGAATAATTGTTTCAAGGACTGCATGGAAGGTCAACTTCACTGTCCACGTTGAATGGTGCGTGCCTCCGAGCTGCGATCGGAGCTGAAATCAAAGGAGTCGAATTCGGAGCTGTTTGGTAGTTGCACTTCAAATCGGTGGATTCGATCATACTCAATGGTTATGTTCTTGGCGGTGAATTCAACCATGTGTCCACCACGGCGATAATCGTCTGACAGAAAATGGAAATGATAGCCGGGAAAATTCATGCCCCCCATAAATGAGGGCAACTTGTAACCGACCAAAGCGCCGTCGATATCCCGATGATTGAACAAAACCTGTCGATCCATGATGCTTGCTAGGGGAGGTGCGGGTTGATCTGTTACAGCAGGGAATGCCCTCGAGGTGATGTTTGTGAACGTGCCCGACACCTTGACCCCATACATGCCGTTGACCTCAGCAAGAAGCGTGTCGAGGACGGCGTAAAGCTGGTCACGAGTGTATGATCCATCCAACTTGACGCTAGCCACCGGTTTGAAATGGTGCACCGCTGCGTAGGGCACCATCATGGATCCATCGGCCTCGAATGTGGTGTCGGTGTGGGTGGTCTGCCATACCCTTCCATTCAGAATCAAGAGCTCGCCATCGAGCCGATGTGGCGCGCCGATGCCGAAGTTACCCTTCAACTTGAGTTGATCCACAGAATAGAATCCGTCGTATAATCCACCTAGTAAGGTGTTGGCCAGCCCCACATGAAACAGGCACGAGCCGTTGTCGGTGTGCTGTGCCTTTGTGAAGGTGCATGTCAGTAAGACAATTAATACAGCGTATTTCATGGGAGCACGATTTTAGTTATGCTTTGGTTGGTCAGAATCTGCCCAAAAGTAACGATCCCAACACTCGTATAAAAATTGCTCGGATGATCACCGCTGAAACCATCACCATTCGAACTGAGTTACAAAAAGGTGACTTGGCAGCCATTTTGTCGATGCATGCCGAAATTTATGGCAAGGAGTATGGGTACAACCTCTACTTCGAGGCCATCGTCGCGAAAACCTTGTTTGAATTCTACGAATTGTATAACCCGGATCGGTCGAGGGTATGGATGTGCGAACATGAGGGACGCATCGTCGGATCGTTGGCGCTGCTCGACCGGGGCGACGCCGCTCAGCTCAGGTATTTTGTGCTGATGCCTAGATACCGGGGTTTAGGCCTTGGTAACCGTCTTATGAAGCTCTACATGGATTTCATGCGCGAATGTGGTTACACGGCATCCTTTCTGCTCACTACCGACGACCTGAAAGAGGCCGCCCACTTGTATCAAAAGTTCGGTTTCGAACTGGTTTCGAGCACGGCATCCGACGCTTACGGCGACCCGCTGCACCGGCAGCGATACGAGATCCGGGGCATCAAGTGAACCAGGGCATCCGGGGCAACATATTTGATAACCTTGATAACCCTAATACTTTTGATGCCCTGATGCCTTCGTTCACTTGATGCCTTGGATGCCTATGTTGCCCCGGATGCCCTGGATAAGGCCGTGCCTTCCGACCTAAGCCAATCCATCATTTGGTCCAAATCTGCTTGCTGAGTGCGGTGGTTGGTGATGTTGACCCGGATGCAGTACTTGCCATCCAAGATGGTGTAAGATGGGGTTGCCACACCGCTTTCGTGGAGACGCATGAGCAGCTCACGGTTCAGCCTGTTGTCGGTTCCCAGATCTCCAGTCCCAAACCGGTACCTGAAGCAGACGATGTTCAGCATGACGGGCGTCATCAACTCGAAGTCGGGGTCCTTCGAGACCACATCCCCCAAGTATCTCGCTTGGTGTATGTTCCTTGTGACAATATCCTTGTATCGATCTACACCGTGTTCTTTTAGCGACATCCACACCTTAAGTGCCTTGAATCCGCGCGAAAGTTCGAGTCCGTAGTTGCTGAGGGTTTCGGGTCCTGCAGCTAAGCCTCGGTCGTGGCTAAGCAGATAGTTGGCGTTGAGCTTAAAGGCGTTGCGGTGGATATCGCGGTCGCGGATCAACACGCAACCGACCTCGTAGTTCACATAGAACCACTTATGCAGATCGAAGGCCAGGCTGTCGGCATCCTCGATGGCCTTGAGCGCAGGCGCGTACTCGGCGGTGAGTTTGGCAACAGAGCCGAACGCGCCGTCGACGTGAAACCAGATATCCTCATCGCGGGCAATTTGGAGGAGCTCGCCGAGCGGGTCAATGGCACCTGTGTTAACGGTGCCGGCGTTTCCGATGATGCAGAACGGGTAGAGACCGGCGATACGGTCCTCGGCTATCTGTTCGCGAAGTGCCAACGTGTCGATTCGGAAGTCGGAGTTAACCGGGATAAAGCGAAGGTAGTCGGAGCCAATTCCCAATACTTCGACGGCCTTGTTTACGCAGTTGTGGGTCTCAGAGCTGCAGTAAACCACGAGCTGGGTTTCCGATTGTACCAATCCTCGAGTGCGAATACTTCCGTTGAGAAGGTTGTTACGGGCAACCGTTAATGCTGTGATATTTGCGAGGGAGCCGCCGCTCACCAACATCCCCGACGTTGTATCGGGCATGCCCATGATCTGCCGGCACCAGTCTACGACGGCCTGGTCCACATACATGGGCATGTGGTCGCCGATCGTTACATTCGGGTTCATCCCTGCAGCCAGCATGTCGGCCATCATCCCCATCACGGTTCCATTGCCCTCCACCCACGAAAAGTGGCGAGGAGAGATATTCCCCTTTGTGTAAGGTAGAATGTCTTGCTTGAACTGATTGTAAACACTTTCTGGAGACGAAGCCGATTTTGGAACTACTCCGCCTATGTTGTGGATGGACGAGTCGGGTGGTGCGGTCCAAACTGGACGATCACCAACAGTCTGCAAGTAGTCGAGCATGTCGTCGACCATAGAGTGCGCCAAAGTCCGCATATCATCCCAGTTTTGGGGATCCAGGGTTGGACCGTCAATCTCTTGATTCAAAATCTTTAATGGTTCACTCATTCAAATGGTCTAGGCTGATCGAAATGTGTTTGTTATTTTGACCGAAAGGTATGAATTAGAATGAACCGATACTGCGCTATGACCACTTTTCTTTCGCTCCTTACTACATTATTACTGCTTTTTTCTCCGGTCCAAACCGATGTCACTACAACCATTCCGAACGGATCTGATGGTGATGTTACCACATTTATCGTGGTACGTCACGCCGAAAAAGTCGACAGTTCTACGGACCCCGACCTATCTAAGGCGGGATTTGAGCGGGCTGATAGGCTAGCAGCCGTGCTTCAGTACATGCAGATTGATGGACTTCACTCGACCCCCTTCAAACGGACACGACAGACCCTGGGAACACTTTCCGAAAAGCATGGACTGACCGTTCATGAGTATGACCCTAGAAATCCGAATTCCGTTCTCGATGCGCTAAAGGCTAACTATGGCAAAACGTATGTGATTGCTGGTCACTCGAACACGGCACCCAACATTGTGAACTACCTAACCGGGAACAATGATTACGCCGATCTTGAAGATCATGTGTACGACCACCTATGGATTGTGCACTGTTTCGCCAACGGCACAACAAAATCAGTTCTATTACACTATTAGATTATGCACGAATATTCGATCATTCAGGAAGGACCACTACCGGATCGGGGTCGCAAGGTACTCGTAATGGTGCATGGCAGGGGCGCCACTGCTGCAAGTATGTTATCGTTGAAGGAATTTCTGAATGTGGATGATTTTACCATCATGCTACCGCAAGCCACCAACAATACATGGTATCCGTACTCCTTCATGATGCCGAGGACCCAGAATCAACCCTGGCTCGACTCCGCTTTAGGTACACTTGAGCGCCTCAGCGATGAGCTGCTGGCATCCGACATCGATCCCTTAGATATTTATTGGCTTGGTTTTTCGCAGGGCGCATGCCTAGCGCTCGAATTCGTTGCCACGCAAGGCAACGTGTATGGAGGGGCATTCGGCTTAAGTGGCGGACTCATTGGCGACACCGTTGAACCTGATCGATATACGACAAAACTACATGGCATGCCAGTGGTCATTGGCTGCAGCGATGTCGACTCACACATCCCCGTAGAGCGTGTTCAGGAGACCGATCGCATTTTCAAGATGCTTGGTGCCGATATTCGCACGACTATCTACCCGGGCATGGGTCACCAGATCAACGAGGATGAGATTGCGCAGATCAACCAAATACTTAACAAACGTTGATTTTGCTCTTGGGAGGGCAAATTCGTAAATTGGGAATCTGTTCGGGGTGTAGCGCAGCCCGGTTAGCGCACTTGCCTGGGGGGCAAGGGGTCGCAAGTTCAAATCTTGTCACCCCGACGAACACGAAAACGGCTCTCAGGTATCCTGGGAGCCGTTTTTTGTTTGTTACCACAATACTACCGACCAGTAGATGGGCATGCCGATGGTGATGTTGAACGGAAACGTCACGGCAAGCGCCATGGGCAGGTATAGCGATGGATTCGCCTGCGGAACCGCGATCTTCATAGCGGCCGGCACGGCAATATAGGATGCGCTCGACGCCAATATCGCAAGCATGAACCGGTTGCCGGGATCGTCGGTGACTACTTGGCTCAAATATGCGACCAAAATACCGTTAAATAGGGGCATGAGAATCGCAAACAAGGTGGCAAACTTACCCTGGGCAAAGAAGTCGCCCAGTTTACGTCCACTCACAATGCCCATATCGAGCAAGAAGATGGCCAAAAAACCATTGAAGATGTCGGTCGTAAAAGGTTTGATGCCAATACCCTGCTGCTCGCTGGCCAACATGCCAATGATCAGACTCCCCAAGATCAGAAGCACGCTTCCATTCGTGAACGAGTGGTGTACAGCCTGACGCAGCGCCCCCTGTTGACCCTGGTTCTTCTTGTGGATTAGCATCACTGCCACGATGATGGCCGGCGCCTCCATGAGCGCCATCACTGCAACCATGTGTCCGCCGAATGTCGCCTCCTGCATTTCGAGGAATGATATAGCTGTCACAAACGTGACGGCACTGATCGACCCATAGGCAGCGGCAACGGCAGCTGCGTCGTACACGTTAAATCGTAGCCTCAATATGAAATACGAGTACAAGGGAATAATGCTGGCCATTACGAGCCCAAAAGTGACGGTCCATACAATTTCCATTGACCACACACTTGCAGCCAATCCTTGCCCACCCTTAAAGCCGATGGCAAAGAGCAGATATAGCGAGATGAACTTCGACGAGGTGGGCGGAATCTCAAGGTCACTCTTTAGATAGGTGGCGACGATTCCGAGAATAAAGAATAGTAGGGCAGGATTCGTCAGGTTTTCCGTCAGCAATTCTAGAGACATGCATCCAAGTGTTTGTTAATATTTCGGGCCGGCAAAGTATAAAGGGTTTTAATTATAAATTTTTATTTATATATTTTATATAATTGATAAATATTATTTATGAATTATACGTTTCACCAACTGCGGATCTTCCAAACTGTGGCCGACACCGGCAGTGTCACTTTAGCGGGTAAAAAGCTGAACTTGACCCAACCGGCCGTGTCCATTCAACTCAGGAATCTGCAAGACCAGTTCGAGTTACCCCTCACCGAAATAATTGGCAAAAAACTGCACGTAACGGAATTCGGCGAGGAGGTGTTAAAGTCGGTGCACATCATCCTTTCTGAAGTTGAATCATTACAGCACAAGGTCAATGCCCGCAGAGGACTTCTCTCTGGTCGCCTAAAGATTGCCATCGCATCGACGGGCAAGTACATCATGCCTCATTTTTTGGCCGATTTTTTTACGATGCATCCCGGTATTGACTTACAGATGGACGTAACCAACCGCGACCGTGTAATCGAAAGCCTAAAAACCAACAACACAGACTGCGCCCTTGTATCGGTATTGCCCGAGGATCTAGATCTCAACACAATACCGCTGATAAAGAACGATCTTTTTCTAGTGGGGCGGTCCGATCATCCGCTTGTTGGATGTTCTGTCACTGTAAATCATCTATTAAATTACCCCCTCATTTACCGTGAGCAGGGAAGCGCGACCCGAATGGCGATGGAACAATTCCTCTCTAACTCCGGTCTAGCCATAGCACAAAAGATCGAGCTCACATCGAACGAGGCCGTAAAGCAAGCTGTGTTGGTGGGTATGGGAATTTCAATCATGCCCTTGATCGGGATTCACCAAGAACTGTATAATGGCAAACTCAGCATTATTCCGCTCAATGAACTTCCAATCCGCACCGAATGGCAGCTTGTTTGGCTCCGCAAAAAGGAGCTCACGCCGGTGATGTCGGCATATCTTGAGTTTTTAGACACCGAGAGAGAACGAATTCAGTCCGAAATCCTAGCTGATTTTGGCAAAAAGAGACGCAAAGGTTAAGCAGGAAGCTTCTTGAGTTTCCCCTTACTGTCCCAGATTCCCCAGTAAGCGCCAACTTCACCCTCCGAGCCTACCTTCCAAGCTTCATCGAATGACGAGAAGTAAAACACTTCTATGCCATCGTCCTTTGACCAAAGCTGCGTGTCGATGAAATACTTGATGGCATTCGATTGCGATGGCAATGCGGCATCTTTACCTTCGCCTTTACTCGGCCACCCTGTTTCCGTGATGATCACCTTCTTGCCATTCGCGGCGCCAAGTGCAAGACGGTGCATGTGTTGCATGTGTCCGAATGAATGTTCAAAACTCGTGCCCTCCCAGTAGGGGTAGCAGTTGCATAGAATCACA
Source organism: uncultured Chitinophagales bacterium (assembly GCA_964629885.1). Classification (GTDB taxonomy): domain Bacteria; phylum Bacteroidota; class Rhodothermia; order Balneolales; family CAYWCV01; genus CAYWCV01. Next base: position 1,551 of record CAZVRJ010000018.1, on the reverse strand, counting down.
TCACTTATATCGGATAGCTGTGGTCGCTCTACAAACTCGTAATAGGCATCCACATAACCTACGGACACGTGAGGGATCTCCGCTTTAACTCTCTCAATGTATCGGAGCAATTCATCTTCCGTCAGGTCGCCTCGGTAAAGAACTTCATTCCCAACAGCGGCTATGTCGACATGTCCTTCCTTGGCAAGCTTAATCAGGGCTTCGATCTCCAGTTCGTTCTTTTCGTAATCGGTGCCTAACCAAGCACCAACCAATGTTTTCATGCCATATTCTTTTGCCACCTTTGGAATAAGGTCATTGCCATCCACGCAAGAAAACGAACGGATCCAGCTGGTGTAGGGCCTCAAAATGTCCATCCTTCTGCGAATTTGTTCTTCCCCAATTACATCGCCCGGCTTTTGGCCCTCTTCGTACAGGCTGAAGCAAAACCCGTGTGTGCCTTGGTTCAAAAAATATTCAAGCAAATTATTCAGGTCTTCGACGGTTGCACTGTCGAGTGGGTGTGCACCATCTTGATGACTCGTAGCTTCGTAGGTTGATATGATTCCTGATCTAAATGACATATCCTGCTGTGATAGTATTGTTTGATTCTGTTTTAGAAAGGCTTTAGCGACATCGGCTACAGTTCGCCTCTCCTACTCACTAGTTCGTTCTTAATTTCCATGGCTTTGGCTTCGGTCAGGTCATATCCCCACATCACCCAAATGGCGATAGCGGCCGTGGTTGCCGGAATAATGATGTCGGCCAAGCGCAGGTTGGTGAGGGTATCGACCGTCTGTATCGCCGCGTTCTGGTCGAAACCCACTACTTTGAGCACCAAGCCTCCGAGCACGAGCGCAATGCCTTGCCCTAATTTGACCATCCACCAGTAGATGGCTCCGAAGGTCCCCTCTTTACGTGGCATTCCGTTGTTCAGCTCGTCGAGGTCGCACACGTCGGCCGTCATGCTCATCATGAGGGTGAATAGTCCGCCGATGCCGAAGACCATGAACGGGATAGGCATGAAGATCATCCACGGATTTTCGGGGTTAAAACCCCACCATTTCAGGCCATAGCCAATGATCGAGATGAGTGTTGAGATGATGAATGCGTTTCGCTTACCCCAACGGTTCGACATCCACGTGATGACGGGAATAATCAGAAAGGCGGTTGCGATTGCACTTATCGTCGAAAACCATGCTGGCCAATGACCAGCAGCACCGTAATCGCCTCTGAACATATAGAACACGATGATGAAGTAGCTGAACGAGGCCACCATCTGAAATCCGTTAAACACCAGAAAGGTTGCTCCACAAAGACGGGCGAAAGGTTTGTTCTTGGCAATGAGAACCATATTGCGAAGCAGGTCTTTCAAGTTCACAAATATGGACTTGAACGACAGGTCAGCACGGTTCGACAGGTGTGTTTGATCCACCTCCTTACAGAATATGGCAGGCATGATGCCCAAAATCATACAAAAGCCACCTACTACGATGGCAAGCTGATGTACCCCTTGGGCCTGTGTCTCAAAAAGATCGGGGTTGGCGATGATCACCCAGAACCAGGGCACGA
>CAZVRJ010000017.1:0-45812 GCA_964629885.1 uncultured Chitinophagales bacterium | reverse complement strand
AAGGCTCAGATAAAAATCGTGAGGGGGAACAGACCGAAGTTTCCAGATCATTGAATCGGTTTATCGTTAGAAATAAAATGCAACACCGGCTTTGATGCGCGAATTCCATGCTTTGAAATCCAGCCCGTCGACAGACACACCTTCAGATTCAACTTTGTCGTAGTTGACACGCGACATGATGATCCCAAGATTCAAAGCAACGTTGCGTCCAACGAACCAATGCACGCCACCACCACCGCTGAAACCGACGCCACTGATCGTGGTTTCGACTCCGTCGTCATCGATTGCAAATGCGCTGCCCGTGAGAGCAACGTCAATGTAAGGCTGAAGGCCTCGCGATGAAATTGGATAAAACCTTGGTCCAATGTCAACATAGCCAAGTGTTTCATCCTCGTCTTCGAGTGCAAATCCACCTAAGCCCAGAAAAAGCCCCATGCGTGGGTTGAAATTGTATCCAAGGTCGAGCTGCAGACCGAAGCCGCTTTCACTTACGATGTTATCATCGTCAAAATTCACGCCTGTGCTCGCCAAGCTAGCGCTGGCGACGAAGCCCTTCTGTGCCGCTACTGATGTAGCAAAAGCCAAAAATAGTGCGAGTGCTATAAACACACCCAAAAGTATCATCTTTTTCATGGAGCTCTCCGTTTTAACCGACAATGAAAGTACTACCGAAAGAAAAATGAGAGGCCTAGTCGGAATCGAGCATTTGTTGCCATGTCGTCAAGACCTTCCACTTTAATTCCTGCAAACTTGACGTCATTGAAATTTACTCTACTTACAGATGCAGAACCATTAATTGCTATAGCAGAATTTAGGAAATAATGCGCACCTATTGTCCCTGAGCCCCCAAAACCGTTCTGTGAGAAGTTGAAGGCACCATTGTCGACTGTGGCAGCTCTTGCCAACAGGTCTATGTAGGGTTGAAATTTCGGTCCTTTCCATAGTACAAACCGTGGACCAACTTCAATAAATCCCATTTTGGAATCACCCCCATCGAAGATGGAGCCACCCACTGTGACGTACGCCCCAAATGAATCATTAAAGTTGAATCCGAAGTCCAGCTCGTAATTATTGCCATTACGATGATCATCTTCTTTGTCGAACTGCATTCTGTCGTAGCCGAATTTTCCACCCAAGTACCAACCACGTTGACCATATGCATCAGAAACCAGCATCCCAGTCAGCATTATCAACAGCAAGGCGATAGATGTTCGTGTACGTGAAGTCATTGTGTCATCGAATGGTTACGTATTTCATAAAGCATACTAATTAATACGATGATTTAATCAAATCGTTTCACCCGACGCCCATTTCGTTTGTGTGGCATTTTCGATGTTACAACAAATTATCTCCAAATATGCATACGATGCATACAAATGAAGTGCAGTTTTTCCTAAAATCGAATACATTGCCCAAATAACTACCGAGAAGTATACCCAAGTAATCACAAAAGCAATCCTCGATGAAATCTATCATCCTTTCTCATATTCTTGCTTTGCTCTTTTTTGCGCTTTGCGCGTCAGCATTCGCCCAAACAACCACCGTATTTGTGAATGCAACTGTCATCCCCATGGATTCCGAGCGCGTGTTACCGGGCATGGACGTCGTTGTTACCGGCGACCGCATCGAGTCGATGCACCCCACCGGGTTCAGACCTTATCCGGCAGATGTCACCAGAATTAATGCAACTGGCAAGTATCTTGTTCCGGGACTGGCCGAAATGCACGGTCACGTTCCCCCAACACAGGGTGGAAATCTACCGGCCCGATACGTCGAGGATGTGCTCTTCCTCTATTTGGCCGGTGGCATTACCACGGTGCGCGGCATGCTCGGCTACCCGAACCAGCTTGAGTTGAAGCACCGGATCAGCCGCGGCGAGCTGCTGGGTCCAAACCTTTACCTCGCAGGACCCAGTTTCAGTGGCAACACGGTGAATTCGCCAGAGGAAGCAACAGCACGCGTTAAACAGCAGGTCGCGGAGGGTTGGGACTTGCTTAAAGTGCACCCTGGGCTTACACTCGAGGAATACACGGCCATGGCCACCACGGCAAACGAGCTCGGCATCCCGTTTGCAGGACATATCCCCGAAGAGGTCGGGCTTGAAAACGCCATTAAGCTTGGCCAACAGACCATCGACCACCTCGACGGTTATATGTCGTACGCCAACGGCATGAACGCACCAGTAAACGAGGCCAAGCTAAATGAGGCCATTGCGATGAGCAAGGAATACGATGTATGGGTGATTCCAACACAGGCATTGTGGGAAACACTCATCGGTGCTGCCGATCAAGACGAGTTGAAGGCTTTCGACGAAATAAAGTACATGCCTAAGGCCGTCGTCAACGGTTGGAACAATTATCTGAACAACATTTCGAATAGCTATCTACACAGCGGACAGTTTGCCCGCCTTCACGCAAGCAACCGAGACAAGCTGCTTAAGGGTCTGCAGGATGCTGGTGTGAAGATTCTGATGGGTACCGATGCGCCTCAAGTGTACAGCGTACCAGGATTTTCGATCCACAGGGAACTGAAATCAATGTCGAATGCCGGACTGAGTAATTTTGAAATACTCCAATCCGGCACTTTTAACGTAGGTAGTTATTTTAAGGCACAGGATTTATTCGGCGTAATTGCACCTGGTCTAAGAGCTGATCTGCTCCTGTTAACAGATAATCCTTTAAAGGATCTCAATCATCTGAAATCTCTCGAAGGTGTGATGGTTAATGGCAGATGGATACCCAAATCGGAAATTGACCTCCGTCTCCAAGAAATTGAGGCGGCTTATCGAGAGTAATTCTTACTGAATCCAGTTGTTCTGGTACCAGATACTGGCCGCGATCACCTGGATGAAACTGATAACGATCATGTAGGGAAGCTGCACGAGTGTGGCTAGGTAATGGACCAATCTGAAGGCAAAGAGCATCCTCGCGATATATATCCAGGTCACGTACATCTCTATCATCGACCATCCGAGCATCTCATATCGGAAAAACATGATGTTGCCTGCAACAAAGAGGGCCATTTGGATGAAAAAAATATGCAGCGCTTTACGACGCTCTGGACTATCGCCCGACATGTAGACAAAAAAGAAAGAGACCCCCATCAGCACGAAAAGGAAGGTCCATATGGGTCGAATGATGTCGGGATGTGGCGAAAATGGCGGTTTTGGCAACGTGTTGTACCATCCGTACACCCCTTCAATCACAAAGAACTCCATGAACTCCCCAACGATCAGGGGGATGCTGACACACATGACAAATATGAAAAACGTGCGCATTAAGTAAGTAGCTAATTGCGAATCAGCAGTTTATATGCTCCCATACGTTAATTGTTTCAGTCCAATAAAAAAAGAACCAATATTGGCATGAGCCTTTCTTATTGGGTACATTTTTGATTGGAACATCTACTAAGCCTGAATTCTAGAACCCAATTTGATATCCGTTATACATGAATAAATTTTTCTTGATTTTAGCCTTGCTTGCAACATCACTTTCGAACGTTGCAATGTCTCAGACCAATCTTCCGGAAGTATTGCCATTAAGGGCCCAGGCGGAGTTGCGCGACAAGTGGCTTTACGACAGGCTGAACCAGCTTGTCCCGAGCTTGATGAAACGCGAAAACATCGACATGTGGTTGATTATCGCCAGCGAATACAACGAGGACCCGGTTATTCGCACCATGTTGCCGGCAACTTGGATGGCGGCTCGTCGGACCACCATCTTGGTGTTTGCTACAAACGTAGATACTGGAGAAGTTGAGCGCTTGGCAGTCGCTAGGTATGATATCGGCCGTTTTTTTAAGAGTGTCTGGAACCCTGACGAAGAACCCGACCAATTCAAGCGTCTTGCAGCGATCATTGAATCGTATGACCCAAAGCGTATAGGCATCAATACCTCTAATCATTTCTCTCATGCCAATGGACTCGCATACACAGAGTATGTCGCACTAACAAATGCATTGGTTGGAGCGTACCACAGTAGGCTGGTCGCGGCCGACTTGTTGGCAGTAGGCTGGCTTGAAACGCGCACACAAGAAGAAATTGCTGCATACCAGATCGTGAACCGCATCGCTCACCACATCATCGAGGAGGGCTTGTCGGAGAAGGTTATCGTTCCTGGGCACACCACTACGAAGGATCTCGAATGGTGGTATCGCGAACGCATCCAATCGTATGGCCTCACGGCATGGTTTCATCCATCTGTCGACGTACAGCGTGCATCGAGGGAAGATCAGGTTGGTCAGTCATTCGCATCTCGTCCAGGAGAGGATGTCATCATGCCTGGCGATTTGGTCCATATGGACTTGGGAATCACCTATCTTGGGCTCAACACTGATACCCAGCGGAATGCCTACGTGCTCAGGCCCGGAGAGACCGAAGCTCCAAAGGGCCTGCAGGATGCACTAAAGCGAGGGAATCGCCTTCAGGATATCCTGACTTCCAATTTCGTCACAGGACGAACCGGAAACGAAATACTGAAGATGAGCCTCGACCAGGCTAAGTCTGAGGGTCTCAGACCAAGCATTTACACACACCCCATCGGGTATCACGGACATGCGGCGGGACCGACAATTGGCATGTGGGATGCGCAAGGCGGTGTACCCGGTTCAGGAGAATATCCATTGTTCCCTAACACGGCATATGCCATTGAGCTGAATGTAACAGAATCCATCCCGGAGTGGGGCAACATGGACGTTCGGATCATGCTCGAAGAGAATGCTTGGTTTGATGGCGTTAAGGTTCGCTACATAGACGGTAGAAGAACAGACCTAATCTTGGTTCCAAGGGTAAAAAAGGACTGAACAAGGCAAGCAAATTTCCGATATTGGTAGTATGCGAACATCTACATTACTCGGATTCGGATTCATCGCGGCATTTCTGCTGTCTCTAACTAACGTTCAAGCACAAACGGTTGAGTTCTCTCACACGAGGGGATTTTACGCGGCTGATTTCGACCTGACACTGACGGTTTACCCTGGTTTGACGGCTCACTACACGCTTGATGGATCTGAGCCGACCGAGAGCGATCCGCTAGTCGCCGGTCCGATTCGAATATCATCACGCGCTGATGTACCTAATGGTATTTCCATGATATCGTCAACCACGACTTCGTACGCACCTTGGGCACCACCGAAGGGCAACGTGTTTAAAGCCACAACGTTGCGGGTAGCGACATACACCCAGGGTGTCAAGATAGGCCCGACGCACACCCATACATACATAATTCACCCGCTCGGAGTTGACAGGTACTCCCTACCTGTTATTTCGCTTGTAACCGATTCACTCCATTTCTTCGACTATAATACAGGTATATATGTAAACGGGAAGATTTACGACGACTGGAAAAAGGCCAACCCTTCTGCAGCCGAAAACGGTGGAACCCCGGCAAACTATCACCAAAGAGGCGAAGAGTGGGAAAGACCTGTCCACATGGAAATTTTCGAGGATGATGGGTCAACAGCTCTCTCGATGGATGCTGGCATCAGGATTCACGGATCATGGGCACGTGCGTTTCGGCAAAAAACGTTACGTCTGTACGCAAGAAACGACTACAGCACCAACCGATTTAAGTACAAGCTGTTTCCCGACCGCGATAGCGACGATTACCGTCGCTTTATTTTGCGCAATTCCGGCCAAGATTGGACCAAGACCATGCTACGCGATGGCTTCATGCAGCGTCTTGTCCAAGACCTATCGTTCGACACGCAGCACTATCGGCCCACAATCGTGTTCCTGAATGGCGAGTTCTGGGGCATTCACAACATCCGCGACCGATATGACGACCATTACCTTGAACAATTGTACGGCGTGCCCCGTGGCCAAGTCGACATCCTCGAGCTAAACGCCGTCGTTGAAGAAGGAAGCAGCCAGAATTACAAAGACATGATCGCCTTCATCCGCGCCAGCAATTTCGCCGACAACGCCAAATTCGCGCAACTGAAAACCATGATGGATGTCTACAATTTCGGCGAGTACAACATGTCGAACATTTATTTCACAAATCGCGACTGGCCGCATAACAACATCGTTTACTGGCGGAAGCAAACAAATGGGTACCAACCTGATGCGCCTTTTGGTCACGACGGCAGATGGCGGTGGATGATGAAAGACACCGACTTCGGATTCGGATGGAATTTGGGGGCCGATGCCTGGAAATATGACATGGTATCGTATGCGCTATCCCCCACTGGAAACGGCCAGGAGTGGTCGACACTCATCCTCAGGAAGCTCATGGAGAATGCCGGGTATAGATCGTGGTTTCTTACTCGATTTGCAGACCTTCTGAATAGTCATTTTCATCCTGACCGTGTATTACATGAACTGAATTCAATAAGTGGGGTCATAAAACCCCATATTCAGGAACACCTCGACCGTTGGGGTTACAATGAAGACCGCTGGGCAACTCCGCAAACGGAAGCCGATTGGGAATCAAACCTTGATCTGATGCGGCATTTTGGTGAGGTCAGGGCGCAAGTGGTGCGTACTCATCTGAACGCACGATTCTTTATGGGCGGAATGTACAATCTGACTGTCGAGCAGCCATTCTCCAATGAGGGGCACATCCAAATAAACACCATTCCACTTACAGCTCAAACGCACTGGGTTTCGCAACAAAGCAGCGAGTGGCAAGGCACCTATTTTAGGTTTCAAGATCTTACTGTGAAGGCGATTCCAGCAGAGGGATACCGATTTGTTAGCTGGAGCGGTGATTTAGATCAGTCGACCGACAGCCTAGTCATCCGCAGCACCAGAGACATCAAAATCAAGGCTATATTTGCCATAGCGACATCGGATGGCGAACAGGAAATTGAGTTACCCACCGACTTACAATTGTTGCCGAACTACCCTAACCCGTTCAATCCCACAACGACCATCAGATGGCAGCAACAACACACCGGAAATGTGCGATTAGATTTATATGACATCAGTGGTCGACATATTAAGAAATTTGCTGATGCCACATTCAACGCCGGTCTGCAGAGTGTAATATTAGACGCAAGTAATCTTACATCAGGAGTTTACATGGTAAGATTAGAGTCTCGTAATCAACGAGTGACTCAAAAGATAATCTTGATGAAATAAACGGCAGTTCTTGTAACAATTAAGGCAGTATTACATCAAGTGATATTGTTTTTTTAACTATATCGTTGTTTTTATAAATCCTATTTTATTGAGACTAAAGCCGTCGAAAGTTACGGCTACTGTGAACAAATTTAAACTAGGCCAATCTTAGCATATGTCGACAGGTCAATCTCTACTAGCTTTGGGTGCCGTAGTGTTGCTGTCTTTTCTGGCACTTAATGTTAACCGAATCTATGTTGCTTCAGTATCCGAAACTACGCAGTTTCAGAAAAGCCTGGATGCCATCAATTACTCCCAATCATTGTCAGATGCCGTTTATGCCCAATCCATGCATTATGCGGGCATAGATTCCATTTTTGGGGCATATAACAACATCAACAGTTCAGCTGGCCGGCTTTCGACCAGGACCACCATTGGCGACAGCCTATATGCCACAATCGTCTTTGCCTCTGCCCAGGCAGTGGCAGAAGGAGTGGAAGGACGCATAGCAACTATTCGCGTATTCGAGAGAGATAACGGCCAATTCAGGCAGCTGGTCGAGTCAACCGCCACATTGATCAATATGGAGTAATCATGAGCGCTTTATTAGATTTGCTATTGCCGCCAATCATCGTCTCCATACTCATTCTCACGATATTGTCGCTCAACTCTCGGATGATGGAGTCGCAGATTGACGCTCGGCTCACAAATGAAATGCAGCAATATGCCAACGCTGCATTGTCTGCCATCCAAGAGGAACTTCGCGAAGTGGATACCGTCGTTTCTCTCACAGATTCAACATTCAGCTTCTTGAATGCAAGCAGAGATACGGTAAGAATATTTCGTCAAGGCAGGGATATGAAATTACGAGTTCGTCCATCGGTGGGTGGCGCCGCAGACACTACTTCCTTTCCGGCCCGCTTGACCGACTTGCGGTTCAACACTGTGCTTTTGGGACCATCGGGTCCAACACTCCTTCGGGTGCGTGTTGAAAGCGAATCGATCGGTGCCGAGCAGTTATCTGGTTCTCCGGCTAGGCAGCGAGCATTTGCTCAGCGCGACTTCTATCTGCGAAACATCGAATAAGCACACAGAAAGCACACCATGGGCAAATACGCAATCATTATTGTATTAACGGTACTCGTCTCGCTTAGCATCTACGGGTATGGCCTGCAACGAACACGGCTTTCGGCAGACATTGCAGCAGTAGATGTTTATAACAACTCCCAAGCACGCAACATTGCCCAAAGCGCTGCCATGGTGGCGCTACAAAAAATCATTACGGATGAGGATGCATCCTTCATTCCAGAGGAGGATGCGACCATATTGATCCCATCTAACCCAGATTCTTTCCACACATGGGCAGCGATGCGCGGTGCATATAGGTTTCGTATATGGGACTCGGGAGACAGCCTTATCACTGTAGCGGCACGAAGCAGGTTCCGGGATTCGGAATACGAGGTGCAGGTTGTATTGGCAAAGGCGGCAAATAATTGGGATCCCGATTTATCTCATGCCGTTTTCGCCCGCCAAAGTATCAAGATGGAAGGCAGTGCACGTATAATAGGAGACGCTGGTACCAATTCTACTGCTGCCGACGCAGTGGATATGTTGTGGTCGACAAAGATTGACAGCAGCCTGTCGATAGGCCCTGGAGGAAATCCATCTGTTGTCACAAAGCTTGCTAACCCAGCCGGTAACATTGGAGGCGATATTGAGAACCTTCCCAGCATTAAGAATTTCCCCTTACCCGAATTTCCAGAGTATCCAGCCAAAAACGATGTCATTTCAAACCAAACCATATCAGGAGGTGGCGGACCAGTGACCTGGAGCCCAACATCCTACGATGGGAAATACATTCCGACCCTCACGATTCAGAGTAATAAAGTTCTACAACTCAACACGGGCAATGTCGATCGCGTGCTGCATGTTGGGCACCTAAACATCTCGCAGGGACATCTCGATATACTCGGCACAGGAAAATTGACCATTTATGTGGAGAACCAAATCACACTTGGTGGTAGCAGTTCGGCCAATAGGTACAGATTGCCCGAAACCATGTTCATTTACTACGGCGGCACTACAGCTCTAAGCTTTGGAGGCACCACCGGCTTCAGGGGAGGGCTATATGCTGAAACCGCCAACATTACCCTTACCGGATCAGGTGGTATTCAGGGCAATATCATTACGGGAGGCACCGCAGTGAATGTCAGCGGCGACGCTGAGGCAAACTCCAAGGTCATATACGCCCCAAATGCCCATGTCTATTTAAGTGGTTCCGGCCGTGTAAGAGGTTCCATAGTGAGCAACACGTTCAGGGCCATAGGTAATACTCGAGTTGTCTATTCAAACCAGTTCAACGACGAATTCCCAGTGTTTCCGGGTGGCGGAAACACGAGCATGGTAGTGCGCCGTTGGCGCTAGCTTTGGGCGAAAACCCACTCAGTATGGATAGAAAACGTAAAACGCCAACGACATCGCTCCCAAGATGAGCATGCCTGCATTCACGTCTTTCGCATTTCCCGATATGACTTGGAAAAACGGGTAGAGCACAAATCCTGCGGTCATCCCGATGCCGATGTTGAACGTGAAGCTCATCAGCACGATTGTGCAGAACACGGGTACAGCTTGTTCAAATTTGTCAAAGTCCAGCTCGTTCACGACCGACATCATCAATATCCCTACGATGATGAGCGATGGTCCATAGGCAAACGCGGGAATAGCCGTGACAAAGGGCACAAAGAACAGCGAAATAAGAAACAGCAATGCGATCACAACGGCCGTGAAACCCGTTTTGCCTCCGGCTTGGATTCCAGTTGCAGACTCAATGTAAGCACCTGTCGTTGTAGTGCCCAACAATGAGGCCACTGTGGTGGCTATAGCATCGACGAGCATAGGTTTTTCCACTTCAGGCAAGTTGCCATCCTTGTCGAGCAGATCGGCCTTCACCGCTAGTCCTAGAAGCGTGCCTATTGTGTCGACGAAATCCATCACAAGTACTGTGAGAATGACCGAGAAGAAACCCCACGTGAGTGATCCGGCAATATCGAGCTTAAAAAACGTCGGTTCCAAAGATGGAGGCATACTCATCAAGCGATCTGGGACTGGTGCAAGACCAGCGATGAACCCGATAATTGACACTGAGAGTATGCCTAAAAGGATGGCCCCAGTAATTTTTCGGATCATTAAAAATGCGATGAGGACAAACCCAAAAATGGCGAGAAGCACCTGTGGCTCCCTGATGTCGCCAATGTGGACCGGTGCGCCAGGTACACCAAGTTCGACCAGACCGGTTTCATTTAGACCTATGAAAGCAAGGTACAGGCCAATGCCAACCGTGAAGCCAATTTTGAGCGGACGAGGAATTGAATTGGCCAGCCATGTTCTAAGTTTTAGCACCGTAATGAGAGTAAACAACACCCCACTCACAAAAATGGCTCCTAACGCCGTCTCCCAGCTGTAGCCGAGCACACCGACCACCGTATAGGCTATGAAGGCGTTCTCCCCCATATATGGAGCCACCGCGAACGGTCTTTTAGCATAAATCCCCATTAAAAGGGTGCCAAAGAAGGCGCTTACCACTGTGGCGACCATCGAAGCACCAAATGGGATTCCGGCCACCTCCAATATCTTGGGATTGACGACAATGATGTAAGCCATTGTCACAAATGTGGTTAGGCCTGCAATAATTTCAGTCTTGAAGTTTGCTTTGTGACGATCAAATTCGAAATACGAACTCAGGAATTTCATGACACTTCATCTGGTTCAACGGGTTAGGCAAATGTACATCACTATTCGATTGCGAGGAGCAACAAATACGAGCACTTGAAAAAATATTTAAAAAGAAAGACTTTTTTTTAGCTCGGACTTTGCATCTTACGATCTATATAATATATTGCCAACCGGATCGTTTCACACTGTATCTAGTAGACAACCCTCTGTAATCGAAATCCCGAACCCGATACCTCATGCCAATACTACAAAGAAAAAAAGATAACGTCGACCTGCGGAACTTCTATCATGTATATCTGCAGCTTGGCCTTATAGTCACGCTTTTCATCATGATCGTAATGTTTAGGGCGAATCTAGACTTGGATTCTAATATCGAGTTTAATGTTCAAGAACAGGAAACTATCGAGATGGAAGAGATCGTGCAGACTGAGCAAGTCACGAAGCCGCCTCCCCCACCACGTCCTCCGGTTCCGGTAGAAGTTCCCAACGATGAGATCATCGATGACATGGACCTCAACCTCGACGCATCGCTCGACCTCGACATGGCGCTCGACCTCCCACCTCCTCCACCAGCTGCCAAGCAAGTTGTTGTTGAAGACGAAGAGCCAGAAATCTTTCTTGTGGTTGAAGAAGACCCAGAACTGATTGGTGGACTCGAAGGCCTGCAGCGCAGTATCCGCTACCCGGAGATCGCCCGTAAAGCAGGTATCGAAGGACGCGTGTTCGTGCAGTTCGTCGTTGACGAAAAAGGTAACGTCATTGATCCCGTAGTAACACGTGGTATTGGTGGCGGTTGCGACGAAGCTGCCCTCGAAGCAGTACGTAAAGCCAAGTTCAAGCCTGGTAAGCAACGTGGACGTCCAGTTAAAGTGCAGTACTCACTGCCTGTGACATTCCGTCTCCAGAACTGATCTAAGTTCCAACATTTTGAGAGCCGCCTCGTGCGGCTCTCTTTTTAGCACCAAATACTATCTTAATAATACTATAAGCTATGAAGAAGCCTGAGCACGACCTCCGCAACAACTACGCAGTTCATCTGCAGGTTGGTATGATCCTCACACTCGCATTGTTCATCGTCCTTTTCAGAGCCGAGCTAAAATTGAACCATGACATCCGTTTCGAGGCACTCGAGCAGGAACTAATTGAGATGGATGAAATCGTTCAGACGGAGCAGATCAACAAACCTCCTCCCCCGCCACGTCCACCAGTACCTGTTGAAGTACCGAACGACGAGATCATCGACGACATGGACCTGAACCTAGACGCCTCACTTGACCTCGACATGGCGCTCGACCTGCCACCTCCGCCTCCTGCAGCCAAGCAGGAAGTCGTAGAAGACGAGGAGCCTGCGATATTCCTAGTGGTCGAGCAGGATCCTGAGTTGATTGGCGGACTTGAAGGCTTGCAGCGAAGCATCCGCTACCCTGAGATCGCGCGCAAGGCCGGCATAGAGGGAAGCGTGTTCCTTCAGTTCGTGGTCGACGAGAAAGGTAATGTGATCGATCCTGTCGTCACCCGCGGAATTGGTGGCGGTTGCAACGAGGCAGCTTTGGAGGCTGTTCGTAAGGCCAAGTTCAAGCCAGGTATGCAACGGGGAAAACCCGTGAAGGTGCAGTACAACCTGCCTATTCGCTTTCGCCTGCAAAACTGATCGCGGCCGAAGGCACACAGGTGCACGTGATCTCTAATGTGACTTGCCCAACACGGTTTTAGCCCTTTCGAGCACGATCTTCAAATTCTCGAATGCAACTAGGCCGAGAGCCTCGTCGATGGCGGACCAACGAACCTCCTCAATAAACTCCTCCTCTTGAGGGGTAAATACCGTGGCTGGGCTTATCATCAGGAACCAATGCGTCGTCTTGCCATACGACTCACCGTCCATCATGTACGTGTGCCACGTGGCATCGAGTGAGCAAACGACCATAGGATACGGTATTCCAAGCTCCTCAGAGACCTCGCGGACGGCACAATACTGAACCGTCTCGCCCGGCTCCAGTTTGCCCTTTGGCAAATCCCAGTGCCCGTTCCTGCGGATGATCAACACTTGGATGCCAGCCTTGTCTTTTCGAAAGATTACGCCACCAGCCGCCGTTACCGGAACCATCTCAATCCGGCTCCGAATCAAGACGATCTTGTTGCTCTTCCCCTTGCTCTTGCTCCTGCTCCTGCTCTTGTACTTGCTGTTGCTCTTGCGGACTATTCACCTCGTCTACATAATTCAGACGAAGTGTCCCTAGAACATGACCTAAATACTCGGCAACCTCGTTGGTTATGTTCCCTTTGGTGTAATCTTGAAGCATGGCAAGTGTGTCGATCGCATAGCGTGCGGCACTCAAGTCCCTCTCGATCCTGTCGGTTGTCGGGTTCTTGATTTTGCCGAGGCCCATCATGCAGATTTGCTGATGCTGTTGAATCAACATCACGAACAGCATTTGCTGCTGTTGATCCTTGGTGAGATTCTGTAGTTCTTTTTCCATGGTGCAGTATTATTTGGCCATAAATATACGACATGTGTCCATTTAGCACAGCCATCAATTTTTGGTAGCGCTTTTAGTGACAGCATACGCCAGTTATTGGTTTTCGAAAAGTATAATAGGTTTAAATGATGTATTTTGACCATCTAGACGGCACATCAATATTCAAGTATGGCACAATTTTCCCCTTTTTCAGCATTTCGTCCCCACTCAAATCACGCGGTTGAAGTCAGTTGCCCACCATACGACGTTTTAACCACCGAACAAGCCAGAGAAATCGCAGCACCGAGGCCATACAGCCTGTTGCACGCTATCCTTCCTGAGATTCATGGTGACGCATCCGTCCCTGAGTTGGCAAGTCGCGGTGCAGAGTTTTTACGTCAATTGTGCCAAAATTCTGACGTCATGATCCACGAAGCCGACGCTCGTTTCTATCTGTACGAACAGTCGCAGTCGGGCCATGTAAGGATGGGTTTTTTCGGATGTGTGAGTGTGGATGATTATGGCGCAGGACGCATTATTAGACACGAACTGACTCGTCCACCGAAGGTTGAAGAACGCACGAGCCACATTTTGGCACAAGGAGCTCATGCCGAGCCCGTAATGCTTGCTTACAGAAGCAGCCCGGCTTTGAAGGCCCTTCTAAAGTCTGCTCTTGTCGATGCCATACCTCTGTATGATTTTACAGACGAGCAGGGAGTCAGGCACCGTATGTTGATGGCCGATCCGTCGTCGAACGACACGATAAAAGAGTCATTTGCTGTTCAAGATCTTTACATAGCCGACGGCCACCATCGTTGCGAGGCAGCAGCCGAAGCGGCACGACGTATCGAAATAGGTGCTCATCCAACCAACTCAGACGGATATCGTAGATTTCCAGCAGTTATTCTGCCTGACGACGAGCTGAGAATTCTTGCCTATAATCGCTACTTGAAAGGGATTCAAGATGTACAGTTCGACCGGCTCAAAGTCATTCTGGGCTTGGTTGCGGTCGATTCTGCCGATGTGCCACAAATACCTGGCGATATCTTTGTTGGCACCGCATCCGGTTGGTACAAAGGCACACTGCCAAGCATTGATACACATTCAGCCGTAAGTCAAATTGACGCCGAAAAACTGCAACAAGCCGTTCTCGAACCCGTTTATGGTATCATAGACATCCGAAACGACCAACGTATCGCTTTCAGTGGAGGCAGCGATAGCATTAGCAAAATGCAAAACGGACTCATCGACGGCAGCATCGATCTTGCATTTAGCCTTCATCCTGTTTCCATCCAACAATTGATGGATGTCTCAGACGCAGGCGAACTCATGCCACCGAAAAGCACCTGGTTTGAGCCAAAGCTGCGCTCCGGTTTATTGATTCACACTTTCTAATTAACTTTTTTACGGCATTCATCTCATGAGCAGAATTCACAACTTCAGCGCAGGACCTGCTACCCTCCCTCTCGAAGTTCTGGAACAGGCCCAACAAGAAATCACTGATTTCCGAGGTTGTGGTATGTCGATTATGGAAGTGAGCCACCGCGGCCCCGAGTATATCGGTGTTGACGCCAGCGCTCGTGAACGACTAGTTCGCCTGCTTGGTCTGGGCGATGATTTCGAGGTGATGTTTCTCCAAGGTGGTGCTAGTGCCCAATTCTTGATGGTGCCCTACAATTTTCTGGATGCCGGTCAAACGGCCGATTACGTGAAAACCGGTGTTTGGGCTCAGAAGGCTATCAAAGAGGCCAAGAGCTTTGGCAACGTGCATGTCGCATTCTCTTCTGAGGATGGCAATTTCAACAGAGTGCCTGCGCAGTCTCAGATTCAGTGGTCAGACAAAGCTCAATATGCCCATTTTACGTCGAACAACACCATATTTGGAACCGAGTTCAAGGTTGAACCCGACTGTGATGTGCCTCTAGTTTGCGACGCATCGTCAAACTTTCTGTCGAAGCCCATTAACGTCGAGAAATATGACTTGATTTACGCGGGTGCCCAGAAGAATCTTGGTCCTGCTGGCGTTACGGTCGTTATAGCTCGGAAGGATTTTCTTGGCAAAGCTAAAACGAGTGGTGTTCCCACCATCCTCAGCTACAAAACCCATGTGGGCGAAATGTTCAATACCCCACCGGTGTATGCCGTTTACATGGTCGATCTCGTATTGGCGTGGATCGAACGCAAAGGTGGACTCAAAGCCATGGAAGCACACAACATCAAGAAGGCCGACCTCCTGTACGCCGAAATCGACCGGGATGATTTCTATAAAGGCACTGCTGAGGTAGACTCGCGCTCGAGGATGAACGTTACGTTCCGGATTGCGGATGAAGCGCTCGAAAAGCTTTTTGTGAAAGAGGCAGAAGCCGCTGGGCTGAGTGGACTCAAGGGTCACCGAAGTGCTGGCGGAATGCGTGCGAGCATATACAATGCCTGCAGCTACGAGTCAGTCGAAGCTCTGGTATCGTTCATGCAGCACTTCCGCTCGAAGTGGTAGAGTAGTAGAGTGGTAGAGTGGTAGAGTGGTGAAGCCGCCCTGAACGAAGTGAAGGGTGTCCCGATCACCGATCCCCGATCACTGCATAATGCCAATTGCATGCAGAAAAATCTGCACCGACATTGGATCCATGATAAAGGTTAAGACGATGCCGATAATTGCACCTGCGAGGTGAGCGTCGTGGTTGATGGTACCGTGACCTCTACGACTCTCCCAAAACGTGTAAGCCAGATACATGAAACCAAACAAGGCTGCCGGAATGCCGATAGGTATAAAAAACAGGTAAATCTTGCTGAGCGGCATATAGAGGATGTACGAGAAAAGTACTGCACTTACTGCACCTGAAGCGCCCAATGTCGCGTAATTTGGGTTGTCTTTGTGCCTGATTACCGAGGGGATTCCCGCTACGATCATAGACACGATGTAGAGGGTCAGATATAGGCTGGGCCCAAGTATTCCCTCCAGCGAAGGACCGAAAAAGAAGAGGGTAATCATGTTAAAAAGCAAATGGGTCCCGTTGGCGTGGAGTAGCGCTGATGTCACCAGCGTATGCCACTCTCTTAGATGCCACACCCGATAAGGGAACATCATTCCGTCGTTCTGCCATTTTGGATTCGACCACGCAATTACTGTTGCGAGCGATGTGATGCCGATAATTAGTAGGGTATAGCTCATCTGTCTTATAGTGTTATTAACGCACAATGATAGCAGGATTCTGTGATTTTTCCCTGCAATCTTTCGCAACAAGACGATACTGCGTATATTTAGTTTCTGTGCCGAGATAGCTCAGCTGGTAGAGCAGCTCATTCGTAATGAGCAGGTCGTCGGTTCGAATCCGATTCTCGGCTCCATCGAGTCGAACGATTCCCGAAGGCAAACCGTTTCTTTGTTTGTCCCGTTCAGGACAAAGTTACTTTGACAGTTTTGACAGCGTTTGCCCTATTTGCTACAAAGCCACATCCTGCAAAGGATCGTGGCTTTTTCTTTCTTCCTACCTTCTTCTTTCTTCCTTCTTCCTTCTTCCTTCTTCTTTCTTCAACCCGCCATGCTTTCCATCCAATCAGCTTCACTTACATTCGGTCTTCGACCCATCCTTGACGATGCAACTATCGTCATAGAGCGCGGCGACCGTATCGGCCTGCTTGGACGCAACGGCGAAGGCAAATCGACACTGCTCAAAGTTATCACAGGCGAGCAACCACTCGATTCGGGAGACATCCACCGCTTGCCCGGAATACGGATTTCAAGGCTGGAGCAAGAAATCACGGTTGCCGACGACATGACCATAATCGACATCGTCCTCGATGGTCTCGGCGAAAAGGGACGCTTGCTCCATGAGTATCACCTTCGAGCCAGAGAGGCGAGTTCAGGCGACTCTGTCGCTCTTGCGAAGCTTGACCAGATACAGAAGGCGGTCGACGCAGCAGACGCCTGGTCAATCGATCAGCAAGCACACAATATTATAACACGAATGGGCTTAGACCCCGATGCCGACTATTCGTCGCTGTCGGGCGGCATGAAAAGACGCGTCCTGCTCGCAAGAGCCCTTTCGAATGACCCTGAGTTATTGCTTTTAGATGAGCCAACGAACCACCTCGATTTAGATGCCATCACTTGGATGGAGGATTTTCTTTCACGTTATCAGGGCACGCTCGTTTTCATAACCCACGACCGCCGGTTTCTCCGAAAACTAGCAACACGCATCGTTGAGCTCGATCGTGGACGCATCTACGACTGGGCATGTAAATATGATACCTTCCTTGAACGGAAACAGGCATTACTCGACGCCGATGATGTGGCCAACGCCAAATTTGACAAGAAGTTGGCAGAGGAAGAAGTTTGGATCCGTAAGGGCATAAAGGCACGGCGTACTCGAAATGAGGGCCGAGTTCGTGCCTTGAAAGAAATGCGGGAAGAGCGTAGAGCCAGATTAGGCAAAATGGGGACGGCCGACATCCGAATTCAAGAAGGAAAAAGTTCTGGAACATTAGTTGCAGAGGCCAAGGGTGTCCATTTTTCGTACGGTGGCAACGATGTGATCAGAAACCTGAACACCGTGATACATCGTGGAGACCGAGTGGGTGTGATCGGTCCGAACGGTGCCGGCAAATCCACCCTCATAAAACTTCTCCTTGGCGAAATGGCGCCAAAATCGGGTACTATTCGTACAGGTACCAACCTTCAGATATCCTATTTCGACCAGTATAGGGCTGCGCTCGACGACTCAAAAACGGTGATGGACAACGTGAGCGAGGGTCGTGACACGGTAACGATTGGCGGCAAAGACAAGCACATCCTCAGTTATCTGCAAGACTTTCTGTTTACTCCAGAGCGTGCTAGGAGTCCAGTAACGGTGCTCAGCGGTGGTGAACGAAACCGCCTCTTACTGGCCAAGTTGTTCACGCGTCCATCGAATTTATTGGTACTGGACGAACCGACGAACGACCTCGACATTGAGACCTTAGAACTACTTGAGGAAGTGGTGAGCGAGTATTCTGGCACGCTGATCATTGTGAGCCACGACCGAACCTTTATCAACAACACAGTGACCCAGTGTCTTGTGCTCAAGGGCGATGGAACGGTTCATGAATTCGTGGGTGATTACGACGATTGGTTACGATTCGACGAAAGCCAAAAAAAGTCGGATGATGTAAAGCAATCCAAATCAGATTCAAGTGTTGAGCCTTCTAAGTCAAAACAGGATCGCCCACGCAAAATGAGCCATAAGGAGCTAAAGGAGCTCGAGTCCCTGCCTGCACAAATTGAAAAGCTGGAATCGGACCATACGGAGCTCATAGCGTCGATGGGGTCGGCAGACTTTTACAGAAAAGCCCCTAGCGAAATAAAGAGGGTACAGTCTGAGCTGCAGGCTCTTGAAGAAAAGATTCGTAAGACCTATGAGCGCTGGGCGGAACTTGAAACAATGGTCTCCATTTCCCAATCTTAAAGCATCATGAATTCCGTATTTCTGGCAAAACACCGGGACAAGCGTCTCCGACGTGGACATCCTTGGGTGTTCTCGAACGAAATCACTCAAATTGAAGGCAGCCCAGAAGTAGGTGAATTGGTCAGGGTTTGCAGGATGGATGGCGCTTTTCTAGGGATCGGGTTCTACCACCCACATTCGCTGATAGCTGTCCGACTTTTAACAAGACAGGACCAAGCTGTCGACCGCAACTTTTTCCGGAATCGTCTCATTCAATCGATTCGTAGTCGACGACTCGTTTATCCTAATGCCGATGCACTGAGGCTCGTGCACAGCGAAAGTGATGGGCTTCCTGGACTAATTATCGACATGTACAACAAGGCGGTATCCATCCAGATTAACTCTGCTGGCATGGAACAACAACTGCCGGTGCTTGCCGAGTTGATCGACGAACTGATCAAGCCGGACGTGATAGTGCTTCGTAATGACAGCAGCCTCCGCAATTTGGAAGGTCTTCCGATAGAACAGCGTGTGTTGACGGGAGATCCGAACGCCGTTGTGCAGATGATCCACGAGGATGGCGTCAAATACAAGGTAGATGCACTTCATGGTCAAAAAACAGGGTTTTATTTGGATCAACGAGAGAATAGAGCCACATTTGCACGCTTCGTGAACGAGGGCGACCATGTGTTCGATGCTTTCTGTAACGAGGGTGGATTTGCCTT
The DNA here is from genome assembly GCA_964629885.1 of uncultured Chitinophagales bacterium. Classification (GTDB taxonomy): domain Bacteria; phylum Bacteroidota; class Rhodothermia; order Balneolales; family CAYWCV01; genus CAYWCV01. The sequence continues at coordinate 26,419 of CAZVRJ010000017.1, read as the reverse complement.
GCACGCAGCTAGGGCGGGAGCCAGCCGAATTTTGGCAGCAGACCAAAGCGGCGATGTACTCGACCGGGCATCTGTAAATGCGCACTTGAACGGTGTGGATGCGCAAATTGAGTTCAGGCGGTGTGATCTGATGAAAGAAATGCAGTCGATATTGGCAGAGAATACCTTCGATGCCATCAATTTGGATCCGCCCAATTTCACGCGGAGCAAGAAAAACGTGGGTACTGCACGGCAAGCGTACAGACGCCTGCACCAGTCAGCCATCGATCACTTGAAACCCGGCGGAATACTTGCCACGTCGAGCTGCTCGCATCACATCACGGAAGAGACCTTTCTGGAGTCGGTCCAGCTCGCCGCCGAGAGAAGTGGCAAGTCGTTGAAGATCGTGTTCCGTGGCAGCCACCCTATCGACCATCCGGTGTTACTCGGTATGCAAGAGACAGAGTACTTGAAGTTCTTCGTCTTTCAAATCATGTAGAGCATTGAGCATTGAGGCAATAATTTCATAGTTCAATGTTCAATGTTCATAATTGACATTTAAATCTTAAATTTTATATTTTCGATTATATTTCTTATTTTACATGACTATTCTCGATTTTTATGGTCGGGTTTAGGCGCTGTCCACCATGGATGGCCACGACAAAGAGCCGGTTCTGCATGTGTTTATTCGTATACAGATTTCTGTATATTGGCAGGAGCGGTTCGTTTCCGTGAACCAGACAATCGGATATGAAAGTGATTGGATTGCCTCAGGGCCTGCGCGTTGTGCTCCTGTCGCTGATCGCCACCAGCTGTGCTTCTGCCGGCCAGGTTGCCTTCAACGACGTCTTTGCCACGACCGAAAGAACCTTAGAGGTTACCACCGAAACAGAGATCGTGTCTAACGACAACGAAATTGTTGAAGTGGCATTTGACAGAGGTATTGCCAGCTGGTATGGTCCAGGCTTTCACGGCCGCAGAACCGCCAACGGCGAAACCTACAATCAAGATGAACTTACTGCCGCACACAGAACGCTGCCGTTCAACACCCTCGTGAGGGTCGAGAATGTGCGAAATGGCAAATCTGTGGTTGTTCGCATCAATGACCGTGGTCCGTTTGTGGGAAACCGCATCATTGACGTAAGTCACAAAGCGGCGCGAAATATTGAAATGGTAGGAACCGGCACAGCCGAAGTTCGACTCACCATTATCAATCCTGATCCGGAGTACAAACGTGAAGAGTACATCCAGGAGCGCTTCACTCTGCAAGTGGGATCGTTCAGCCGTCCTGAGCATGCTAACTTAATTGTCGGCGACCTCTCGGGAAGCCGTGTCGCAGAGGCAAAGGTGCACGATCGCATCTACTATCGAGTCTATTATGGTTTGTACGGAACCCGCAGAGAGGCCGAAGATGCACTCATGTCGATCCTAAAAAAGGGTCACTCAGGTTTCGTGAAGCAACTATAATTCGATTTCGCCTCACTCCGGCGAACCTTTTTCTTTCGGAAAACATTATACAACGGTATCATTCCTCATAATGAGGATTAACCGATGTAATTGTATTTCATGCAAAAGAAAATAAGTGTGATCGGAAGCGGTTTTGGTGGACTCGGTGCTGCCATCCGTCTAGCAGCCAAAGGGCATAAAGTAGAGATTTTCGAAAAGCGCGACAAGCCTGGTGGACGCGGTTATGTCTACGAAATCGACGGGTTCAAGTTTGATGGTGGTCCAACCGTCATCACAGCGCCATTCATGTTCGACGATCTGTTTGCCCTTGCTGGCAAAAAGAAAGAGGATTATGTCCAGTTCGTACCCTGTGATCCCTTTTATCGGATTTTCAATCACGAGGGTCGATACTTAGACTACAACGCTGACGAGGCTTTCATACTAAGCCAGATCGACCAGTGGAGCCCTGAAGACAAACAAGGTTACCTCGATTTCATAAAGACTACTAAAGCCATCTTTCAAAAGGGCTTTGTGGAGTTGGCCGACCAGCCGTTCCTGAAATTCAGCGACATGCTCAAGGTTGCACCCGACCTTATTAAGTTGCAGTCATACAAGACAGTTTACCAGTACGTGTCTGGTTTTATAAAGAACGACTTTCTGCGCCAGTGCTTTTCCTTTCATCCACTGCTCGTTGGTGGAAATCCGTTCGACACCACGAGTATTTACGCCATGATCCATTACCTCGAGCGTGAGTGGGGTGTTCATTATGCCATGGGAGGCACGGGAGCACTCGTAGATGCACTCGTCAAACTGTTTGAGGAATTAGGCGGAAAGATTCACTACAACATCGAAGTCGACGAAATCATTGTAGATAAGGGTAAAGCAAGTGGCTTGCTTTTGGCAAATGGCGAGGTGGTTCCATCCGATGTGGTCGTGTCGAACGCCGATGTGGCTTTCACATACCTAAATATGATCCGTCCAGAGCACCGTAAGAAGTACACCGACGCAAAGATCGAGCGCATGAAATATAGCATGTCGCTATTTGTCATCTATTTTGGCACCGACCGCAGATACAATGATACGGAGCTGAAGCACCACAACATCATCTTGAGCGATCGATACAAGGCGCTGCTAAACGATATCTTCGAGAAGAAGATACTCGCCGACGACTTCTCGCTTTATCTTCACATGCCAACTTTTACCGATCCGTCGATGGCACCCGATGGTGGAGAGTCGTTCTACGTACTGTCGCCAGTACCGCACCTTGGCGGCGACATCGATTGGGAGACAAAAGCCGAACCTTACCGCGATGCCATCCTCAAGTTTTTGGAGGAGAACTACCTACCAGACCTCAGAAAACATATTGTCGCGCAACATTACATCGATCCAAGACACTTTGAGGGCACATTGAACTCGTATCTCGGATCTGCTTTCTCTGTGCAGCCTATCCTAACCCAGTCAGCTTGGTTTAGGCCACACAATAGAAGCGAAGATGTTGAAAACCTTTACTTCGTTGGAGCTGGAACCCATCCGGGTGCTGGTCTGCCAGGAGTTTTATCAAGCTCAATTATTGCGGAGAAACTTATTGGGTGAACACTTAAGATTGAAGTTTGAAAATTGTTCACTGTTCAATCTTCAATCTTCAATTTCCGCTGTTCAATTTCTTCCAGTCTTCAAGGAATTTCTCCAACCCAATATCGGTAAGTGGATGCTTGAGCAGGGCTTTGATAACACTCAGAGGCATGGTTGAGACGTCAGCACCAAGACGGGCCGCCTCAAGAACGTGCATCGGGTGGCGGATGCTGGCTACCAGTACCTCGGTTTGATAGCCGTAGTTGCTATAGATTTCCACGATGTCGGCAATTAGATCCATTCCATCGGTCGACACATCGTCGAGACGGCCCACAAACGGCGAAATGTAGCTTGCGCCCGCCTTAGCAGCCACCAACGCTTGGGTCGCAGAGAAGCAAAGAGTGCAGTTGGTGCGTATTCCCTCGTCTGAGAATGTTCGGATCGCTTTAATTCCCTCGAGAATAAGAGGAACTTTCACAACCACGTTAGGCGCGATGCTGGCCAACATGCGTCCCTCGTCAAGCATACCTTGGTAATCTGTCGAGACAACCTCGGCGGAAACATCACCAGACACGATTTCGCAAATTTTTGCAATGTGACCCGGGAAGTCTTTAACTCCGATCTTGGCACAGAGTGAAGGGTTAGTTGTAACCCCATCGAGAACGCCCATGCTGTGGGCTTCTTTAATTTCCTCAAGGTCGGCAGTATCGACGAAAAATTTCATGGCTTAGGTAAATTTCGGTGTGTGGCTAATCGGCTGAAAGATACCATTTTTTGTTAAGCCCGTAAACCAGAATGAGCGCCAAACATAACGCTCTGAAAATCGGTCGAAATGACGTTACAATCTTTTTTCGCAAGATTTTACGCATTTTACTGACTTGTAAAAGTCTATTAATTCAACCGTTTTCGGTGAACGAATTCGTAACTTTGTTAGTCTATACCAATACATATGCTTTGGCTCTCAAAGCAGCAAAAGTTACCACTGCTAACACCAATTCCATCTCTTGTGAAATATACCCATTTGCTATTATTAGGCTTCGCTATTTTTTTGTTGGAGGCTTGCGGAGGATCTAACGGCAACACCGGAAATCAGGGCCAGAACCAAAACCGCCGCAGGGCTGTAAGTGTGGAAGTTACGCCTGTAAGCCGTGGTGTGATAGCCGACGAAATTAAAACATACGGAACCATTCAGGCTTCAGACATTGTGGCGGTTTCGCCTCAAGTGTCGAACCGAGTCACAAGAATATACGTTGACATCGGCGACACGGTTCGTGCCGGACAAGTGCTAGCAAAAATCTATGATGCAACCTTCAGAGATTTAGTAGTACGCGATCAATCCCAAGTAAGGCAATCACGCCTTGCATTCAGCCGCGACAGTTCAACCTATGAGCGGCAAAAGTCCCTTTTCGAAAAAAAGTTAATCAGTGAGGCTGACTACCAAGCTGCATTGACCCAATTCGAGTCTGCACGCTCTGCTTATCAGGGCAGTGTTGCCTCGCTGACACAGAATGAAGAAAGTCTGAGCAACACAGAGATCCGCAGTCCGGTTTATGGTGTGGTTGTTAGAAGAAACATTGCTGTGGGTGTAGTGGCCGGTGGTGGAACATCTGCCTTCGAAATTGCCAACTTATCGGGACTTGAGTCAAGACTGTTCATCCCAGTCAGAGATTGGGAGAGAGTTCGCGTGGGCCATCCTGTAACTTTCCGCCTCTCGGGCGACACTCGTGAAGCAGCGCGTGGAGTTGTTTCGCGTATCAGTCCACAAATCGACCCAGTAACCGGCCTCGGCGAAGTGGTAGTAAGCCTTACAGATCGTGGTTCGGGCATTTTCCAAGGAGCCCTTACCGAAGCGACACTACGTGTAAGCACTCGCGACAACGTTGTAGTAATTCCCCGTACAGCCATGATTGAAAATGTGCAGACAGTGATTGAGCCTGAGTCGAACACAATTCGTTTGAACCGGACTTACAGTGCATTCGTTGTCAACGACTCTACCGCAGTACGCCGCCAGTTAACGTTGGGTATTCAGATGGGCGATCGCATCGAGATTTTAGCTGGATTGCAAGATGGTGACATGCTTGTTACGACAGGAATGAACCAGCTCGATGATAATACGCTGGTAAGGGTCGCCCAAGGTGCGCCTCGCCCAGCACAGGGGCGCCCAATTGATGCTGTGAGCCAAACCGCACCTGACACATCGGCTGCGCGCCAAGCAAGGCAACAGAATCAGCAGCAACGAGCCAACTAGGGCACTTACCGACACATCTAATCCAATATGTCTAAACTACCTAAAGTAGCGGTTCAGCGTCCAGTCACATTCCTGATGATAGCGCTGATTATCATCGGGTTCGGCTTGTTCGGTCTGTCAAAGCTCAGATTGAACCTGTACCCAGATGTGTCGTTTCCGACCATCACGATTTACACGACGTACGAGGGTGTAGCACCCGAAGACATCGAAACCCTCATAACAAGACCTCTTGAAGAGGGCGTGGGAAGCACAAGTGGCGTGCTCAGAGTTCGCTCACTATCTAGCCAAGGTGCATCCGTTGTCAAATTGTACTTCGACTGGGGTACAGATCTCTACATTGCTGAAGCAGACGTCAGAAAGAAGCTTGATGGAGTACGACGTTCGGTTCCTCAAGATGCCGAGCAACCCGTCATTTTTACATACGATCCGAACCAAGAGCCTGTCGTTGTTCTGACTCTGACATCCAACATACGCAGTGCTCGTGATCTCAGAACGTTAGCAACCCAGGTGGTGGAACAAAGGTTGGAGCGAATTCCCGGAGTGGCATCGGCCGAGACCTCGGGCGGCTTAGAGCGTCAGATTAATGTATGGCTACGAAATGACGCACTCAGGGCTTATAATCTCGATATTGGTTCATTGGCGAACCGCCTACGTGCCGAAAATGTGCAAATCCCGGCAGGCGAGCTCACAGAAGGCCGTATTGTATATTCACTTCGTACAATCGGCGAGTTTAAAGACATAAATCAAATTCGAAATACCATTGTCGGAGTGATCGATGGTAATCCTATTCGATTGGACGATGTGGCTGATGTACTCGACGATGTAGCCCAACCAATCGGAAATGTTCGTGTGGATGGAGAAGATGGGGTAATCGTCAATATCTACAAAGCCAGTGAGGCGAATATTGTAACCACAGCCGAAGACATCATTGCAAGTCTAGATCGTATTCGAACGACCATTCCACAAGATGTGAACATCAATGTTCTCACCAACAGGGCCGAATTCATTCAGCTGTCTATCAACAACCTATACATGACAGGCTTTCAGGCCATTTTGTTGGTTGTTGCAGTATTGCTGTTTTTCCTAGGAAGCTGGCGTTCGGCGCTTATCGTGGCAATATCGATACCTGTTTCTGTTATTGCCACATTCAGTATCATGGATTGGGCTGATCTTAGTCTCAATGTTATCTCCTTGTCTGGACTCACACTCGCGGTTGGTATGGTTGTTGACAACGCCGTTGTTGTGTTGGAAAACATATTCCGATATCGTGACGAAGAACATGCGTCACCGGCCACCGCGGCCATCAAGGGAGCTCAGGAAGTTGCTGCTCCGGTCATGATGTCGACACTAACCACTCTTGTGGTATTCCTGCCTATTCTTTTTGTGCCTGGAATTGCAGGTTTTTTGTTTCGCGATTTGGCATTGACCATCTCATTTGCCCTCATCATGTCGACCTTTATCGCACTCTCGATGATTCCAGTGCTAGCATCTAGACTGCTAAAAGCTAGGAAACCAGGTGAGGAACCTGAGAAGCTGGGTAGGATTTCGCAAGCAACGACTCGATTTCTAGATAGAGTCGACGCAACATACTCACGCCAGCTCACTGCTACTCTCAAGCGCAAGTGGCTGGCATTTGGTGGCGCTTTGCTTTTCTTTGTACTTACAATCCCAATTTTTACGCTATTGGGTGGTGAGTTCTTCCCACCTGTCGATGAATCGGCGTTTGTTGTAAGTATTGAGCGCGAGCCAGGGGTCAATATTTTTGAGCTAGGTCACACCATCGAGACTGTCGAACAAATTATAAAAGAGAAAGTACCTGAGGCACGGCTAATCGTTTCGGATTATGGTGACAAGACGGGTGTTGAAGGTGCTGAAAAACCAGGTGGATACAGTGGTGTTGTAAGGGTCGAACTTGTTCCTACTAGCGAACGCCGTCGTGACCAATTCGAAATCACAGCCGACTTGCTTTCCGCCCTTGAAGTAGTGCCTGGTGCCGAAATCAAGGAAGAAGTTATCAATCCGCTCAGCCCCGATGGCGAGGGTGGACTAGTGATCAACATTTACGGATACGATCAAGATCTGAAAAAGGAACTATCCGATGTGGTGAAAAATCGCCTTTCAGGAGTAGAGGGTATTGCGAATGTATTTAGCTCGTCGGATGTTGGGCGTCCGGAGCTACGGATCATGATGGACCGTGAGCGTATTTCACGCAACAACCTAAATACCCAGCAGGTAGCAAATGCAGTTGGCAATGCCGTAAAAGGCAGCTTGGCAACGACGTTTGTCGACCAAGGAATCGAGTACGCCGTTATGGTCCAGCTCCATCCTGACGAGAAGACCCATTCTCAGGCACTTGAAAATATTCAGGTTCGCACACCGGCAGGTACATGGATGCCTCTACGAAACTTGGCGAGCATTGAGCGCTACGAGGGACCATCAAACATCCTTAGAATAAACCAAGAGCGCATCACGGAAATCAAAGCTGACCTCGGCAGCCTTGACCTTCGTACAGCCACCGTCGAGGCGAGGAAGATTCTTGACGCCATCGAATGGCCAGACGGCTACCGCTACGAAATCGGTGGATCTGCCGAAGAGCAGTCCGATTCATTCGGATATCTGTTGATAGCATTCTTAATTGCGGCTGTTCTGACCTACATGGTAATGGCATCCCAATTCGAGAGCTTCTCGGAGCCGTTCATCATTATCATCACTATTCCTCTAGCCTTGTCGGGGGTACTGATCATTCTTTGGCTCACTGGCACTCCAATCAGCGTAACCTCTATGGTTGGCTTGATTTTGTTATCTGGTATCGTGGTTAACAACGGTATCGTTATGATTGACTACATCAAAATCCTGCAAGTTCGCGGCAAGAATCGTTTCGACGCTATTGTCGAAGGTGCTACCCGCCGTTTACGTCCAATCTTGATGACGGCTTTGACGACCATTCTTTCGATGGTTCCATTGGCTCTCGAGCTTGGCGCAGGATCTGAGACATGGAGCCCAATGGCACGAACCGTTATTGGTGGGTTAACCATGTCGACATTCTTGATGCTCTTTGTGGTACCGTGCTTGTACCTGATATTGAATGAGTTCATTGAGAAGCTTGGTTTTGACCCGCTCCATAAAATTGATCCGCTTAAAGCAGAAGAGGACCTATGAAACGTCTCAAAGAATCACTCCTCAAACCAGGGCTAACGAAGACTGTACTGCATCGTCCTGTAACGGTGCTGATGTTAACGCTTGTAGTTATCGGCTTCGGCATATTCTTCTTGACCAAGTTGAAAGTAACCCTGCGACCATCAGTTAACATACCGGTATTAGCGGTTTCTTCTGGCTACAGAAATGTACCACCCCAAGACATGATTCGATTGATAGCAGAGCCATTGGAGGCTGCAGTCGCATCGTTAGAGGGAGTTGAATCTCTTGAGACAAATGTCAGAAACGGGCGAGTTTTCATCATCATGCGCATGAGCAGTGGTGTCAACATACGTGCGGTAGAACTCAAGGCGCGAGAGACCATCGACCGAATCCGAAACCAATTGCCTATCGAGGCCACCCCACCTACGATATTTCAGTTTGATCCCGACAATCAGCCCATCATGCGGCTCTCAGTTCAGGCCAACAGGGGTCTGGATGAGATCAGAAACGTATCTATTGAGCTCATTGAGCCACGACTCGAAAGGATACCGGGTGTAGCGGCTGCCGATACGAGGGGTGGTCTCAATCGTTTTGTGTATGTGGAGATCGACCCGATGAAACTGTCGCTCCATAACATGTTGCCGGCAGACATCGAATCAGCCATTCGTTCAAATAACGTACAGGTTCCGGTTGGAAATCTTGTTGTAGACAGAAAGAGCTACAGTATTCGGGCGGAATCAATATTTCAGTCGATTGAAGATATTGAGAACACGATCATTCGAATATCGCCGAGTGGTGTTCCTGTTCGGGTGAAAGACGTATCTAATGTTAGAGACGATTATGAGCAGATTAGCAATCTAGTTGAGATCAACCAAAAGAATAGTGTGTCGATCGACATTCAGAAGCAGTCTGACGCGAACACCCTCGACGTTACCACAGAAGTTGTTGAGACAATTGCGACCCTAGGTGAGGTTCTACCTGAGGGCTATACGATCCAGGTATTGAGCAACGACGGCGATTTCATTGAGACCTCCATAGGAAATCTCACGTTCTCTGCCCAACTGGCATTACTCATTGTTGCCCTCGTTTTGTATATGTTCCTCGGCGGATGGCGCAGCTCTTTGGTTGTCGCAATATGTATACCGATTTCGCTTGCTGCCACATTTGTGATCATGTACTACCTAGATGTTACCCTTAATACCATTTCCATTACAGGTTTGGTGTTAGCTCTTGGTTTGTTGGTAGACAGTTCTATCGTTGTGACGGAGAACATACTCCGAAAATACAAGGAAGGTCTGTCGTTGATGGATGCCGCTTTGGCTGGCACCAACGAGGTTAAAGGGGCATTGTTGGGCTCTACGTTAACTACCCTAGCCGTTTTCATACCGATCTTGAATGTCGAGGGTATGATCGGCATGATCGCCCGCGATTTGGCGCTGACAATCTGTATAGCGGTATCGATATCCTACATTACTTCCGTTATCCTAATACCTGTGTTCGCATCTCGCTTGTTAAACGAGAAGGAGTATCAGAGAAATACTCCATTCATGCGATTGATTGTATGGCTAGAGGGTATATACGCGAAGTCACTTGTTTGGGCAATCAACCACAAATTAGTCATGTTGGGCTTAGTTTTTGTAGTCTTCTATGCTACAGTTCAGATCTATAATGCTGTCCCCTTCCAGACATTTCCTAGATCTGAGCCGAATGGGTTCCGGGTCAACTTGGAGCTACCAGCCGGAACGAAACTGGTAACGACGGCAGAAGTTCTACGCGACTTTTCGCGCACCCTGATGGCTGACTCTAGCTTTACGACAGTCGTAACAGAAATTGGATCTAATGGCCAAAATCAGGAATCTAACACCGGATCGATTGAAGTAACCATACTACCCAAGGGTGAGCGTAAGCAAACCCCTGATGAACTCATGATGAAGTATCGTCAGCGTTTGCAATTTCCTGGGGCAAACATCAATATTAATCCGCGTGGCGGTGGTGGTGGTCTCCCTGGCTTTGGTGGTCGGGGTTTCGGTGGCGGATGGGGCGGTGGTGGTAACAATGTTCGCGTTACCCTCATTGGTAACGACGTGATGTATATGCAGGGCATTGCCGACAAGCTGGAATCAATATTGACTTTGGACACATTGATCACCTCCGTTGAAATTTCACGGACCTCAATGGTGCCAGAGTTACATTACATTCTCGACCGCCAGATGTTAGCTATGGCAGGTAGCAACATTAACCAGGTAGCAAACGCTATCAAATCTCAGGCTCGTGGTACTCAGGTTGGGCAATATCGCGTAGATGGGCGTGAAGTTCCAATTGAAGTCCGCATGTTGGAAGAATTCCGAAGCAGTCGTATGGATTTGGCTCGTCTTGAGGTTTTACAGGTGAACGACCAAAGAATTCCTGTTTCGTCTATAGGTAGTTTTGAATCGTACGAGGGCCTAAGCCGAATCAACCGCCGAGACCGTGAAACTGTGATGGACATCAACATCGGTGTTATTGGAAATGCACAGGAGCTTGAGTCTAAAGTGCGCCAGCTCATCGAGGAGCAAGTGGTACTTCCAGAAGGTTACCGTTACGAATTTGCTGGTGATGGGCAGGATGCAAGAGACGCCAACCGTAGCCTATTCTTGGCATTGGGTGTTGCCTTGCTCCTGATCTATATGGTTATGGCGGGCATGTTCGAAAATCTTCGAGACCCTTTTGTGGTGATGTTCACCGTGCCATTGGCATTCTTTGGTTCTGTATTCTTCTTATGGATGATTGGCACGCCTCTGAGTATCCTAGGCAGCTTAGGCATCATCATTCTGATCGGTATTGTTGTTAACAATGGTATTGTTTTGATCGATTTTATAAAGCAGTACACTAAAAATGAAGATGATCCGCAGGAGTATATGTCTGAGTTTGTGCGTGCTTGCGTACGCCGTATGCGCCCGATCATCATGACAATGTTCACGACCATCATGTCTATGATGCCTTTGGCGTTAGAGTTTGGCATTGGTTCTGAGCAATGGAGCCCACTTGCAAAATCAATTATTGGTGGACTCTCATTCTCAGCTTTGTTCACGCTTTTTGTGATTCCAGTTTTCTATTTGGGGATCTCAAAATCAAAAAGAGCCATTGTTAAGGCGGCATATGCAAAATAATGGCTGTTATAGAACGTCTAATATTGAACTTGGACAATCATTTGTTTATCCTGATGAATCAAACAAACTAAGACTACTATGGGCCATTATATAAAAGGTTTTGCTTTGGGGCTTTTGACCGGTGCTGCATTCGGCTCGGTCGTAGCTCTGTTGTATGCACCCGACAAGGGAGGCAATACCCGCGACAAAGTCAGCTTCAAACTTCGTACCTATTTGGATGAGCTGAACGTGATATCCTCACGCATCCGAGCGGAAAAGAAAGATCTAATATCTGAGGCTAAGCAACGTGGATCGGAAGTGGTTTTGGAAGCGCAACAACGTGCCGAAGATCTTATCAATGAGGCAGAAGAGTTGCTGCGGTCGATCAACCAAGCTAAAGCATCTGATAGCTCCCAGAACTGACGCATTTTTAGCTTCCAATACCGCAGGCTAGTATTATTTTTGCATTTTGTAAGCGCTTTTCTAAGCACGAGAGAATCTCTCTCGTGCTTTTTTGTTTATTTATGACCAAGGTCATAGATTTTATGCCCCTCTTCGAATAATTTACTATCGGTTAGGTATAATTGTACCTAACACTATGGTTGTTCTTTTTAGAAACATGTAAGTGGGGTTACTATGTCTGTTACCAACGACAAGATCAAAGAACTGGTCGAAAAGCGTGAGCAAGCCAGATTAGGCGGGGGCGAGAAGCGAATTGAAGCCCAGCACAGTAAAGGAAAGTTAACTGCCAGAGAACGGATTCAACTGTTGCTCGATGACAACAGTTTCGAGGAGTTCGATATGTTCGTAACTCACCGTACGAAATCATTCGGCCTCGATAAAGAGTTGTACTACTCAGATGGTGTCGTAACTGGTAGAGGTACAATTGATGGAAGGTTAGTGTATGTTTTTTCGCAAGACTTCACCGTTTTTGGTGGTTCATTGTCTGAGTCGTACGCCCTAAAGATTTGCAAAATTCTCGATCAGGCCATGAAAGTAGGTGCACCGGTCATTGGTTTAAACGACTCCGGTGGTGCACGTATTCAGGAAGGTGTTCGTTCCTTAGCCGGATATGCTGAAATTTTCCAACGAAACATCATGGCTTCGGGTGTTATTCCACAGCTTTCTGCCATTTTTGGTCCATGTGCTGGCGGTGCAGTCTACTCACCTGCACTCACCGACTTCATCATTATGACAGAACAGAACTCCTACATGTTCGTAACCGGTCCAAAGGTGGTGCAATCGGTTACAGGAGAAGTCATTTCGACAGAAGATTTGGGAGGTGCTACCGTTCATGCAACAAAGTCGGGTGTTGCGCATTTCATTACCGACAATGAAGAGGAAGGATTGCTTTTGCTGCGCAAGATGCTGAGCTACCTACCCTCGAATAACCTCGAAGATCCTCCAGTACTCGAGAGTACAGACCCATTCGACCGTCGTGAGGATTCTTTAAACGAAATCATACCCGACAACCCAAACAAGCCGTACGACGTCAAAGACGTTATACACGCTACAGTAGATTATGGTGAGTTCCTTGAGGTTCAACGGAACTATGCGAAGAACATCGTGATTGGCTTTGCTCGGTACAACGGACGACCTGTGGGCATAGTAGCCAATCAACCAAATTACCTTGCGGGTGTCTTAGACATAGATGCATCGCGCAAGGCTGCTCGATTTGTTCGTTTCTGCGACGCATTCAATGTACCAATTGTAACTTTCGTGGATGTACCTGGTTTCCTCCCAGGCAGTGCTCAAGAGTATGGTGGCATCATTATTCATGGTGCAAAGTTACTCTTTGCCTATGGTGAGGCAACAGTGCCCAAAATTACCATCACCCTACGCAAATCGTATGGTGGTGCACACGACGTCATGAGTTGCAAGCAATTACGTGGTGACGTCAATTATGCTTGGCCAACAGCTGAAATTGCCGTTATGGGTGCTAAAGGTGCGATCGAAGTACTTGAAGGTCGGACAATCGCACAAATTCAAGACGAGGACGAACGAGCCAAGTACGTACAAGAGAAAGAGGAGGAGTACGTCGAAAAGTTTGCCAATCCATACATGGCAGCCAAGTATGGGTTCATCGACGACATCATCGAACCTCGCAATACCCGATTCAGAATAATACGCAGCCTTGAGGCACTGGCAACTAAGAAGGCGTCAAACCCACCACGTAAACATGGGAACATGCCCTTATGATTAGTATCGCATACCTGGTTGAGCTTGATCCGATGGAAGAGGGCGTGGTTGTACTGATCGTCGGTTTGTTGGTTGTATTCACATCACTATTCTCTCTGTTCCTAATATTTCAGTATGGGTTACCCGGTGCGCTTCAGATGCTGCACAGCATTAAAGCCGGCACGGGGCAAACCTATACGGCCACAAAGGAAACTGGCGAAGTCTCAAGTGGTGAGGAAATGGCAGCAGTTGCTACTGCTATCTACATCTTCTTAGCCGAATCACATGATGAAGAAAATGCGATCCTCACTATCAATAAGGCTAGTAAGGACTACTCGCCATGGAGTTCAAAGATCTATATGACACACCACGTACCGCCAAATCAGAGGTAAGACATGAAATCATTCAAATTTAAAATCTACGGTAACGATTACAATGTTAACGTAATAGAGGCGGAAGGCCAGACCATTAAACTTGAGGTGAATGGAACCGAGTACGTGGTGGAAATGGAGAAAGTAGTTAAATCCACAAAAACACCTACGCTTGTTCGTTCTCAGCCCAAGACGATTCCTTCACCAACTCATAACACGTTAGCCGCAAAAGCATCAACCCGACGAATAACGGCCCCTTTACCTGGTGTCATTATGGAAATGCTGGTTAAAGAAGGTGATATCGTCAAAACTGGCGATACGTTGTTGATTATGGAAGCCATGAAAATGGAAAACAATATCATTGCTGAACAGTCGGGAACCATTAAGGCTATCAAAGTTCGCAAAGGTGATGCCGTCTTACAAGGCGATTTGCTGATTGAAATCGAATAGGAACCCAAAATGAAAAAGCTATTCCCCAGTCTGGCGATTTCAGTCGTCATTGTGATGTTTGCTGGATACTATGCCGCACTTTGGGCTCAAGGAGTATCTGAGCCCATCGATTCTGTCGGCATGCTTAATGAGGCAATTTCAGGTATTAAAAGCTTCTTTAGCTACACAGGTTTTGCGAATGTCACAATGGCACACTTGGCAATGATCTCGGTCGGATTGATCTTTATTTACTTAGGAATCCAATACAATTATGAGCCCCTCTTGCTAATACCGATCGGTGCTGGCATACTAATAGGAAATATTCCTTTTGTTGCTGGTAATCAAGTTGGTATTTACGAGGATGGATCCGTACTGAATTACTTGTATTTCGGAGTTATTAAGGGGGTTTACCCACCCTTGATTTTTCTGGGGATTGGGGCAATGACTGATTTCTCGTCGTTGATCTCAAATCCGAAACTAGTACTGCTTGGCGCTGCCGCACAAATTGGCGTCTTTTTAACCTTCATTGGTGCCATAGCTCTTGGTTTTGGTTTGAGAGAATCAGGCGCAATCGGCATTATTGGTGGCGCTGATGGTCCTACAGCTATATTTATCGCATCAAAACTGGCGAATGGCTTGAATGGAACCGAAAATCTGATTGGACCTATTGCGATAGCGGCCTACTCGTACATGGCATTGGTGCCAGTAATACAACCACCCTTGATGAAGCTTCTGATCACCAAGAAGGAGGCTCGTATTCGAATGAAGCCACCACGTGTTGTATCAAAAAAAGAGAAGATTTTGTTCCCGATTGTCGGGTTACTTGTAACCACGTTTATTGCACCATCTGCGCTGCCTCTGCTAGGAATGTTATTCTTTGGCAATTTGCTGAAGGAATCAACAAGAACCGAACGTCTAGCTGAAACCGCAAGGACTAAAATGATCGACATTGTGACCATTCTACTCGGTCTCACTGTGGGTGCATCTACTCAGGCTGATGTGTTCTTGACATGGAGTTCCATCAAGATATTTGGATTAGGTGCCTTGTCATTTGTAGTAGCAACGGCTGGTGGACTACTCTTTGCGAAATTTATGAACCTATTTTTAAAAGGCGACAACAAAATAAATCCACTTATTGGGGCGGCCGGAGTATCGGCAGTTCCCGACAGTGCCAGAGTTGTACAGCATGAGGGCTTGAAAGCAGATCCAACGAACCATTTACTCATGCACGCTATGGCACCAAATGTGGCGGGAGTTATAGGCAGCGCTATTGCTGCAGGTATCCTACTGAGTTATCTATCAAACTAACCACTTGCATTGAATACCCTATTTACTTGATCCCGAAAACACAAAAGGCCGCATGATAGCGGCCTTTTGCATTTTATACACTGATCAAGTTGGTTTCTTAGAAACCACTTTCATCAACGGAACCATCATACAGTGAGTTAACACCTTCGGTTGTTGGCTCCTGACGTTGAATGATTTCGAATGCTCGAGCAGCTGGTTCGTACTCTGCCATATCGACCTTCGAACTGACGATGAGATCTTGGTAGTGACGCAGACCTGTACCAGCTGGTACTTTGTGCCCAACAACCACATTCTCTTTCAATCCAAGCAAGCGATCTTCTTTGGCTTCTACTGCTGCCTGAGCCAACACCTTCGTTGTCTCTTGGAAGGATGCGGCAGACAACCAGCTGTCTGTCGACAAAGCTGCACGCGTGATACCGAGCAAAATAGGTCTTGAAATGGCCTGCTTGCCCTCACGAGTTTGGAGCTCAGCCTTATTGTCTTTCGACAAACGGCTGTTGATATCGCGAACCTCGCGACGATCAAGCAACGCACCTAGGTTGATATCGCTTTCGCCCTTGTCGACAACAACAAACTTGCCAATGAGGCTGTCGTTTGTGCGGTTGACTTCAAAACGATCCACTTTATCTCCCTCGAGGAATTGTGTATCGCCAGGATCGGTGATTTCAACTTTCTGCATCATCGTACGAACGATGATTTCGATGTGCTTATCGTTTATCTTAACACCCTGTAGACGGTAAACTTCCTGAATCTCGTTCACCAAGTACGACTGTACAGCGAAAGGTCCAAGAATGTTCAAGATATCCTGAGCCATGATGGCACCGTCGGACAGAGCCTGACCTGCACGTACGAAATCGTTTTCCTGCACAAGGATGTGCTTGCTCAACGAAATCATGTACGTCTTCGTCTCTGTTCCATCACGGCTAACAACCATAACTTCCTGAGAACCGCGCTTACGGTTACCCATCTTCACGATACCATCAATCTCAGATACGATTGCAGGGTCGGATGGTGGACGTGCCTCGAATAACTCTGTAACACGTGGCAGACCGGCTGTAATATCTTTCGACTTACCTGATTGGCGTGGAATCTTGGCAAGTGTCTGTCCAGCTTGTACCAATTCGCCATTATCTACAACGACGTAGGCACCCACAGGCAGCGTAGTTTCGCCAGAACGCTCACCCTCACCCTTAACAATAAGCGTAGGTACGAGAGCACGATCTTTGGAGTCGATAATCACCTTCTCCTTGTGACCCGTTTGCATGTTGGCTTCGTCGGTATAAGTAACACCTTCATGGATGTCTTTATACTCTACCAAACCATTGCGCTCACTAACAATCAGGGCGTTGTATGGATCCCACTTGCAAAGCGTTACGCCCTTTGGAACTACATCATCCTCTTCAACGAGTACTTCAGAACCGTAAGGCACGTTGTATGTCGATAAAATTTTACCGGTGTCGTCTACGGTGCGGATTTCGCCGGCACGACTTAGTACAACTCTATGCTCTTCCTCTCCATCGTCGAATAGGGCGATGCGGAGATTCTCAAACACGACTTTACCAGCAAACTTGGCCTTGTGCTGCGACTCTTGCTCCAAACGGGAAGCAGTACCACCCACGTGGAAGGTACGGAGTGTAAGCTGGGTTCCTGGTTCACCGATCGACTGGGCGGCAATAACACCAACGGCCTCACCTTGCTGCACCATTCGGTTCCGGCTTAGGTCACGACCATAGCATTTTGCACATACACCTCGAGCTGTTTCGCAGGTAAGCACCGAGCGGATCTCTACTTCTTCAATGGAAGTTTCCGAGATTCGTTTGGCAACACCTTCTTCAATAATCGCGTTGGCCTCAACAATGAGGTCGTCGGTCGATGGGTCATAGATGTCGTGCAAAGACACACGACCAAGAATACGCTCTTCGAGGCTTTCGACGATGTCTTCGTTGTCCTTGAGTGCAGTCATACGGATTCCGCGAAGTGTTCCGCAGTCATCCTCATTAATGATCACATCTTGAGCTACGTCAACAAGTCGACGCGTCAGGTATCCAGCATCGGCTGTCTTGAGAGCCGTATCGGCTAGACCTTTACGGGCACCGTGTGTGGAAATAAAGTACTCGAGTACCGAAAGACCCTCTTTAAAACTAGAGAGAATCGGTGTTTCAATAACTTCAGATGCGGAAACGGTCGAACTCTTTTGGGGCTTGGCCATTAGACCACGCATACCGCCAAGCTGACGAATCTGCTCCTTCGAACCACGAGCACCAGAATCGGCCATCATGAACACAGGGTTGAAACCGTCGCGGTCTAATGTAAGAGCCTTGAACAAGGTCTCAGACACGCGGTTAGTTACGCTGGTCCACTTATCAATTACCTGATTGTATCGCTCGTTGTCAGTGATGAAACCCATCTCGTATCGATCTTGGATCTCACGGACTTCAACTTGAGCTTTGGTGATGATCTCATTCTTTTCGTCCGGAATGATGATGTCGTCTAGGTTGAACGACAAACCTCCACGGGTTGCTGTCTCAAACCCCAAGGTTTTCATTTCGTCCATGAAGATAGCACAAGCAGCTGTGCCGCTCTTGCCGAATACCTCGCTGATGAGCAAACGAAGTTCCTTCTTGCCGAAGGTCACATTCTTGAACTCAATTTCAGAAGGAAGAATCTGATTGAAGATCACACGGCCGGTAGTGGTCTTGATGACTTCTTTGCCAGAATTTGTGTTGTTCTTCTTCGGATTACGAACGTTTATACGAGTGTGGAGATCTATGATTCCTTGGTCGTATGCAATGACGACTTCCTCGGCAGAGTAGAAGGTTTTACCCTCCCCTTTCATGCCGTTGGCCATCTTCGTGAGGTAGTAAATACCCAAAACCATGTCCTGCGATGGAACTGCGATCGGGCCACCACTTGCTGGGTTCATGATGTTGTGAGAACCAAGCATGAGGACCGACGCCTCTAATATCGCATCGTGACTCAAAGGAAGGTGAACAGCCATCTGGTCACCGTCGAAGTCGGCATTGAAAGCAGTACACGAAAGTGGATGCAGACGAATGGCCTTCTCTTCGATGAGTACAGGCTGGTAAGCCTGAATACCTAGACGGTGAAGCGTTGGAGCACGGTTGAGAAGTACTGGGTGACCATCGATCACGTTTTCGAGCACGTCCCAAACAACTGCATCGCGACGATCAACAACTTTCTTAGCACTCTTGACCGTCTTTACATATCCACGTTCAATGAGTCGGCGAATAATAAACGGCTTATAAAGCTCAACGGCCATTTCCTTAGGAAGACCGCACTCGTGCATCTTAAGCTCTGGTCCAACCACAATAACGGAACGACCAGAATAATCAACACGCTTACCGAGCAAGTTTTGACGGAAACGACCGCTTTTGCCTTTGAGCATGTCGCTCAACGACTTTAATGGACGGTTGTTGCTGCGCACCGCATTTGTCTTACGACTGTTATCGAACAGCGAGTCGACAGCCTCTTGGAGCATACGCTTCTCGTTTCGGAGAATGACGTCTGGAGCCTTGATGTCGATGAGACGCTTGAGACGGTTGTTGCGGATAATAACACGACGGTAGAGATCATTGAGATCTGATGTTGCAAATCGACCACCTTCGAGCGGCACCAAAGGACGAAGCTCGGGTGGGATAACAGGAATTACACGCATCACCATCCACTCGGGACGATTCTCAATGTGCTTGTTAGCAGAACGGAAGCTCTCGATTACCTGGAGGCGCTTGAGAGTCTTCTTCTTGCGCATCACTGAGGTCTCGGTACGAACTTCTTGGCGATATTTGAAAGAATCGCGTTCTAGGTCAATTTTAGAGAGCATTGCCTCAATGGCTTCAGCACCCATCTTTACCACGAACTTATCTGGATCGTCTTCGTCTAGCTCGTCCATAACATCTGGCAACTGGGCCAAAACCTCATGGTATTCTTCCTCGGTGAGCATGTCGCCGTGCTTGTAACCAAGATCACGTGCCATACCGGGATTAATAACTACGAAATTTTCGTAATAGACGATCTTTTCGAGATTTTTCGAGGAGAGGCCAAGCAAGTAAGCAATCTTGTTAGGGAGCGACTTGAAGTACCAGATGTGTACGATGGGCACAGAAAGCGTAATGTGGCCCATACGCTCACGGCGTACTGCCTTACGGGTAACCTCAACACCGCAACGGTCGCAGATGATGCCTTTGTAGCGAATACGCTTGTATTTACCGCAATGGCATTCGTAGTCTTTAACTGGACCGAAGATCTTCTCGCAGAACAAGCCGTCCTTCTCAGGCTTGAATGTACGATAGTTGATGGTCTCCGAGTTCAGCACTTCACCGCGTGAACGGCTCAGAATATTCTCAGCTGACGATAGAGAAATGCGGAGGCTGTTGAAATCTTTGGACATAATATATTTTTACCGGATAGCTGTTAAACTCGCATTGGGTGTAGTCGAAAGGGCTGTTACTCGATTAGTACTTCGAGTCCGAGACCCTGCAACTCACGAACCAGAACGTTGAACGACTCAGGGGTACCACCTTCTGGGAGGTTGTCGCCCTTGACGATGGCTTCGTACACTTTTGCACGACCCTTCACGTCATCGCTCTTGACGGTCAGCATTTCCTGCAGGATGTTGGCTGCGCCATACGCATACAACGCCCACACTTCCATCTCACCCAGTCGCTGGCCGCCGAACTGTGCCTTGCCACCCAGCGGTTGCTGTGTGATAAGCGAGTATGGTCCAATCGAACGGGCATGCATCTTGTCCTGAACAAGGTGGTTCAGTTTGAGCATGTAGATAAAACCAACGGTAGTTTTCTGTGCAAACTGCTCTCCTGTTCGTCCATCGAACAGGTGAATGCGGCCGTCTTCTGGTAGGCCAGCATCACGCAAGTAACCACGAACATCTTCAGCTTTACCACCGTCGAAAATTGGACTTGCGAACTTGATGCCCAACTTTTTACCTGCCCATCCGAGGATGGTTTCATAGATCTGGCCCAAGTTCATACGCGATGGTACGCCGAGCGGGTTAAGCACGATATCTACTGGTGTTCCATCAGACATGAATGGCATGTCTTCGACCGGAACTACCTTGGCCACAACACCTTTGTTACCGTGACGTCCGGCCATTTTGTCACCTACCTGAAGCTTCCGCTTCTTGGCAACATAAATCTTGGCCTTTTGTACGATACCTGGTGGCAGCTCGTCTCCCACTTGGATGGCATATTTCTTACGCTTGTACTCGGTTTCGAACTTGCGGCGCTCTGTGCGGTAGTTAACAACGAGCGTACGAATAATTTGGTTAATCGTATCGTCGCTGCACCACTTGAGCTTCAAGCTGAGTGTGTAAGGGTCGATAAGATCGAACACCTCACGAGAGTACGTTACACCCTTCTCAACTAGCAATTCACCCGTTGCATTCACAACTTCAGGCGACTTCTTGCCAGCGAGAATTTTGGTCATTCTCTCTGCCCAATCTTGGTTTAGTTCCATGATTTGGGCTTCGAATGCTACATTCTCACGCTCAACGATCTCCTTCTCCTCTTTACGGGAAATGGCTTCTTCGCGTTTACGGCTGAATAGCTTGCTACCAATGATGGTACCAGAAACACCTGGAGGGGTACGCAGCGATGCGTCCTTCACGTCACCAGCTTTGTCGCCGAAGATCGCTCTGAGAAGCTTCTCCTCTGGTGTAGGGTCGGTCTCTCCTTTAGGGGTGATCTTGCCAACGAGGATGTCGCCTGGCTTGATTTTTGCACCAGTGCGGATGATTCCGTTCTCATCGAGGTTACGTGTTGCTTCCTCGCTTACGTTCGGGATCTCACGGGTAAGCTCTTCCTCGCCACGCTTGGTGTCACGAACTTGAAGTTCGAACTCCTGAATGTGAATGGAAGTGTAAATATCTTCTGCAGCTACGCGCTCGCTGATTGCGATGGCATCTTCGAAGTTGTATCCACGCCATGGCATGAAAGCAACCAGAATGTTTCGACCAAGAGCAAGTTCGCCACCTTCGGTAGCACAACCGTCTGCAATTGGCAAACCTTTAATAACACGTTGACCAACTTTAACAATAGGACGCTGGTTAGCAGTCGTGTCTTGGTTGGTGCGCTCAAATTTGCGCAAAGGATACGAAACCACGCCGCTATCGAAATAAGCAAGAGCCTCTTGCTCGGTGCGATCGTATTTAATACGGATTTCGGTGGCACTGACGTAAACTACCGTACCATCACCCTCGGCAAGTACCATAGCTCTAGAATCGGTGGCAGCACGGAACTCCATACCTGTTCCGACGACAGGTGCCTCTGGACGTACCAATGGTACCGCCTGGCGCTGCATGTTCGAACCCATGAGAGCGCGGTTGGCATCGTCGTGCTCAATAAACGGAATTAAAGCAGCAGCAACCGATGTAATCTGATTCGGAGCGATGTCCATGTACTGAATCTCGTTCGGATCAGCCAACTTCACGTTGCCGTCGCGAAGACGGGAGAACACGTAATCGCGCTCAAATTTACCGTCATCCTTCAACGGGGCGTTTGCCTGAGCGATGATTGTTTCATCTTCCTGCTCGGCTGACAAATACTCAACATTTGAAGTAACTACGCCAGCTTTTACTTTACGGTATGGTGTCTCAATAAAACCAAACTCGTTTACTTTGGCGTGGACACATAACGACGAAATCAAGCCGATGTTTGGACCTTCGGGAGTTTCGATTGGACACAGACGACCATAGTGGGTGTAGTGAACGTCACGAACCTCAAAACCTGCACGCTCGCGGGTCAAACCACCAGGCCCAAGTGCCGACATACGGCGCTTGTGGGTAAGCTCAGCCAATGGATTCGTTTGATCCATGAACTGTGAAAGCTGGTTTGTTCCAAAGAAGGTGTTGATTACCGACGATATCGTACGGGCATTCACCAAGTCCTGAGGTGTGAACTGCTCGGCGTCGCGCGAGTTCATTCGCTCACGGATGGTACGAGCCATACGTGCAAGACCAATTGCGAACTGCTGGCCAAGTTGCTCGCCGACTGTACGAACACGGCGATTTGATAAGTGATCGATGTCGTCGACCTGGCTCTTCAGATTCTTAAGACGAATCACCTCTTTGGTAATTGCTACGATATCCTCTTTAGTGAGGACACGTATGCCCAAATCGGTTTCCATGCCTAGGCGCTTGTTGAGACGGTATCGACCCACATCACCTAAGTCATATTTTTTGTCGTTGAAAAACAGACGATCAATAACTTGGCGCGCCGTCTCCATGTCTGGCATTTCGCCAGTACGGATTTGACGGTACACTTCGCCAAGGGCAGACTCCTCGTCGCGTGTGCTGTCTTTTTTCAGTGTGTTCAAGATAACGGAACGATCGGCATCTTCAACGCTGATCTTGAGAACGTTAACAACATTGATACCCAGGTTACGAAGAGTGTCAAAATCTTCTTCAGATAGCTCATGCTCACGATTAAGGATCGTGTTTACGCTCTTGGCTTCACGTACTTCGCCGGTCTCGTCATCGACTACTTCTTCGATCTTGTCTTCGGTGACAGCAACAGCTAAACGCTTACCGAGGTGCTCGTTAAAATCCTTACGTGTCTTTACCGAAACTTGCTCGGAAAGGCCGAAAAGAGTGAGGATATCGTAATCTGTAGGGTATCCGAGTGTACGAAGTAAGGTTGTTACTGGCAGCTTTTTCTTACGGTCGATATACGCCCAAAGAACATCGCGAATGTCGGTAGTCAATTCGATCCATGACCCTTTGAACGGAATAACACGGGCGCTATAGAGCTGTGTTCCGTTAGGGTGCAAAGATTGACCAAAAAACACACCTGGTGAACGGTGAAGCTGGCTAACGATAACCCGCTCGGCACCATTAATGATGAACGTACCACGATCTGTCATCCATGGCAAGTCGCCAAGAAAGACTTCCTGCTCAATGGTTTCGGTTGTTTCGTCGCTGTGATCCACACTTGAGAGGCGCATTTTTGCCTTCAATGGGATAGCATACGTTAAACCCCTCTCTTGGCACTCACTGATGTCATACTTTGGAGTGTCGACACTATAGGACAAAAACTCTAAAACATGTCGCTCGCGGGAGTCCTGAATTGGAAAATTTTCCTGGAATATCTGCTGTAGACCTACATTGTCGCGGTCTTCTGCAGCAATGTCCCACTGAGTGAAGATGCGGAATGACTCTAGCTGAATGTCGAGGAAATCTGGGTAATCGAGGACTTGACGGGTTTTCGCGAATGTAATGCGATTTTCAATAGGTAACTTAACGGTCGGTGTACTCAAGGATACCTCGCTTCTGAAAAGGAAAAGGACGTGACGACCTGTGCCATTGCCAGGTCGTTATTTTATTTAAATAGTGAAGCCAGACTAGAATAAGTCGGGCACAGACACCAATAGCCAATACCGTATACACAGTATTGGCTATCGTCAACGTTCGGTGCTATGGAGCGAAGCGAATTATTTCAGTTCTACTTCAGCGCCTGCTTCGAGCAATTTTGCTTTGATGGATTCGGCTTCATCCTTAGAAGCACCTTCTTTAACGGTGCTAGGAGCACTGTCAACGAGGTCTTTGGCTTCTTTCAGACCAAGGCCGGTAAGGGCGCGGATCTCTTTGATAACGCCGATTTTGTTTGCGCCAGAGCCCTTGAGGATAACGGTGAACTCAGTTTGCTCTTCAACAACGGCTGCTTCGCCTGCTGCTGATGGAGCGGCTACGGCAACAGCAGCTGCTGCTGGTTTGATACCGTAGTCATTCTCGAGTACCTGAGCCAATTCGTTGGCTTCTTTGATGGTGAGGTTCACCAACTGCTCTGCGAGCGATTTTACATCTGCCATGGTGTGATTCTCCGATTAGATGGATTTGTCTGCTGTGAAATACTGTTGAGATTATTGCTCTTTATCGGCAATAGTTTTTATGGCGCCAACCAGGTTTGAACCCTGGGACTGAAGCGCTCCGACAATGTTGGACATTGGAGACAGAAGCAGTCCCATGATGTCGCCGATAACATCGTTCTTCGATTTGAACTCCGTCAATGCGTCTAATTGGTCCGATCCATAGAATGAACCGTCAATTAACGCTCCTTTGAAAGCCGGACGCTTGTGGTCCTTAAGAAAAGTCTTTAGAACTTTAGCTGGCTGTGAAAGGTTGTCGTCGCCCACGAATACATAGGCTGTAGGTTCGGCCAAGTGAGCGAAGGCGGCATCATAACCACCCTTTTGCTCCATGGCACGGCGCACCAATGTATTCTTGTAAACTTTGAATATGAGTCCGACTTTACGGAAATCATTACGCAATTTGTTGATCTCGGCTACACTCATGCCTTTGTAGTTGGCCATGTAAACCGATCCGGAACTTTGCAGAATCTCGCCAAGTTCGTCTACAACGTTCTGTTTTTGCTCTTTGGTTGCCATTGTCTGCTTTATTTGCGTGCAAGGTGCACGGTTAATTTACTTATGCCTGAATACCCGTTCTCGAGACCGGGATGCTTGGTCCCATCGTGGTGCTGAGGTACACGCTTTTTACATAGGTGCCTTTGGCCGAACTTGGCTTAAGCTTGATAACCGTTTGCAAGAATGCGTTGACGTTGTCGCGAATAGCCTCAGAACTGAAGCTAACCTTGGCCACGCCCGAATGAAGGATACCATATTTGTCGACGCGGAAGTCAATTTTACCTGCCTTCACGTCCTTGATGGCATTCGCTACATCCATAGTGACTGTACCGCTCTTAGGGTTTGGCATGAGGCCACGTGGACCGAGTACCTTACCAAGTTTACCAAGCTTACCCATTACGTCGGGTGTTGCTACGATAACGTCGATGTCTGTCCAGCCACCTTCAATTTTTTCCATGTAGTCGTCGAGACCTACAAAATCGGCACCAGCTTCACGTGCTTCGTCTTGCTTCGATGGATTTACCAACGCAAGTACGCGCACAGTTTTACCTGTACCGTGCGGAAGCGATACCGTGCCACGAACCATTTGGTCTGCGTGACGTGGATCTACACCAAGACGTACGTCAACATCGACAGAAGCATCAAACGTTGTTGTTGCCGTCTTCTTAATGAGTTCACATGCCTCATCAAGCGTGTATTCTTTGTCTGGCTCGATGAGTGCTAGAACTGCGTTATATTTTTTGCCTTTTTTTGCCATGATGTCCTCTAAGTGTGCGGTTAGCCTTCTACTCGGATACCCATGCTACGGGCTGTGCCCGCAATCATGCGTGTTGCTGCCGCCAGGTCGAATGCATTGAGATCTTCCAATTTTTCCTTGGCGATCTCCTCACATTGAGCCATTGTAACAGTGGCGACCTTCACACGGTTTGGTTCCGCAGATCCCGATTTGACATTGGCAACCTTTTTCAGAAGCACGGGAGCCGGTGGTGTCTTTGTCTGGAATGTGAATGATTTGTCAGCGTAGACAGTGATTACAACCGGGGTGATTGTACCGGTCTTATCTTGGGTGCGAGCGTTGAACGCTTTGCAGAATTCCATGATATTCACGCCGGCCTGACCCAAAGCGGGACCGACTGGGGGAGCTGGGGTAGCTTGTCCGGCTACGATCTGCAGCTTGATGATCTTTTCTACTTTCTTAGCCATAATACGATGATCAAATCAAAGGG
>CAZVRJ010000016.1:47820-49967 GCA_964629885.1 uncultured Chitinophagales bacterium | reverse complement strand
TCGATACCTCGCTCGTTCGTCCGTATATTGAAGATTGGTTGCTAGTTCAGAAAAAGAATAGGCGATTACGTGCGTTAGAACAAAGTATGATCTTGAATGCACAACAAACAAACCTATTGCAACGACAGTAGCAAATTAGAAAGTCGAATGAAAAAAATCGTTTTAACCCTGGTACTCAGCCTTATCGGATTCTCGTCGGTCTTTGCCCAAAGTGGCAAGGTACTAGATCGAATTGTAGCCCAGGTCAATGACCATGTTATCTTAAAGTCCGATATCGATAGCCTCGTGAAAGATATCATGCTGCGCGAACCAGGGATCGTGTATGAAGACATCATTTGGTACGAAATATTGGAAACCCAGATTGACAAGTATGTTCTTATTGAACAGGCTGCAATCGACTCCATAACCGTCGGTGAAGATATGATAGAGCGTCGCTTGGATGATCACATTCGGCAGCTTATGCCGCAATTCGGTACCGAGCGTGCTTTAGAAGACTTTTTGGGTAAGTCCATCTTCGATTTTAAAAATGAGTGGCGTCCTCGAGTGCGAGAGAATGAGCTCGCCAACAGTGTCCGAGAAGCGTATCGATCAAAAATTTCGATTACCAGAAGAGAAGTTGAGGAGTTTTTTAATAAAATTCCTAAAGACTCCATACCAATGATTCCTGAGCAGGTACAAATGGCACACATTGTGGCCATCCCTCCGCTTAGTGCTGATGCGAAAGATCGTGCTTTCAAATTTGCTTCTGCCATTCGAGATTCGATCCTTAATCATGGCGTTACCATCGAAGACATGGCGCGCCGTCACAGTGCTGACCCCGCTGCACGTCAGACAGGTGGATTAATTCCACTCATGGGTATGTCTGATTTGGTACCCGAGTACTCTGCTGCTGCAGCGGCTCTTGAACCTGGGCAAATTTCTGAGGTTGTCGAAACGGTATTTGGTTTTCACGTCATTCGCCTTAGCCGTCGAGTTGCCGACCAAATTGAGACACATCACGTTCTTATTCAAATAAGTAGCTCCGAGTCTGAAGACGAGGTTGCCATCAGGAAATTGGTTGCCATTCGCGACAGCTTAGTCAATCATGGGAAGTCGTTCACAGAAATGGCTCGCAAGTATTCTGACGACAAGGGTACTGCTCCTTTTGGTGGCAGACTTATGGACCCACAGACAGGCGACACAATGCTTGACATAGATCGCCTCGATCCTGCACTATATAGTATGGTCATTTTGCTCGACAACGTGGGAGACATATCTGACCCACGTCCTTATAACGTCCCACCAAGCTCAGCGCAGAGGGAACTCAGAAAGGCGTATCGCCTAGTCCAACTTCAGAAGAAAATACCTCAGCACAGGGCAAATCTGACCGACGACTACGAATTGATCGCAAATTTTGCTCTTCAAAGAAAACAGCTCGAAATGCTATCCAAATATTTGGATGAGCTACGAAATTCAATCTACGTTGAATACAAAATAGCTGTACCTAACCGAATTTAATCAGACAGTTCATTTATGCAGACACTTTCACAGGATCCTGTAAAGGCGGCCGAATCATTTACTAAAACATTTGAGAAGCTCAAGAGCGAAATAGGCAAAATCGTTGTTGGTCAGAGCGAGGTTGTTGATCTCCTTCTAGTGAGTTTGTTCTCGAGAGGACATTGCGTTTTGGTTGGTGTGCCTGGCTTGGCTAAAACGCTATTGGTCAGAACGGTGTCTGAAGCATTGAACTTGAGCTACAACCGGATACAGTTCACGCCCGACTTGATGCCGGGCGACATTACCGGTACAGAGATCATTGAAGATGATCGCGATACTGGCCGCAAGGCATTCAAATTCATAAAGGGTCCGATCTTCGCAAACATAGTGTTAGCCG
Source organism: uncultured Chitinophagales bacterium (assembly GCA_964629885.1). Taxonomy (GTDB): domain Bacteria; phylum Bacteroidota; class Rhodothermia; order Balneolales; family CAYWCV01; genus CAYWCV01. The sequence goes on along the minus strand of CAZVRJ010000016.1, from coordinate 48,094 downwards.
ACGAGATTAACCGTACCCCTCCCAAAACGCAAGCTGCCTTACTTGAAGCCATGCAGGAGTACCATGTTACAACAGCTGGCACAACATACGAACTCGAAAGACCATTTTTCGTTCTAGCTACTCAGAACCCGATCGAGCAGGAAGGTACCTATCCCCTTCCCGAGGCTCAACTCGACCGATTCATGTTCCATTTGCAGCTCGACTACCCAAGCTTCGACGAGGAAATTGAAATCGTGTCGCGTACAACGGTTTCAAGCGAGGTAAAAGTTGAATC
>CAZVRJ010000016.1:0-47810 GCA_964629885.1 uncultured Chitinophagales bacterium | reverse complement strand
AGTGCTGATGAGATTAAGGCATATCAACAGCTCGTGCGCGAGGTTACGGTCCCACGACAAGTGCTCGAAAATGCAGTCAAGTTGGTAAGCCTCACAAGGCCAGATGGTATAGGAACACCTGATTTTGTGAAGCAATATCTTAGCTGGGGCGCGGGTCCTAGAGCCTCGCAATATTTGATACTTGGCGGAAAGACTAGAGCGCTGTCGAGAGGTAGATTTAACGTTACCGACGAGGATGTAAAGGCTCTTGCCATCCCAGTATTAAGACACCGAATTGTAACCAACTACACTGCGGAAGCCGAGGGCGTAGATGTTTCGGGCGTGATCAAGCGGCTTGTAGACACTGTCTACCACTGATCATGCTACTGAGTATTCTGATATTCACCATCGGTCTAGCTTTCCTAACAGTTGGTGCAAAAATCTTAGTTGATGGGGCAAGTAGAATAGCGCTAGCCTTGGGTGTTTCGCCTTTGGTTGTTGGCATGTCGATTATCGCATTCGGTACATCTATGCCAGAATTTGTATTCAACCTTACATCATCGACAACAGACGCCAACGATTTGGCCATCGGGAATATCGTTGGTAGCAATATTGCCAATATCGCGTTAATCTTGGGTATTACGGGCATATTAAAGCCCGTTCGTATTTCGTCGTCGATCATACGGAAAGAATATCTTTTCATGACCCTCACCGGTTTTATGTTCTTTGCTCTCGCGATCGACGGTGAAATCAGCAGAACAGACGGTAGTATCTTGGCCGTCATTTTCATTGGCTTTCTTTACTGGCTTTTTAAATCTGGGAAAGTAGCCGAAGATGCCGAGATATTTAGCATAATACCGAAGCCAAAGCCCGAGTTTATCAAGAACGGATTGTTTATTATTGGTGGACTAGCCGGGTTGATTTATGGTGCTGATCTCATGGTAGAATCGGCTATAACGATTGCTCTCTCGCTTGGTGTATCCGAAATGGTGATTGGCGTAACCATTGTTGCCATTGGCACCTCGTTGCCAGAGCTTGCTGCTTCGGTCGCAGCAATTATTAGGAAAGAGAACGACATATCGCTAGGGAACATTCTAGGCAGCAATATTTTCAATGTTCTGTTCGTAGTTGGGTTTGTATCGATATTTTCACCACTATCCGTCACAGACATCTGGACGTTGCCGTTTCACATGCCCTACATGTTGGCAGTCGTATTGATGATCATACCCCTTTACTTCCTGTTCAAGAGCATAAACAGGACTGGTGGCATTGTGATGCTCATCGTTTACGCTATTTATTTGTTCTCCTGCTATCGCATCAGTGTAACTGGAGGACTATAATGAACGTCATCGGAAGCATACTGCTTGTTTTCGGTGTGCTGCAATCAGGCAGTATTGATGAAAAAATGTGGATCTATTTCACCGATAAAACGAATGAAGTATGTCGACAAGACAAAGTGCAGTGCCATATATCGCCTCCCGACGAAAACAACATCAGGCGAATTGAAGCTATCGGTATCGAAATCTTGAACACGAGCAACTGGCTAAACGCGGTAAGCGTATCGGCCGATGTAGAACAATATGAGATTATAAAGGGGCTGGATTTCGTTGCAGATATTAGACCAGTTCAGAGGCTAGTGCCAGCACACGCCATCGAGACATGGGTGTTCCCGCAACCTAAGTACGAACTCGGTTTTTTGAGTTTAGATATCGAGCAAAGTTTGTCTATGCAGTCGTACGGACTGTCGGCTGCTCAGCTACAGTTTCATCGGATCGACAAGGTACATGAGCTAGGCTATGACGGATCAGATGTGGTGGTTGGGATCATGGACGGTGGATTCGATTCCACTCACGAAGTATTCGAACATCTACGAAACACCGACCGGATTCTTGCTGAACGCGATTTCGTTGACGGTGGCACCAACACCAAGGTAAATGTGATTAATGCATCCTACCACAGCCATGGGACATCCGTTGCCGGAATCATTGCAGGAAAAAAAGATGGAAAATTGATGGGAGTTGCGCCAGGCGTGTCGCTCGTTTTAGCTCGAACCGAAGACGACAAGCAGGAAGCACCTATTGAGGAGGACAACTGGGTTGCCGCCATCGAATGGATGCAGACACTCGGTGTGCAGGTGGTCAACAGCTCTCTAGGGTATAACATATTCACCAGTCAGCCTTCGGCAAGCTACACGTATGATGATATGGATGGCAGAACGTCTGCGATTGCAAGGGCAGCAACCAAAGCTGCAAGTGTGTTCAATATGGTGGTAGTCGTGTCTGCTGGAAATGAAGGCACCAGCTCTTGGAAATACATTACTACTCCTGCAGATGCTGATTCGATTTTGACAGTTGGTTCGTTAGACGTAAATGGAAACAAAGCGTCATCAAGCTCAATTGGTCCAACAGCCGACGGGCGCGTTAAACCAGATGTTTCCGCTAGAGGGGCATGTGTTTACAGCTCAGCAAGTACAACCCAGAATGGTTACTCATCGTGTTTACATGGCACCTCATTCGCGTCGCCCCACGTTGCGGGCATGATGGCTCTGGCCTTGCAGGCACGTCCTGGCATGCCGGCAATATGGTATGTACAACAGGCACAAAAAGCGTCACTGCTATATCCAAACCCGAACAACCAAGTTGGTTACGGGAAAATTGATGCCCTCGATCTTATATCGGGTGTTACAACGTCACTATCTGACGACGCTTCTCCCCTTTTGCCAACTAGTGCGTTCGTCACCCAAAATTTCCCTAATCCGTTTAATCCATCCACTTCGATCTACTATCAAGTTCCAGATGGCTGGTCTCTCAACAGTGTTTCGATAATGGACGTTACTGGCCGAAGTGTCTCTGTGATTCGAACAAGCAGCGGCTCAAATACAGGCACAATGCAGTGGAATGGTTTGAATACGGCTGGGATGAGAGTGGCAAGCGGCATTTATTTCGCAAAATTTCATTTTTCTAATGGTGCAGCCTCTAAAGTTATGTTGCACCCTATGAGCTTGATCAAATGAACGACTGGATATTTAAAGGATTTGAGAACCCGATATCCATGTGGATTGTTGCGATCTTTTTGGTTTCGGCTATAGCCATTACCATTTGGTCGTATCATCATGTTCGCATCACAACAGCTCAAAAGGCAAGTCTGATCACGTTGCGAATACTTGCATTTTTGGCATTAATTCTGGTCCTTCTCAATCCGGTTGTGCAGCGCATTGGCACCGAAGTGGTCCGAAACCGGCTGCCTGTGTTGTTCGATAACAGCTTGAGTGCCGGATTATCGGTCGGAGACTACAATGGTGCAGATAGCTACGCAGCAGCCAGAAGTGTCTTAAGCGGCATCGATACGTCAACAGTCCAACTGTTGCCCTTTTCGTTCGACACTGGGGTCCAACCATCTCAAAAAGACTCCCTAGATTTATCTGGACGCGAAACTGATATAGCGCGTGCTTTGGGCACCATATCGGAACTCGAACGAGATGCAAGCGCCATCATCCTATTCACCGATGGTCAATACAACGCTGGACGTGACCCTCGATTTGTGGTCGACCGCATGTCGCAACCCATTTTTGTAATCGGTATTGGAGATTCGACACGCACACGCGATGTGTTGATCCAAAATGTGGTCCACCCAGATATCGCCTACAAAGACACTAATGTGCCCATAGAGATCATGGTGGCAAATGACGGTTTCACGGGTCAGGCAACTACCGTAAGCTTGAGATCTGGCGAGAGAGTCATCGACTCAAAACCTATCATTTTCAGATCGGACCGAGCTGTTCAGGCAGTAACCTTCGAACTTCCGGTCGATACGGAGGGCTTACGCCAATTTGAGGCCATTGTAGAGCCTCTGCAGGACGAATGGACGACTCGCAACAACAGGGTCACATTCTCCATCGACGTGCTTGACAACCGCCTTAGAATCCTTCTACTGTCGTTTGAGGTACACCCCGACGTGAAAGTCGTTCAAAACATTTTGGAGATGGATGAAAGTATATTTTTTAGGTCACTGACCTGGATAGGTGGTGATAGGTTCATTAATGGTCCGCTTCCAACCAATCCCGACACGTTGGATCTGATTTTTCTGTATGGATTTCCTCATAATGGCATTCCACAGCGCTTGTTAGACCAGGTGGGTGGTCTCATAGGCGAGACATCCTATATACTAGGTGCATCTCCCTTGTTTGACCCAGCATTGGCCATGCGTCGACTGGAGGGCAGCATACCCTTGTCGTTACCACCAGTGAACTCGCCTTTTGAAGTGGGAATTACGCTTAATTCGGCATCTCGTGAACATCCAATATTAAACTACGAGCATCCTGAGTATGAGAGGGCGCCTCGACTGTATGGCCACATCCGAAACCTACGTCCAGCACCTGGAGCTGAGGTGTTAATGACTGCAAACTTCAGGGGGGCTGAAGTGGATGCTCCGCTGCTTGCAGTACGAACAGTGGGCAGCCGACGTGCTGCCGTGTTAAATCTATTTGGGTATTATGTTTGGAACTTGAACAGTAATCCGGTTATTAGAAACGGTATTCAGGACTTAGTCAGAAACCTCATACTATGGACGGCAAGCCAACCGGACGATCGACGCTTGGTAATCAACCCTACTCGCAGATCGTTCGACAGCGTTGATCCGGTTATGATAAATGCCTTCCTTAAAGACGAATCCGGTTTACAGGTTTCTGATGGCACTATCAACATGGAGTTGCGCCGAGAAGGTGGTGAAGCTAGTTCTTACTCTCTGAATAACGATGGCCTAGGTAAGTACTCCGTCGACGTAGGTCAACTCCCCGAAGGACTGTACAGTTTTCAGGCTACTGCTTTTCGGGGTAGCCGCGAAATTGATCGGAGAACAGGACAGTTCTCCGTCTCCGAAAATGTGGTAGAGTTCACGAACACTCAGCGAAACGATCCACTGTTACGCGATTTGGCAAGCTCCTCGGGTGGAGTCTATATAAGCTGGAACCAAGCTGAGCAACTGCTCGGTGAATTGGAATCCTTAAATCTCAAGAGTCCCGGAGAGCGTCAAATTGCATTCGACTGGTACCCATACCGACGTATTGGATGGTTCCTTCTCGCCTTGGCATTTCTGACCACCGAATGGGCGATTCGAAAATATCTCGCAATGCCTTAAAGTGGTCTAGACAGGTCACATCGTTAAGCGTTTGAACCTGATTCGGCAATCTCCCTTCGAGCTTTTAAGGTGTTACGGCGTGCAACGAATAGCATGATGGCCATCGCAAGAATGATCACAAGACTAATACCAAGATAGATATAGAGGTTGTCTGACCTTGGGCGTGCAATAGTTCCCCAATCCTCGACTTTTTGGTCGATCGTGGAAATATCTTCCATCGTGATCAATTTTGTTTGCAACATCATCGGTGTCCAGTTCTCTTTTACTTCTTTGGTCCAAAACTGCTTAAACTGCTCGTAATTCCGGAAATCAGCCTCTGTGACCCCTGCGTTTACTCGAACCAGAGTTGTGTCTAAATAGGCATTGACGCTGTTCACAAACTCGGTTTCAGAGTCGAAATCTTGCAAAAGGATGCCGTTGTCGGAAAAACTTCTGTACATAGAGTTCCACATTGACCCACGAAGTCGCTGCTTCCAGGTCAAGAGTCGATCACTTACTGCCTGATTCACCTTGGCAGCATTTTGTTTTCCTTGATAGATGGTCGATATCGTCATTCCCAGCTTCGTCCACATATCTTCGAATCGATAGTGCAAATTGTCCATCTGTAAGTAGAATGGCACGTCGAACTCAGTGGTTCCAGATATCACTTCAATATTTTCGTCTATGATTGTCTGAATCATCATCAACGCATCATCGGAGCTATTGATGCGGTTTACACGCACTCTCTGCTCTGAACCCAGCATTTCACGCAATCTTGGATCATCGTAGGTTACGATTAGGGAATCGACAAACAACCGGATAAGCACATCGCGCTCGTCGAGACGAGATCTATAATCCCTTACTAAGTTGCTCATCACCTCGCGAGAAGCATTCGTCCGTGATATGACACGGCGTAATGAGTCTGCCTGCAAATTGGAACGCTGCAGCTGCTCTGATATGCCTGAGATTCGCAAATTCAAAACGACGATCTCCTCGCGTTGCGCATCGATAGTCTGGAGTTGTGACCGTTGGATGGCAACGAGGTTTCTGAGTTCGCCCAGAATGGTATCGACGGTACGGGGATCAAACACTTGGTTTAGAAAAGCTCTGTTATCGGCAAACTCTATTTCAATGTCGTTTACAACGTTTAGAAGTGAGTCGGCATCTGATGTTCGAAGAATGAGCATGATAGACTTGCGCACATCTTCGACTTTTCGCTCAAAACTTTGTTTGATTTCGAGATCTGATCTAACCTGCGAAAACGTATCAATCGGTGCAGAAAGCATCATCGAGAATATCAAAGCACCAAGGGCTATTGCCCGGGACGCATGTAGTCGTAATTTTTTCATACTATTGCCCTCCAACCAGACCATCTTTGTTCAACATGAATGTCCGAGTTCCGCCATCTATGAGCTGGATCATAGGATTTCGCTGATTGAAAGCTGGACGCTCCAATCCACCTTGTGCCACTAGTATTTGCTTGTGAAGCTTCATGGCGTTAGTAGTGGGTTTCATTACGTAAACATTCTTAAAACCGGTAGACGTTATGAAATAATAGCCATTCATATCTCTGATGACCCGGTACTCTTTACTTACTTGAGTACTGTCGCCCGTTTCAAGAAATTGAATTGGGCGCACATTGAATTTTATGCCGTAACCACGGTCACTGACCATCCCATTTGGTTCGGGTGTCATTATTGTTTCGAGCAACATGGAGTAATCGACGGATTTGAGCTCAAATGTCGACTTGCAGCCACCGAGCATGATTACAGAAAGTATGAGAGCCTTCCACGAGAGATGGCCCCAAAAATGATTCGGTTTTGTCATGGATGATTTTCGAATTGTGGTTTCATACTTTATTCGGATACCGAGAATTTTCTTTGAAGTTCCCGCTACACTTGTTTTCTTATGATTATTCAATTTTTATGAGTGAGTGTACCGGTATGCCGTTCTTGAGCTTATCGCGTCCGTTTAAGAAGTTCAACTCTATGATGAAGGAGTATGCGATTACTTCGCCACCTAAGCTTTCGACGAGTTTTCTTGCAGCTGCAGCACTGCCACCTGTTGCTATCAGGTCGTCATGAATGATCACACGATCGCCCGGTTTGATGGCATCGTCGTGCATCTGAAGTTTTCCGGTGCCATACTCCAAATCGTATTCCACCTCTTTGTACGAAGAGGGTAACTTGCCTGGCTTGCGAACCGGCACAAATCCTGCATTTAGTGCAATGGCCATGCTGGTCCCAAACAGAAAACCTCGCGATTCCATACCGACTACCTTATCAATTGCAATACCGGCAAATGGTCGCACCAAAAAGTCGATGGTCAACCTCATCGCATCGGGGTTGATGAGCAGTGTAGTTATGTCTTTGAACTGTATGCCAGGTATAGGGAAGTCCTCTATTGTCCGGATGTTTTCCTTTAGATACTCGATTACCGCCTGCTCAATTTTTATCATGAATTCAAGTTAGTATTATTGTACATCCACCAAGTATACCAAAAATGGTATACAGATAAAAAGACTCTCTATGGAACCCACTACAAACACGGAGCTTAAGACGGACAGACACTGGATGTCGGAGGCTCTTAGGCTGGCCAAGGAGGCATACGCGCATGGTGAAGTGCCTGTGGGTTGCATCATAGTCAAAGATGGTGTTGTTATCGGATCGGCCCGCAACGAAACTGAGGAGCGATCTGATGTGAAAGCACATGCCGAAATGCTCGCAATTGATAGGGCTTGCCACAAAATAGGTAACAAATACTTGACGGGGTGCACGTTATACGTCACCCTAGAGCCATGCCCGATGTGTGCCGGTGCAATTGTTTGGAGCAAAGTCGATAGGATTGTATTTGCCGCTCTCGATCACAAAGCCGGGGCATGTGGTACCTTGTTTAACATTGCCTCTTCCCCGCTCTTGAACCACCGTGTAGAGCTTTTGCATGGAGTCTTCGAAAAGGAATCAGAAGACCTTCTAAAATCCTTTTTCAAGTCGCGGCGTTGACATCAAAGCCGATACAGTTTGTGATCGGAGATATAGTTTGAAACTTCAGGTGTCACGAGTCCATCGATAGGATGACTTGAAGCGACCCTATCCCGAATTTCAGAGGATGACGTCGATCTGGGCTCTATGTCAATGAAAGTAACTTTTCGCAACCACTCATCCGGTAATATCACTGGTGGTGGTATGAAATTGTCTCGACGAGCCACCAGTAAATTTACATGGCTCAATAATCGGTCTGGTTGTTCCCATCTTGGTAAATCGTAGAGAGAATCCTCGCCGATACACAACCAAAAATTGCTTCCTGTATGTTTGGCTTTTAAGGCCTCGACTGTTTTGAAGGTAAAGTTGGGTGTTTGGAGCACTTCCTCAATCGTGTTCAGTTCAACCCCAAACGACTGCTTGAATGTCAAGCGTGTCATTTCAAGCCTGTGTTGATAGGTAACCAATTCGGCTGGATCTTTATGTGGCGGTTCGGGAGACACTAGTACCCAAATCAGATCGAGTTTGCCCTTGATCCGAAACTCGTCGACCAACCACAAATGGCCTGTGTGCGGTGGGTTGAAGCTCCCTCCGAACAGACCGATATCCATCGCTACATCCCCTCGCTTACATCAGCGGGTGTGCCAATGCGATTTAGTGCGTTTCGGGCGGTGTTGTAGAGCGATTCGGCTGTACCGCGGTTTTTGCCATTAGGGAAAAGCTGTGTGTAGCGCATCCAGCTATCTATAGCCATCTGATAGCGCTCTGCTTGACGCTCAGATACGCTCATGTCTGCGAAGAGCACGTAGGATTGAATCTGCTTGACCAGCGATTGTTCAGCATATTCCGTTTCCGGAAAGTTGTCGATGGTTATCTGATAGTACATTGCCGCAGAGTTGTACATCTTCAGATTGAAGTACATATTCGCTGATGTGAAGCTCTTTTTGGCCAGTTTGTCCCTCATTTCGTCAACGAGTTGGGCAGCTTCGGCTGTCTTCGGAGAATCGGGGTATTTGCCTAAGAAAACCCTGAATAAAGTGATTGCCCTCTCGGTATCCGTTTGGTCGAGTTTGAATCGAGGGCTGATCTTGTAATAGGAGAATGCCTCCATGAACTCAGCTTCTTCACGACGCTCGCTTCGTGGGTAAAAGGTAACATAACGACGATACTCGGATGCAGAAATTAGGTACTCCCGATTCTTAAAATAACTATCAGCCAAGAGGTATTGGGCTTCTCTGGCTTGATCGGTACCCCGGCCAAGTGACAAAACCGTTTCGAATGCTCTGGCTGCATCGCCATACTTCTGCTTATCGTACAAGGCTTTTGCTTTGTCGAAAGCAACGTCGACGGTATCGCCTGGTTTGATTGCATTCTTATTGGCACATGAGCCTAAAGAAATTGCAAATAGAAACAGTAATAAGACCGAGTATGTTGATCTGGAGGTAGACATTAATTATCGCGTTGGATTAGGGAGTCAAACAATTGTTTGGCCTCTGAATAATACGGTGTATCGGCAAATACACCAAGATGGTTCATTGCATTAGAATAACGGATGTAAATCTCAGACGTTGCGTCATCGATTACACCCAACTGCTCATACAAACGTATGATATCGGAAATTTGTGTGTCACTAGCCGACTTTGATTGAATCACACTAACCAATAGCTCACGATCATTGGTATTGGCGCGCTCAAGTGCCTTAATCATCAACCAAGTTTTCTTACCCTCGCGGATGTCGCCTCCGACTTTCTTACCGAATTTAGATGGGTCAGCAACTACATCCAGTAGATCGTCCTGAATCTGGAAAGCTATCCCTGCTTCGGTTCCGAGTTGCTCTAAGTGGCCAATCTGATCTGATGTGCCGCCCGAAACTGTACCACCGATTGCCAACGATGCAGAAAGTAACGCAGCCGTCTTTTGGCGGATCATTTCTAAGTAAGCGTCCATGCTGACATCGATTACCTGCTCAAACTGTATGTCGTAGGCTTGTCCTTCGCAAACTTCGCGCACTGCATTATGAAATAGTGACAGAACGGTGCTGAATCTGTTCTTGTCGATATTCGGATCTTGACCGTAACGGTGAAGTTGCTCGTAAGCCAGTCCGAAGGTCATATCGCCCGATAAGATTGCCAATGGGACACCCCATTTTCGATAGACAGTTGGTTTTCCCCTTCTCGTGTCGGCATTGTCCATGATGTCGTCGTGGATTAGCGTGAAATTGTGCAACAACTCCATTGCCAATCCTGCTGAAAGTGCCTTTGCAGGATCACCGCCACATAGTGCGGATCCAAGCATCACTAACTTGGGACGCAATCGCTTACCTGAAACCATCATGGTATATGTGATGGGATCGTATAAACCAGCTGGTTCAATTGGAAGACCAAGCTTTTCAATTGCCGGCTCAATTAAGTTGAAAGACGAAAAAAGCGATTCCGTAGATAATGACATGCGCCCAATTTACGTAAAATTCCGCACTTTGAGACTACACACGGCGTAGTAGTTGCATACCAAGATCGCGTGTGTTTCGTGCACCAAGCAAGCAAAGTGTGAATTGCAAATGTCGCTTGAACTGATCGTACCACTCGTGAAGCTCATCTTCGCCGTGATTAACGACGATCTTAATCAATTCACCAGCCATTCCTGACATTTTTGCACCCATGCACAAGCTCTTGACTACATCATGAGCAGTTCTGATGCCCCCAGACCCAATGATCTCCAATTCAGGCAAATGCTGCGTTTTGATGTCGATCAAGCATTGGCTTGTCGGCTGCCCCCAGTCATTAAACAACTCTGATTCTATCCCGGCATCATCTCGCCGTAAGTTCTCAACCTTGGCCCAGCTTACTCCACCCGATCCTGCAACATCGATCACCCTTATGCCACAGTCATTGTAAAGGGTCCGGGCAACAGACCCTGATATGCCAGCACCTGTTTCTTTCACGATGATGGGAACCTGAGATAACTCAACCAGACGCGCTATACCATCCTTGATCCCGCTGAAGTGTCTGTCCCCTTCTGGTTGCATCAGCTCCTGCAGTACGTTTAAATGCACAATAATCGCATTGGCGCCAAAGGGATCTATCAGACTGTTCACAAAATTTCTATCAACCCCCGATAGCAGTTGTGCCCCTCCGATGTTGGCAGCAATGAATGCGTTGGGTGCTACTTTTCTAACAACAGTGAATGTGGCCGATAGGCTTGGATCCTCAATCATGGCCCTCATGCTTCCTATTCCCATCGGAAGATTGTGCGCTTCACAAAACCGGGCTAGGATTTCATTCACGGTCTTACCCTCTGCATACCCACCTGTCATTGAACTTACGAATAGTGGTGACCCAAAGTTGCGCTGTAATAGTGTTGCCGTGATGTCAATATCGGATGGCGACACTTCAGGAAGAGCGCAGTGCACGAAATCGTACGATTCAAACCCTGTCGATTTTTTGTAGTCGGCCTGACCAGATGCTGTCAGTTCTACATGGGCTTTTTTTCGATCGGATGTTGCCACGAGAAATTACACCTGAGATTTCCGCCATACGGGTACGAACGAGCATGCCTCTCCGTACATCACCCTATCTGCAAAAGCCATCAGCTTACTTGTGGCATATACATAAAGCGACGAGGGAATAGGTTCGTCACCACATCCTTTAACCAACACTTTCTTACTTGCGTACTGCGACCAGTCATGTCTTTCGGCTGAGGCGAACATCAAGCGTTCTTTAACGGAAGTGATGGTACCAAAATGAACTTCTGCCGAATAGGTTGCAGCTTTCGATGCGACTAACATCCAAGCCCATTCCGGGATGATTGCGTCGGAGCTGCAATACACGGCAAGAATGCTGCCTGAAAACACAGAGAAATCGTAAGCATCCATAGCCTCACGAAAATTATTCTCTTTCAGGAGCAACTCCATAAACAGAAACGGCTTGATATCGAATCCAACGATTTTAGATGTTGGGTTGAAGAGCTTCTCTAGGTCGATCGTAATCAAACCAGACTTTGCGACCTTATTTACTATGGTTCCCGTTTCACTCATACGGCAAACGATTCACCACACGAACAGGTTCGTGAAGCGTTCGGGTTATTGAAATGAAACCCTTTCCCATTCAACCCGTCGGTATAGTCGAGTTCCGTGCCAGCCAAATACAGAAAACTCCGCATGTCTATCACAACATGTACACCACGATCCTCGAAACGTTGGTCGTTTTTTAAGGCCTTTTCAGGATCAGTGTCGAAGTCGATGGCATAGCTTAGTCCACTACATCCACCTCCAACCACACCGAGGCGCAAGGCTATATCATCGTTGAGCCCCTGCTGTAAACGGATATTCCGAATACGTTCAACCGCGCGATCAGTGAGTGTTATTGCTGCCATATTAAATTATACGGATTCTATCTCAATATTTGGATCGATACGCTTTACCATGCTTTCTATGGCATATAAAGTCCCAGTGGTAGCTGTCGGACAAGTGCCACATGCACCCTGATAGTGAACTCTAAGGCGATTGTCATCTAGTCCGAGGACTTTCAATCCACCGCCATCTGCCAAGAGGTAAGGTCGTACTTGTTCGTCTAACATCTGATTGATCAGTGCAAGGCGCGGATCGGATGACCCAGCAGCTTCGGCGCTAATATGCGCATCGTCGTGTTCCAGTCCGGCAACATGTGCCGCCTCAGCTTCACGTATTGGTGGCGCCAACTTGCGAAGGAGGTCAGACCAGTCTGTGTTGCCATTTTGGGTCACAGTAATATACTTGTCTACATAATAGACACTAATAACATGCGGAATAGCGAACAAGGAGGTTGCAAAAGGATCATTGGACGCTTCTTCAGCGTTGTCGTACGAACGCGTAACACCCGGCGAGATGGGCTCCTTAAGCACAAATCGCATTGCATTCGGATTGGGTGTGCGTTCTATTTCGTCAATTTTTGGCATGATGTATATATCCTACTCTATTGTCAGCGTGTGTCAGAGCATGTTCAGCACTTTGCGTAGCGAACGGCCAAACTGCTCAATTTCATCAACGGTGTTATAAAACGAAAGCGAGGCTCGGGCTGTGCCTGCAAGCCCGAAATGCTGCATGAGTGGCTGAGTACAATGGTGACCAACTCGAATGGCGATGCCTTCCATATCTAGCAAGGTGCCGATGTCGCTCGGGTGGGCCTTGTCTGACACGAACGAAGCAACGGCAATTTTGTCTTTTGCAGTGCCAATTATTTTTATACCATCGATCGATTCCAACTCAGATGTCAATGAATCCAATAGAACTTTTTCGGTTGCAGCGATACGCTCAAAACCGATGCCTATGATGTAATCGATTGCCGCACCCAAGCTTTTAACACCCATAATGTGTGGGGTACCAGCCTCAAATCGGAACGGTGTGTCGTTGAAGGTGGTCTTCTCGAAGGTTACCGTCTTGATCATGTCCCCCCCGCCCTTCCAAGGTGGCATGGCGTCTAGGATGGATTTCTTACCATATAGTATTCCAACTCCTGTTGCTGCATGCATCTTATGACCTGAACAAACAAAGAAATCTGCATCAAGATCTTGCAGATCCACGTTGGCATGACCTGCTGCTTGGGCACCATCCACTTAAATGAGTGCACCATCACGATGTGCCATTGCAATCATCTCTCTGATCGGATTAACCGTTCCCAGAGAATTCGATGTATGGACAACAGCAACGATTTTGACAGAATCATTCAGGAGTGACTCATACGCTTCGAGGTCTAACTCACCGGATGGCGTGACTGGGATTACCTTGAGTATCAGCCCCTTCTCTTCGCACAACATCTGCCAAGGCACGATGTTTGAATGGTGTTCCATCCCTGAAATGAGTATCTGATCGCCCGATTTCAAATTGGCCCGACCCCAGGTTTGCGCCACAAGGTTGATGCCATCTGTCGTGCCACCTGTGAAAATGATTTCATCGTGGTGACTCGCATTGAAGAAGCGCGCAATTTTAGTCCGTGTATCTTCGTACATGGCAGTTGCATCCTCACTGAGCGTGTGGATGCCCCTATGCACGTTGGCGTGCTCATTCCTATAGTAATCGGAAATAGATTGAATGACTTGCTCCGGCATCTGTGAACTGGCTGCATTATCGAAGTAGATGAGCGGTTTCCCGTTCACCTTCCTCGACAGGATGGGGAAATCGGATCGAATCTTCCCACTGTCGAGCACCAAGTCCATTGTGCCAGATGCTGTTATCATACAGTCAACGCCTCCATGACACTTTGATGAGCATAATCGGATACGATCTTGCCTAGACGCTCGCGAAGCGATTCAACAGGAATGTTTTGTATTACCTCAAGCGCAAAAGCCTGCGTTAGCAACTCTCTTGACGCTTGGTCGTCGAGACCCCTGCTTTTGAGGTAGAACAACTCGTCTGGTACTAATTGTCCAATCGTTGCGCCATGCGAACACTTCACGTCGTCTGCAAATATTTCGAGCTGTGGCTTGGTGTGAACGGTTCCATCGACAGAAAGCAGCAGATTGCGATTCTCCTGAAAGGAATTCACCTTCTGTGCATCCTGGCGGACAAAAATCTTTCCGTTGAACACCGATGTGGCGCTGCCGTCAACCAACACTTTATGAAGCTGATGACTCTCACCATAGGGTTTGGCGTGGTCCATCAAGGTGTGGATATCTGATAGCTGATCGCCACCAATCAACACGAGTCCATCGAGTGTGGCGAACATCTGCTCTTCAGTCTGAGTAGCCACAACATCGTTTCGCGAAATCTTGGATCCCAACTGAATTGAGTAGGACTCATAATGCCCATCGCGTGCAATTGTGGCACCAACTCTACCAATATGAAACGCCTGTCTGCTGTCGCGCTGCACTTTTATGTGAGTGATGTGAGCACCACGTTGTAGGTCGAATTCGAGAACCGGTACGTTCAGGTAAACAGCTCCCTCAACGCCAACCGACTCCTCAATGACCGTAGCTCGTGCATGTACACCAGCCGTGACCAGCACTCTTGGTGCGTTTGCCACTGGGCTATCGGATGCGTTTATAAAAAGAATGTGAATCGGTGCCTCGATAATTGCGTTCTTTGGCACATCTATCCAAATGCCATCGCTCAGTAATGCGCCGTTAAGCGCTAGGAAAGCATCCTGATCCAAGCTCATGTGTGTGTTCAGATGACCCAGAATCTGAGCTGAATCCTCTTCACTTGCATTCGAAAAGCGCACAATACGTGCTGAAGTAGATACTTTAGAAATGTCTGTAAGTGACTCGTCAATCCGACCATTCACGAAGACGATTCTTGATCCAATCGACTCTGGAACTTCGGCTGAATCAACCAAATGAAGCGAATCTGACGATTCTAATTTGGCAAACTCAGTTCGATAGAGCGGTTTCAGATTTGTAAATCTCCACTCTTCGTCGCTAGAATCAGGATGACCGAGCAGTCCTAGCCGGCTCTGCTCTTTGGCTCTGATCTGAGCTAAAAGAGCAGCTGTTGGAGCTAGCTCTCTCTTGACTGCGAGTAGGGAATTAAAGAAGGAATGTTTCGTCACGATAGAGCTCCTTTTAGGCGTTGCCGTTGACATGGAGTTTTTCATGCTCAACCCACTCGTATCCCTTATCCTCGAGCTCGAGAGCCAACTCTTTGCCACCAGATTTAACAATACGTCCGTCAACCAATACGTGCACTTTATCGGGCACCACATAATTCAGCAAGCGCTGATAGTGAGTCACCATAAGTACGGCGTTATTTTGGTTGGCAAGTTCGTTGATCCCTTTTGCAACGATGCGGAGCGCGTCGATATCCAAACCTGAATCGGTCTCGTCGAGAAGCGAAAGTTTGGGTCGCAAAACTGCCATTTGCAAGATTTCGTTGCGCTTCTTCTCTCCGCCCGAGAAACCTGTGTTCACACTGCGGTTAAGGAGTTCGTCACCCATTTCGACCAAGGCCATCTTTTCGCGAACATAATCGTCAAATTCGATGGGATCGAGCTCTTCTTCATCGTTTGCCTTCTTTATAGAATTCAATGCTTGACGGAGGAAGCTCATATTCGTCACACCCGGGATCTCTACAGGGTACTGAAACGCCATGAAGATACCCTTCTGCGCCCTCTCCTCTGGTTCGAGTTCGAGAAGATTCTCACCGTTGTAGATGATTTCGCCTTGAGTGACCTCAAAAGACGGATGGCCGGCGATTATTTTCACAAGTGTGCTTTTGCCAGAGCCATTTGGACCCATAATGGCGTGAATTTCACCAGCATTGACCTCTAAATTCAAACCCTGGAGAACTGGCTTGTCCTCGATCGTTGCATGCAAATTTCTGATTACTAACACGATTATAACTGATTAGTTGATTGATATTCTTTTTAACCGACACTGCCTTCGAGCTTGATGCCCAATAGTTTCTGTGCTTCGACAGCGAACTCGAGTGGGAGCTCGCGAAACACGTCCTTACAGAAACCGTTAATGATCATCGAAATGGCATCCTCTTCGCTGAGACCCCTCTGCTTGAGGTAGAAAATTTGATCTTCGCCAATTTTAGAGGTGGTAGCTTCGTGTTCGATGCTGGCCGTATTATTCTTCGACTCGATATATGGGAAGGTATTGGCACCGCATCGATCACCGATTAACATCGAATCGCAGACGGAATAGTTACGGGCATAATCGGCCTTTGGACCAATACGCACTAAGCCTCTATAACTGTTGTTCGACTTGCCGGCCGATATTCCCTTAGATACAATGGTGCTGCGCGTATGCTTGCCCAAGTGGATCATTTTAGTACCCGTGTCGGCCTGCATCCTGTTGTTGGTGAGTGCCACTGAGTAGAACTCGCCAATCGAGTAGTCGCCCTTTAGGATAACACTCGGATATTTCCACGTAATTGACGATCCAGTCTCGACTTGAGTCCAAGATATCTTCGAGTGGTTGCCCTTGCAGATACCACGCTTGGTCACGAAGTTGTAGATTCCGCCCACACCGTTTTCGTCGCCTGCATACCAGTTTTGAACGGTGGAGTACTTGATTTCGGCGTTGTCTAGAGCAACGAGTTCAACAACAGCAGCATGAAGCTGATTTTTATCGAACATCGGGGCTGTACAGCCTTCAAGGTAACTCACGTAGCTGCTCTCCTCGGCAATGATGAGGGTGCGCTCAAACTGTCCCGAATCCGCATTGTTGATACGGAAATAGGTAGATAGCTCCATAGGAGACGAAACACCTTTGGGAACGTAGACAAACGAACCGTCGCTGAACACAGCCGAATTAAGCGCTGCAAAGTAGTTGTCGCCTATAGGCACCACTGATCCCAAATACTGCTTGATGAGATCCGGATGCTCTTTGACAGCCTCCGAAATCGAGCAGAAGATCACACCAGCGTCTGCGAGTTTCTTTCTAAAAGTTGTTGCAATCGATACACTATCGAAAATGGCATCTACGGCTACGTTCGAGAGCATCTTCTGCTCTGTGAGCGGGATGCCGAGCTTTTCGTAGGTCTCAAGAATCTTGGGATCGACTTGGTCCAAGCTGTCCAGCTTATCCCTCTGCTTTGGTACAGAGTAGTAGATAATGTCTTGGTAGTCAATTTTTGGATATGTTACGTTGGGCCATTCAGGCTCGGTCATCGTAAGCCATTGGCGATAAGCTTTAAGTCGAAACTCAAGCATGAACTCAGGTTCGTCCTTACGGCTCGAAATTTCCCGAATAATATCCTCGCTCAAGCCCCTTGGGAACTCGTCATACTCGATGTCGGTAACGAATCCGTATTTGTAGTCTTGACCTACATAGGAGCTGAGAAAATCCGTGTCACTCATATCAGAATGTAATTACCGTTAGTTTTGAGACACAACGAGCAGCGCGACTAATCCGTTCGTCCCATATGTGTTTAAACAAACAATATACAAAGTTTGATCGTTCTTATTCGGATTAAATCTTAATAAGAACAACACCAAAATGACGTCAGCTGTATTTACAATCTGGCTACATATTTCTTCGATACTGACCACCGGTCAAATACAATGCCGACGATATTTGACCCAATGAAGCAACCTTTACGGTTTCCATGAGCTCTTCAAACACGTTGTTGTCTGACTGCGCAACTTTTGTGAGCTTATTCAGTGCGTGTTGCGTCTGTTCTGCATGAATAGCTTGGAAAAGCTCGAGATTGCGGATCTGTTGACGTTTCTCTTCCTCTGTGCTGCGAATCAGCTCGAGGGGCTTGTTCTGTTCGTTACCGGCCTTTTTGTCGATGAACGTGTTAACCCCGATAATTGGGAGGCTTCCATCGTGTTTTAGAGTTTCGTAGTAGAGGCTTTCGTCTTGGATCTTACCACGCTGATACATGGTTTCCATTGCTCCGAGCACGCCACCGCGCTCCGTAAGACGATCGAATTCCACAAGGATGGCTTCTTCCACCAAATCGGTCATTTCTTCAATGATGAACGATCCCTGTAATGGGTTTTCGTTCTTTGCCATACCCAACTCTTTATTAATGATGAGCTGAATGGCTAGAGCCCGACGTACGGATTCCTCGGTCGGGGTTGTGATGGCCTCGTCATAGGCGTTCGTATGCAACGAGTTGCAGTTGTCGTAGATGGCCATCAAGGCTTGCAGCGTTGTGCGGATATCGTTGAATTGGATCTCTTGTGCATGCAATGAGCGTCCACTTGTCTGAATATGATACTTCAGTTTCTGCGACCTATCGTTAGCACGGTACCGATTCTTCATGGCGATTGACCAAATACGACGCGCCACACGGCCAATTACAGCGTACTCGGGGTCCAATCCATTGCTGAAGAAGAACGAAAGGTTGTGGGCAAAGTCATCTACACTTAAGCCACGTGAGAGGTAATATTCAACAAAAGTGAACCCATTGGCGAGTGTAAAAGCAGCCTGAGTAATGGGATTTGCTCCCGCCTCGGCAATATGATATCCTGAAATGGAGACGGAGTAGTAGTTGCGAACCTGATTTGCAGTGAAGAAGGCCTGCACATCTCCCATCATCCGCAGAGCAAACTCGGTGCTGAAAATGCATGTGTTCTGTGCTTGATCTTCCTTAAGGATGTCGGCTTGAACAGTACCTCGCACAGTTCGAAGCGTTTCGTTGCGAATGTTGCGATATGTCTCTGCATCGATAAGCTTGTCGCCGGTTAAGCCCAACAATCCAAGACCGAACCCATCATTGCCAATAGGCAGACCGTCCGAATAGACTGGTAATGGGTTGCCGGTGGCCTCGATGAGCGATTTGGACCTAATCAGCGCATCTTCCCAAAGACCGTTTCTTCTCAGGTGACGTTCGACCTCCTGGTCAATGGCTGTATTCATAAACATGGCCAGTATCATTGGGGCTGGTCCGTTTATCGTCATTGATACGGAAGTGACTGGATCTGTAAGCTCAAAGCCCGAGTACAGCTTCTTCATGTCGTCTAAGGTACAGATGCTGACGCCAGAGTTGCCGATCTTTCCGTAAATATCAGGTCGTAGAGCTGGGTCCTCGCCATAAAGAGTAACCGAATCGAAGGCGGTACTCAAGCGCTTGGCCGGCAATCCCTCACTGATGTAGTGAAATCTTCGGTTAGTGCGCTCGGGTGTACCTTCGCCGGCAAACATACGGGCTGGATCCTCTTCAGTTCGCTTAAAAGGGAATACTCCTGCCGTATAGGGGAAAAATCCAGGGAGATTCTCCTTGAGAGCAAACAGAAGCTGGTCGCCGCGATCACGGTATTTCGGCACAGCAACACGCGGAATATTGAGTCCACTTAGCGACCTAGTCTTCAACTGGCTCGTAATTACTTTGTCGCGGACACGGGTTTCGAGCACATCGCCCCGGTAGACCGCAACCATCTCGTCCCAGTTTTTCAGAATATTCTTACTTAGCCCGTCAAGCCGTTCGTAAAGCTGTTCTGAAATGGCCTTAATAGATGTCGAGCTATCAGACTCATCACCAATTAACTCGGCTGCTGTTGTTGCAGCGTGCCATTTATGAGCAACATCCGACTGCTCGACAGCCCATTGGTGGTAATTTCTGATCGACTCAGCTATTTCCGATAAGTAACGCTGCTTTGATCCCGGAATGAGCGACTGAACGTGTAGATCCTCAGCAGGGGTCGTGTCTACTAGGTTCGGCTGAACCCAACTTGTGCCGAATCGTTCATTGGTGATATCGACGAGTTTGGCAAAAAGGCGGTGTAGTCCTTCGTCATTAAACTGTGAAGCCATAGTCGGATACACCGGCAGTGTGTGGTCGTCGGCATGCCACAGGTTCTGGTTGCGTTTATACTGCTTACGAACCGCCCTCAGTGCGTCTTGCGACCCTTTTTTCTCAAACTTGTTTATTACGACCACGTCGGCAAAGTCCAGCATGTTGATCTTTTCGAGCTGGGTGGCTGCCCCGAATTCGGATGTCATCACATAGGCTGTGATGTCGGCAATATCCGTTATTTCGGTGTCGCTTTGGCCAATGCCGCTCGTCTCCACAATGATGAAGTCGTATCCCGCGTGTTTGCATAACTCAACCACACCGCGGATTGATGCACTTGTGGCTCTGTTCTCTGACCGTGTAGCCATGCTGCGCATGTAAAAATTGGGATGATGGATGCTGTTCATGCGTATCCGGTCACCCAAAAGTGCTCCACCTGTGCGTTTCTTGCTTGGATCTACACTAATAATTGCAATAGTTACATCTGGAAGCTCATTCCTGAAACGGAGGATGATCTCGTCGGTGAGTGAGCTCTTACCTGCCCCGCCAGTTCCTGTAATTCCCAGCACAGGCACTTTGGTCGATGGAGCTGGCAACTGCTGGCCTAGTGCATGAAGGAATTCGCCATCGAATTTTAGGATGTCGTTATTTCCATTCTCTAGAGCCGTAATGAGACGTGCCAAATTTCCAGGATCATTACGGTCTATATGCTCAACATTGGGCAATTGGACCTGTACTGGATCAAAGTCGCAGTGCTCCATGATGTAATTAATCATGCCCTGAAGACCCATACTGCGTCCGTCATCAACAGAGAATATTCGCGTTACTCCGTGTGCATGAAGCTGGTTGATTTCGTCTTCAACAATAACTCCGCCACCACCTCCAAAAACCTTGATATGCGAAGCGCCCTTCTCTCGCAACAGATCGACCATGTAGGCGAAGTACTCCATGTGACCGCCTTGATAGGAGCTGATTGCAATGCCCTGAGCATCTTCTTGAATGGCGCAATCCACAATTTCACCTACACTCCTGTTGTGACCAAGATGGATTACTTCGGCCCCACTGGCCTGAAGTATGCGGCGCATTATGTTGATGCTGGCATCGTGCCCATCGAAAAGGCTTGCAGCGGTGACGAGACGGATCTTGTTGGTGCTTTGATAAACTCCGTTGACGATGCGTTGGTCTTCGATGGAATCTACTTGAGGAATGGACATAGGACGAAAATCAATCTGCAAAATCAAAAATTAGGTAACTAAATTAACAATATTCTTGGTAATTCGTTCAATTTCAGAGGTAAGTAGCTACTTAGTCGTTAGATCCAACACGAACCGCGGTGGTTAATCTCGGAGATATCGGTATACCTCTCTGGATGTAAACTGGTTCTGGGTCAGCTGTGGCAGGAATAATGCTTCCACCGTCCCATCTACCGTTGCCGTTTGTATCTACCCAAACACGTATCGATACATTGCCAGGAATCAGATCATCAAAAATAAACGGCCCAACCCCCTTGGCTTGGTTCAGTATCTCACCTGCTTGGTCCAGTACATCAACTACTACCACCCCATCCGACCATGATGGTTCGATAGTAATCTCCAAGCCGCCCAAATCGGCCTCGCCAAGTGGTCGAAATGATATTGGCACATGACGTAGTTGCAGCGGATCCCACACTCGTATCTGATACGATTGACCCGGCCTCCAGCCCCCCTCACGATAGACGTACATTCGGTTGTGCTCAACATGAACATCGGTCCATGTACGCATAGCTCTTTCGCCGTCTACAACAATAAGAGAGTCAATAACCGCAGATCCCGATAAAGGCTTACTGTACACAAAAAGGATAGAATCTGGGGATAGAACGACGGGGTTCTCCGGAAATCGGACAAGCCGAACCTGAGTGGTATCTTGTTGGTTCGATCCGACAAAGGTCGGTGGAGTGGCTGCAAGTGAGTTTCCCGCCAAGTCGGTGACACCTGTTACTCGCAGGTTATATGATGCACCTTGAAGCAATGGTTCCATACTGTTGGCGAAGGCAACTGTCGGATCTGCTGTGTCGCTATAGAGCCATAGTGCTTGTACGATTCGACTGTCTTGTTGAACTTCGACTGACGATGATCGGTTTAAGCGTATAGGTTCACTGAACCGCACCCGAATTCTAGTGTTCGATAGCAGACCCACTCCCAACACAGTGGGTGGAACCGTATCTTGAGATGTGTAAAACAAAGGACCCACAATTTGAGCGGAATCTGTGCTTACTGTGACTGGTTCTTTGGCTGGAAAGTGCCTTTCTCCCTGATCAATACGTCGATTCCGGTTTCGGTCGTCGAAAAGCACGGCAACGTATTGCCCTGGAGTTGCATGGCGAAATCGCACAATTCCAGATGTGTCAGATTCGGCAACGTATACTGCCGATTGGTCAAGCATCGATTCTCTAAAAAGGCCTACTGTCATCCCTGACTCCCCTCTCGCCTTGTCGAATGACAGTGTAGCGATGTCAACCTTTGCCGAATCAACTGCCGCGCCTGTCGAAAAAGCCAACTGTATTGGTTGTCCTAATCTGTTGTTTTCAATGTCAGACAACTCGGTACCTAGGCTGACGATAACTGTAACAGAGTCGGGTAATGATCGTTCAAAAGTGAGGATGAGCACTTTTCTTTTCCAACTGATGGTAAATGGTATGCCAAAGTCAGGCTCTACCCTCAATGCGCGAGTAGCAGATCCCCTGTTCATGAACCGGTTGAACTCAAAACGAACCTCACGTCCATCGAAACGGGTTCTCCCCTGTTCTGGATATGTTGAAATAACTGTTGGCGAACTGCGCACTGGTTGTCCACCCGTCGGTGCAATGGGAGTGGCGCACCCCGCCAAAATCATTAAGCAAACAATGGAGGTTACGCGAAACATAGACTACTGGCTTCGGACGTTGAACAGCAAAATGATGGTTACCGCAGCTGCGGTCGCTATGAGTGCTGGTTCTAAGATGCGTTTAATTCCTCGCCGACGGCCACTATCAT
The DNA here is from genome assembly GCA_964629885.1 of uncultured Chitinophagales bacterium. GTDB lineage: Bacteria > Bacteroidota > Rhodothermia > Balneolales > CAYWCV01 > CAYWCV01. The sequence goes on along the minus strand of CAZVRJ010000016.1, from coordinate 24,564 downwards.
CTATACTAGCAAATGAAACCATCTGCCACGTACTATCGTCGAGTTCGCCAGGTCTAGCTGTCACCCGTTGCCGTTCATCGACACGTCTCACATGTGTTGCAATAACGCTACCATCCCTGCGTGTGAGTGTAACACCGATGGTACCAATAACACTTCTTGTAGATTCATTTTTGCCCCCCTTGATATATCTGTAGGTCATAAGCGGGTCAATGTTCAACGTCGTGATTTCTGCGGTTTCGGTCGGCATCTCATAGACTCGATATCCTAAATCCAACAAATTTTGGATAATTTTCAGGCGTACTGGTGTCGCATACGCGAAATCGAGTTTAAAACCTTGCACGCCATTCGCCTTAAGTACAGAATCGGCAGCAGCCACCATCAGGCCGACAGCGTGATCGGTATTGGATGTGGCCTGAGCTTTTGCACCTACAGTCATCGACAATAGTACAAGCAACAGGCTTCCTGCAATGCTGATGGACCGCATATAGCGTGGCAACATGTTCATTGTATCATAGAAAAAATGTTTCAAAGCTAAGGAACTAACATTCAATGCCCGAATATATGTGGATATAAGGTCTGCATTTGGCTATCATTGAACCATGAAGATATTAAATCTGAGACTTAATACACTTATCGTGTTGACGCTTGCATCACTGCTTTGTAACGCCTGCGCTACAAATAAGGAAGTAGTGGTTGCAGACGGTGGATACAAACTTGATGTCGAATGGTCCCAGACCGATGCTCAAGCTCAGCTCAGAATGATTGCAGAGACCATGAGCACGGCCGACTGGTTGATGCAATATGCTGACCAAAACAGAGGCAAGCGTCCAACGGTGTTGGTGGCACCAATTCGAAATGCGACCGGGCAACGTGTCGACAGCTATGGAATGCAGATTGAATTTGAACGATTGCTACAAAACAGGGCCACTACATCCGTCATGACGGGACTCGCTCTGCCAGATACTAGCCGAATGGCTCCATCTTTACCAATATCTGAACTCATAAATTTGGGCAGGAGTCATAATGCCGAATTTATCGTATTGTCAGAACTTGGTGCCCGATCCGCACCGGGTTCGCTGCATCTCACAAATTACCAGCTCAATGTGGAGCTTCTCGACCTCCGAACAGAGGCGAGGGTGTGGAGAGATGTGCGGACTATCAGGCGAAACGAAACTTTGTCCAACTAGAGATTATAATTAATCATGTCTTTTTTGAGGAACGCAGCCTTGTACACCGACTACTACGAGTTGACAATGGCGCAGGGCTACTTCTACCAGGGTAAGGCCAAGGAGGTAGCTATATTTGATTATTTCTACCGCGATAACCCATTTCAAGGTGGGTATGTGTTGTTTGCGGGTCTTGGAGACTTGCTTCGCACCCTTGTAGATCTGCGATTTGAGCCTGAAGACATAGACTTCCTTCGCAGCAAGGGGTTTCGTCCAGAGTTTCTAGCTTATCTAACCACATTCCGTTTCACCGGCAACATTCGATCAGTGAACGAAGGTGAGATCATCTTCCCTCTCACGCCCATCCTCCAGGTTGAGGCGCCAGTGGTCGAGGCTCAAGTTATTGAGACACTTTTGCTTAATGTTCTCAACTTTTCCTCTTTGATAGCCACAAAAGCGTCTCGGATGAGGCTGGCTGCCGGAAATCGCACCCTGCTCGATTTTGGACTGAGACGCTCGCAGGGGCTAGGTGGCATCCAAGCAACAGTGGCATCGTTTATAGGTGGAATAGAGGCAACATCCAACGTTTATGCAGCTCGCGATTACAACCTCAAACTCTCGGGCACCATGGCGCACAGCTGGGTGCAATCGTTTGAATCTGAGATTGAGGCCTTCAAGGCTTATGCTGACGAGTATCCACAAGCTACTGTTCTTCTAGTCGACACATACGACACACTGCGAAGTGGACTCCCGAATACAATTGAAACGGCTAAGTATCTCGAGAAGTCGGGCAACAAGCTTCTTGCAATCCGAATTGACAGCGGCGACTTGGCCTATCTTTCGAGGCAGGCACGCTTAATGCTCGATAATGCAGGACTTCAGTACGTCAAAATTGCCGTGTCGAACCAACTCGACGAGTATATCATGAAATCCATCCTTGATCAGGGAGCTCCGGTCGATATTTTTGGTGTCGGTACCCGTTTGGTTACAGGCCACGACGACTCAGCACTCGACGGTGTCTACAAACTATCCAAATTCGGAAGCAAACCCAAGATCAAGATCTCGGAGAACATCGTCAAAGTGAACTTCCCCGACAAGAAGAACGTGGTGCGTTTCACTCGTGAGAACGGCGAGTTTACAGCCGACGCCATCTGCCTTGAAAACGAAAAGACCATTAAAACGATGTTCCATCCGTACTTTCCGGAGAAGAATCTCGACTTAACACCGTTCAATGGAGAAAGATTACTTCAACCCTACATACATGAAGGCGAACTGGTCGGAAAGATTGCAACAATTGAGGAAGCTGCTGCGTATGCAAAAAAAAGACTTGCCTATTTGGCTGCAGAATACAGGCGTTTTGAGTTTCCCCACGAGTACAAAGTTGGAATCACCCGTCGACTTATGAATTTGCAACGTAAATTGCTTGAGCAACACAAACGAAAGTGAGATTCCCATGAAACGAGCCCTGTTCATAGTTGACCTTCAGAGAGATTTTTGCCCCGGCGGTTCTTTGGCAATTGCGACTGCCGACAAGGTAGTCCCCGTAATTAACCGTTTATTTGACAAGTACGACACCGTCCTGGCCTCGAAAGACTGGCACCCGTACGTCACCGTTCATTTCGAAAAATGGCCCGTTCACTGCATTGCTGAAACAAATGGAGCAGAGTTTCACTTAGAGTTAGAATCTCATCGCATTAACCATGTTTTCCTTAAAGGGACGCACAACAAAGACGATGGTTACTCCGCATTCGAAGCCACCAACGACAGCTTGGACGAGTATCTTCGAAAAAACGATATCACAGGATTGGATGTATGTGGACTCGCCACCGATTTCTGTGTAAAAGCAACCGTTTTGGATGCGATCGCTGCAGGCTTCGATGTTCGTGTCGTTACCGATGCTATCGATGCAGTAAACTTGCAATCCGGCGATGGCGATAAAGCACTTACCGAGATGGTAGAGGCTGGCGCTAAGCTCATCCGGTCTTCCGATATCTAAGTGGAAACCACATTTGATGTGGTTGTTGTTGGGGCTGGCCTGGCAGGATTGTCGGTTGCCGTTGCATTATCCGACTTGGGACTTACGACCACAGTTATCGAAAAGGGAATAATTGGTTCAGGTTCCTCGGGAGTCCCAATTGGATTAATTAACCCTGCAGCCGCAAAACAGGCCAACCTTAGTTGGAATGCGAAGTTGTGCATTTCAGCTATTGGCGACTTGCTCGATAGAGCAAGGCCATATTCCGACAAAGAATTCTTCAAAAAGTCGGGTGTACTTCGACCATCTGTCGACGTAGCTACACTTGAGGCATTCAGCACCAGTTTAAAACGACACAATTATCCCAATGGATGGGCTAAATGGATGGAGAAGGAGGAAGTGGATGCATACCAACCTGGTCTAGTACACGCTGGTGGTGCACTTTGGGTGAACGAGGGATTTACGGTTGACTCAACATCGTATTTATTAGCACTGAATGCGTTACTTCAAGCTAATGGCGGAACTGTACGAACTGAAACCGAAATTGCAACAAAGACATGGATTTCTGATGCTGAAAAGTGGCAAATTGTAATGTCTGACGGTACTACGCTTCAGGCCGCCCATATTGTCAGCACTTTAGGTTCAGCAATTTTAGACGATCCCGATTGGAAATGGTTACCTGTCCATAACATAAAAGGTCAGATGGCAACATATCGATCATCTGAAGAGTTGCCATGGTCCCACGCAATTGCTGGAAGAGGCTATGTGGCACATCTGAATGGCTTTGACTGGGTCATAGGTAGCACATTCGAACACAAGTATGATGATGTAAAACCCGACGAAACAGGTTTGCACTACCTCGAACAAAAGGTCGACCTGATGTTGCCCGAACTCAGACAACGTAGCGAACTGCATCTTCAATGGGCTGGGGTACGGGTTGGAACACCCAATAGATTGCCAATTGTTGGACCTCACCCGACATTGCCGAAACAATGGGTCTTTACAGGCTTGGGATCGAAGGGACTCCTATTCTCTGCCTATTTGGGGCAGTTGCTCGCGGAAAACATGGTCAACAATGTTGAAATTCCGCTGGAAGTGAGCACAAAGAGATTGAAAAATGAAAATTGAAGATTGAAGATTGAAAATTGAAAATTGCACATTTTCACTGTTCACTGTTCACTGTTCACTGTTCACTGTTCACTGTTCAATTTCGTAGTCTTTCATAAGCCACTCTGGCGGCTTCTTGCTCGGCGATTTTTTTGCTCTTGCCACTACCCTCGCCTGCTTTGTTATCGCCAACTAACACTTCGACAACAAAGGTCCTATTGTGGGCTGGACCGTCTTCTTGGATTACCCGATACATTGGTATTTTCAGGCGTTTGGCCTGGGCATATTCCATCAGTATGCTCTTGTAGTTGTCATCCAAGGCAGCGACTTCCTTGATATCTAAATGATTATCTAGTACTCCCTCAATGAATCGCCTAGTTGCAGCATAACCACGATCTTTATAAAGTGCCCCAATAAGTGCCTCAAAGACGTCACCCAAAATTGAAGTACTGTTCTCGATGCCTTGGCCCCTTGCCCTTTCGCCGAGTTCAACCACTTTCGGCAAACCTAATTGTCGTGAATATCCCGCCAGGGCATCACCCTTCACCAATTTCGAGCGCATCTGGGTCATGAATCCCTCATCCTTTTCGGTGAATCTTTCAAACAACACCTCAGTAATAATGAGGTCTAATACAGAGTCACCCAAAAACTCGAGTCTTTCGTACGAATCGCTGTCGTTCAGATCCGAATCGATAAGCTTGGAGCGATGGCGAAGTGCTTTGAGGTAGTTTTCGGGCTCGACGATGAATTCACCGAAGCACTGGCTCAAAAATGCGATTCTGTTGCGGTCTTCAGGCTCGAGCCCCCGCTGTAACCACCAGGCCCGAATCCGGTCAATCATCATCAATCCTGATATTTCCGAAAAACGACAGATGTATTATGGCCACCAAAGCCAAAGGCATTATTGATGGCGTACTCAATTTCACGAGGTTGAGCCTCGTTGAATGTATAGTTGAGATCGCACTCAGGGTCGGGCTCGCTGAAATTGATTGTTGGCGGCACCACACCGTGATAGATCGCCAAGATGGTAGCAATTGACTCAGCTGCGCCGGCTGCACCCAACATGTGACCTGTCATCGATTTTGTCGAATTCAAGTTGATGTCGTAGGCATGTTTGCCAAAAACCTTCTTAATGGAATTCGTTTCTGCGATGTCTCCAAGCGGAGTCGACGTACCGTGCATATTGATATGCTGTACGCGCTCTGGGGTGATTTTAGCTGCCTTGAGAGCATTGTTCATTGCAAGCTGGACGCCGTTTCCTTCTGGATCGGGAGCTGTAATGTGGTAGGCATCTGCAGAGAAACCATATCCTACTAATTCGGCATATATAGTAGCACCGCGAGCTTTAGCCGTTTCAAGCGTTTCGACAAACAGAATGCCAGCACCTTCTCCCAGGACGAATCCATCCCGTGTCTTGTCGAAAGGACGGGATGCCCGTGCAGGGTCATCGTTGCGTGTTGACATGGCTTTGAGAGCATTAAAACCGGCAACTCCCATTTCAATGACGGGCGCCTCAGCACCGCCGCATATCGCATAATCCGATTCGCCCCTCATGATGGAGTTGAATGCCAACCCGATGTTATGTGAGCCAGTTGCACATGCCGATACGGCACAAAAATTTGGACCCCTGAAACCATATTTGATGGAGACATGACCCGAAGCGATGTCTGGGATCAACATTGGAATAAAAAATGGAGAAACGCCTCTAGGTCCACGTTCCTTTAATGCCAACGATTGCTGGTAGAATGTTTCCATTCCACCAATTCCAGAACCGATCAAAACCGCAACGCGGTCTTTGTCGATGACCTCTAGATCCACACCGGAGTTAACCAGTGCCTCTTCGGTTGCAACCATGGCATACTGGCAAAATTTATCCATACGACGCGCCTCTTTATGGTCGAGATATCGACCAGCGTCATAATCCTCCAACTGTGCTGCGAATTTTGTTGCGTAATTCGTAGTGTCGAAATGGGTGATTTCGCGAGCACCACTTTTCCCCGACACCAGTCCTTCCCAGAAATCAGGTGTGCTCATGCCAATTGGCGTGAGCACACCCATTCCGGAAATGACAACTCGGCGATTGGTCATATTATATACGACTCACCAATCAGGAAAGGCGACCCTGGATGTAGGTAACTGCGTCGCCAACGGTAGCAATTTTTTCAGCGTCTTCGTCTGGAATACTGATGTCGAATTCTTTTTCGAATTCCATGATCAGTTCCACTGTGTCGAGTGAGTCTGCACCCAAATCGTTGGTGAAGTTTGCGCCTGCGTTAACTTCTGCCTCGTCTACGCCGAGTTTGTCGACGATGATCGACTTGACTTTCGCTTCGATGTCTTGTGCCATTTTTGTAATTGATTGAGATTTGTGATGGTTGGAAAGTAACGATTTTTTCAAAGACTGCCAATGATGTTGATTACATGGCCATTCCGCCGTCCACCTTCAACACCTCTCCGGTGATGAAACTAGCGGCTGGAGATGCCAAGAATACAACAGCCGCGGCTACTTCATCCGATTGTCCGCTACGGCCTAATGGCGTGTCTTCCGATATTTTTGCAAGAACAGCCTCTGGAAGACCATCCGTCATATCTGTAGAAATGTATCCTGGGGCAACAACGTTCACTCGAACATTGCGAGATGCCAATTCCTTAGCAAGCGATTTGCTGAAACCGATCATGCCGGCCTTGCTGGCTGCATAGTTAGTCTGTCCTGCATTGCCACTAATACCAACTACCGAGGATATATTCACGATGCTTCCCTCGCGCTGCTTCATCATTGGGCGAGTAGCTGACTTGCAGTAATTAAAAATGCTGGTCAAGTTTGTACGTATAACTTCGTCCCACTGCGTTTCGCTCATCCGCATAAGTAGAGTATCGCGTGTGATGCCGGCGTTATTTACGAGAACATCCAGCCTGCCCCACTGCTTCACGATATCGTCTATGACCTCACCAGCACGAGCTGCATCGGCTGCGTCGGCTTGGTATGCCATCGCGTTGCGCCCCATTGCTGTAATTTCATCGACGACCGCTTGGGCAGGTGCAGCACTGCTTGCATAGGTAATTGCAACATTGGCGCCAGCTTTTGCAGCCATCAAAGCGATGTGTTTGCCAATGCCTCGCCCTGCACCGGTCACCAGAACAGTTTTGTCTGTTAAATCAATAATGGACATATAATCTCCTAAATTTATTCGACACCCTGCGTTTCGACGTCTTTGAGCGTGCGCTTAACTAAACCTGTGAGGACGTTACCTGGTCCACACTCAGTAAAGCTTCTTGCATCATCGTCATACATTTTAACCAAAGTCTGAGTCCAGCGCACTGGATTCAAGAGCTGATTAAGGGCGTTTGATTTTAAAATGGATGGATCGGTGGTTGGTAGCGCCGTATAGTTGGAATAAACAGGGATTTCCGGCGTGTTGAACTCCAATTTTTCTAGGGACTGTGCAAGCGTGTCATATGCCGACTGCATCAGCGGTGAGTGAAATGCTCCGCTTACCGGCAGCATCTTCACAAGTCTGCATCCACCCTCCTTTAGGGCGACCATGGCCGCCTCTACAGCCTGTGTGTTGCCCGAAATCACAACTTGTCCTACAGAATTGTAATTGGCCGCAACTACAGGCTCTCCAACCGACTTGCTGATCGCCTCGCAGATCTCCTCAACTCTGGAGTCATCCATCCCAATGACCGCGGCCATCGAACCTGGATGATCTGTGCCGGCTTTCTGCATGCTTTGTCCACGAAGGCGCACAAGTCTCAATCCATCTTCAAAACTGATGACTCGAGCTGCAGCAAGTGCCGAGAACTCTCCCAGACTGTGGCCGGCTACCATGTCGGCCTTCAACCCGTTTGCAAAATAGGCTGCAACGGAGTGCAGATATATCGCCGGCTGAGTATACTCGGTTTGAGTGAGGGTCTCGATAGGACCCTCGAACATGATGTCGGTCAACGAAAAGCCGAGGATGTCGTTTGCTATGTGGAACCACTTCTGAACTTCGGCGTTAGAGTCGTACAGTGTCTTGCCCATACCGACGGTCTGAGAACCCTGACCCGGAAATAAAACGGCGTGTTTCGACATAATCAATGTATCAGATGCTCCATTTTACGTAGACTGCACCCCAGGTGAAACCTCCTCCGAACGCTGCCAATATGACGTTGTCGCCCTTTTTTAGTTGATCTTTCCAATCGTACAGACAAAGTGGAATCGTAGCAGCGGTAGTGTTGCCATATCGGTCAATGTTGATCATCACTTTGTCGCGGCTTATGCCCATGCGGTTAGCAGTAGCATCGATAATTCGAAGGTTTGCCTGGTGAGGAACCAACCATGCGACGTCGTCGCTGCTCAGCCCGTTCTTCTCCATGATTTCGGCAGCCACGTCGGCCATACCGACCGTTGCCATCTTGAAGACCATCTTGCCTTCTTGAGTAATGACATGCAGCTTGTTTGCAACAGTCTCGGCTGTGGCTGGGTGACGACTACCACCGGCCTGCATGATGAGCGCCTCGTTGTTCTCGCCATTTGATCGCTGAATGAAATCGATGATGCCCGTTTCGTCATCAGATGCCTCTAACAACACAGCGCCTGCCCCGTCACCGAAGAGGATACACGTTGTTCTGTCTGAAAAGTCTAGAATCGAGCTCATTTTGTCGGCCCCGATCACGATCACTTTCTTGCAGCGTCCAGACTCAATCATACTGGTGCCTGTTGTAAGTGCGAACAGGAACCCAGAGCAAGCTGCCTCGATATCGAAGCCGAATGCGTTGACGGCGCCGATTTCATGTTGCACAATGCATGCGGTAGCCGGAAACAAGTAATCGGGAGTTACTGTGGCTACCAGAATAGCATCAATTTCTGACGGATCGGTGTTCGTGAGCTCAAGCACTTCTTTGGCAGCTTTTGATGCCATATATGCCGTTGCTTTGTCGGGATCTTTAAGAATCCTGCGCTCCTTGATGCCAGTGCGCGATACGATCCACTCGTCGTTGGTATCGACAAGCTTCTCAAGTTCGGCATTGGTCAAAACATAATCGGGGAGATAGTGGCCTACTCCCGATATTTTTACGCGTGGACGTACATTCATAGAGGATTTACCGCAATGCGGCTACAATTTTATCATTGACCTTGGCTTCCACCATGTGTATTGCATTCAATATCATGTTGTGGACAGCTTTAGGGCTGCTACTTCCGTGTCCCACTAAGCTCACACCGTTGACCCCCAAAAATGGGAGTCCACCTACGTTGTCTGGATCGAATGGCTTTAGGGTGCGTTGAAACACACCAAATACCGTTTTTGCTGCATCTTCGGGCAATTGAAACTCCTTCACTGTCTGCTTCAATAGCACACCGAGATTGACAACCAAAGATTCTCCAAATTTGAGGAGAATATTTCCGACAAGGCCATCGCAGACGAAGACGTCGGCAGTGGCCGGCAATATGTCGCGACCCTCAACATTGCCAACAAAGTTGTTTAGAGATTTCAGGAGCTGATGAGATTCCTTGAGGATCTCGGTGCCCTTCTCTTCCTCCTCGCCTACGTTGAGCAATCCTATCTTTGGATCTGCAATATCCATCATATCGCGTGCATAGATTTCACCCATTCTGGCGAACTGTACCAGCATTTCTGGGCGAACTTCCACATTGGCCCCGGCATCAACCAAGAGCCTGAAACCTTTGATGGTAGGATAATACGTTACTATGGTTGGTCTGAGAACACCCTGTAACCGTCCCAGAATGAGTGTAGATGCGGCAAGAAGTGCGCCAGTATTACCCGCGCTCACAAAAGCATCGCATTTACCCTGCTTATGCAGACCCAGACCAATTGCAATCGATGAGTTTGGTTTTGACTTTAAGGCCTTTGAAGGAGATTCGTCCATGCCAACTACCTCAGGTGCATCAACAATCTGCACACGAGAGGCGTCGTAGACTTTACCCTCTAAGGCCGATTTCGTCATCGACTCCGGACCAACAAGAATTACCTGTAAGCCTGGATTCGACTCCAAAGCAAGCAACGCACCACCGACTGGACTGTCGGGAATGTGATCTCCACCGGCTACATCAATTGCGATGACCATGGAAAGAAATCAGAATTATGCTTTGATGGCGATAACCTGACGGCCGCGGTAGTAGCCGCACTCTGGGCATGCATTGTGAGCTTTGTGCGACGCATTGCAGTTTGTACATACTGCGAGAGCCACATTCTCAAGTGCGTGGTGCGAACGGCGCATGTTGCGCTTCGATTTGGAGGTGCGGCGTTTTGGGTGTGCCATGGTCTGTACTTCTAACTATCAGTTTTGGGTTGTTGTATATTTTTCAGTGCGTCCCAACGGGAGTCATCCACATCGGGTTGCTCACCTCCACCAAAATCGAACTCAAACTTGGTCGGATTCCCGTCTTCGTCAAGAAATCGCGGATGCAGTTTCTTGATTGGGATGTCCAATAGGATGGTCTCCCTGACCAAGTCGGATAAATCAATTTTGTTCCTGTTCAAGTCGAGCTTTCGCTCGGCACTGAACTCGTCCTCCTCGTCTTCCTTGTGTTCAACGCTGAACAATACGGTGTACGAGCGGGATATGGGATAAGCAAACACTTCCAAAGAACGGTCGCAGGTAAGATGAGCTGTACCTTCGACAAAAAAATCGACTTTGACCGAATCATGCAGACGTTCAAAATCGAGCTCAAGATATCCTTCTTCGAACGGAATTTCTTCCATACCAATGTCTTCGCTGGAGAAATTCATCTCCCGCTCCGATTTGCCCATCGGTATGTCGCTGATCTTAAACGTAATCATAGAATACGACCAAAATAGTCGGGAAAGATACGCAATTCAAAAGCTAAAGGCAAAATTCAAGAGAAGAGACCGAACAGACGCTGCTCGACCATCGATATGATCCTGCCCAGGTCTTCGGGTCTAGATACAAAGTCGAGATCGTCTGTGTCAATTACCAGCTTTTGATACGGGTAAACATGAATCCAGCTTTCATAGTGTTGGTTCAGGCGCTCGAGATAATCGATACGGATGGTATTCTCATAATCCCTTCCCCTCGCCTGTATCTGCCTTACTAAGGTCGGAACTTGTGCTCGCAGATAAATGAGAAGATCCGGTGGACGCAAAAAAGCAGTCATTTCATGGAAGAGCGATTTGTAATTATCGTAATCCCTCTCACTCATCAGACCCATTTCGTATAAGTTCTTAGCGAAGATCTCAACATCTTCGTAGATGGTCCGGTCTTGGATGAAATCTTTCGTTCCGCTTAAAATTTCGCGCTGGTGACGAAACCTCGACGATAGAAAATATATCTGGAGATTGAAGCTCCAACGACGCATGTCCTCGTAGAAATCGGCGAGGTAGGGATTATCGTCAACCGACTCGTAGTACGGCTCCCACCCGAAATGCTTCGCAAGGAGTCCAGTAAGCGATGACTTACCAGCTCCAATATTCCCTGCAATAGCGATGTAGCGGGTTTTCTTTGAATGGATGTCGTTTGGCATGGCACTCATCAAAGTCAGGGTTTACCGAGAAGTCTGAACATGGCTTTCTTGTACTCTTCAACACCTGGCTGGTCGAATGGATTTTCGTCCAAACAATACACATAAACACCGGTGAGTACCTCGAAATAAAGAATCAAAGCACCAACGTGATGGGCATCGAGCGTATCGATTGTAAGTGTCAGCGCCGGTACACCGCCCTCGAGATGCGCTTGGCGCGTTCCCTCGAGTGCCTTGGTGTTTATTTCGTGGACTGTGCGGCCAGCAAGATAGTTGAGTCCATCCTCGTTACCGGCATCGGGCTTAACCACAAACGGGTTTGAGACGTGCTTGACGGCAATAAACGTCTCCATTTGATTTCGCACACCATCTTGAACCATTTGACCGAGACTATGGAGATCGGTACTAAAACGAAGCACTGCCGGGAAGAGTCCCTTGTGTCCTTTGCCTTCGCTTTCGCCCATGAGTTGCTGCATCCAGCCCCCGAAAGATCCCAATTCAGGCTCGAACGATGATATCAGGTCAATGGCAAATCCCTGTTTGAATAATGTATACCTGCAAGCCGCGTGATCGATTAGCGCTGCAGGATCTTTCTTGAGGCTCTCAAGTTCGGATACAGCCCCGTAAAAAAGTGCTTGAATATCAATGCCCGCTGCAGCAATCGGCAATAGGCCAACTGGTGTCAGAACAGAAAAACGCCCACCCACCGAATCTGGGATCTCAAACTTTCGGTAACCCTCGGCATCGATGATTTTGTTCAGCGCTCCACCCTTTGGACTCGTTGTAGCAATAATCCTGTTTTTCGACTCATCGCCGTAGGTCTGCTTCATCCAAGCCTTAAGCATCCGAAATGCCAAAGCCGGCTCTAGGGTGGTACCCGACTTGGAAATGACGTTTAGGTACACCGATTTCTTGTTTCCGTCAGCTTTTGGAGCCGATAGGTACTTGAGCAATTCACGGTGGTAGTGATCGCCCATATGATGACCGGCGAACAAAATTTCGGGTCCCTGACGATTAAAAGGCGACACAAGCGCGTCAACAACGGCCTTGGCACCTAAATATGACCCGCCAATACCAATCACAACCAGCACATCAGCACTTTGGTGGATCGTGCGACCAAGATCAGCCACATCTTGTATGAGGGCGTCATTTGGCTGCTCGAGCAAATCGAGCCAACCCAGCCACTCAGGGCCAGCACCTGTACGGGTCATCAACCGTGTGTGCGACGCAATCGATTTATCGATGGCAGTAGCATACTCTTCGCCTAGAAATGATTTAAGTGTAGACAGATCGACATTTACGCTCATCAGCTTAAAATTTTATAGAGTTCGACAAGGTCGTAGTTGATGCTCTTCTTCTTATTCCACGTATTGCGCATGGGCGTAATGCGGATTTCGTTGTTCACGATGCCGACCATCACGTTGGTGTGGCCATCGGCAAGGGCTTGCACAGACGCAGCGCCTAATCGGCTTGCTAAAACGCGGTCACGAGCCGTTGGGCTCCCCCCACGCTGGATGTGCCCCAAGATGCAGACGCGCATTTCGAACTTCGAGAAGTCGTCTTTGAGTTTCTCAGCCAAATTAACGGCACCACCGGTCTGGTTACCCTCGGCTACAACCACGAGACTACTGCGTCTTTGGGCAAAGAAGACCTCACTCAGCTCCGATTTGATCGATTTGATATCGTTTACGGTTTCTGGAAGCAAAATCAGCTCAGCTCCGCCGGCAATTCCTGTCTCGAGAGCAATGAACCCTGCATCACGTCCCATCACCTCAACAAGGAAAAGACGATCGTGTGCATCGGCGGTGTCTCTGATCTTATCGATGGCTTCCATCGCAGTATTGAGCGCCGTGTCGTAGCCGATGGTTTCGTCGGTGCCAGAAAGGTCATTGTCGATAGTGCCTGGAATACCCACAACGGGTACACCGTGCTCGTCGTTTAATAAGGTTGCACCTTGGAATGTTCCATCGCCGCCAATGGCAATCAACGCATCTATACCTTGGGCACGGACGTTTTCTGCCGCAGTTTTTCGGCCTTCGGCTGTCATGAATTCACTAGAACGCGCCGACTTGAGGATGGTTCCGCCTCGTTGTATGATGTTGGAAACCGACGAGTTGTCCATTTCGACAAAGTCGCCTTTAATCATACCATAATAGCCTTGGCGAATGCCAATTACGGCAATATCGTTGTGTATCGCGGTTCTTACCACGGCACGTACCGCTGCATTCATACCCGGCGAGTCTCCGCCGCTGGTAAATACACCTATTCGTTTTATCGTTTTCAAACCGTCTGTAGCTTTAAGCTTATGGGGAATTGTATCGAACCCTGAGAATTCGACTACGGTTTACTCATTGAGAAGCCTTAAATTACGAACTTTTACAAGACGATAGTTCTGTTTTTTCCAAATACACGGGAATGAGCCAGGTAACCGCTTCCACAACTGACACTTCTTCGGCTAAGGCAGATCTAACGACCCTGCACGCGTCTATTGCAGGCGAATTGGCCGATTTCAAGAAATACTATCGTGAGGCGCTGCGTACCGACGTTTTTCTGCTTAATCAGATCTTGAATTATCTGATGAGGATGAAAGGAAAGCAGATACGACCAGTGCTTGTCTTTCTTGCTGCAAAGACGGCAGGTACGGTGAACGAGCGCACCAATGTCGCCGCCACGATGATTGAGTTGTTGCACACCGCCACACTGATTCACGACGATGTGGTCGACGAAGCCGACCGCCGTCGCGGACTTTTCAGCATCAACAAGATCTGGAGAAATAAAGCCGGGGTGCTCCTTGGCGACTATTTACTGTCTAAAGGACTCCTGATCGCCTTAGATCACGACGAGTTCGAGCTACTAAAAATCGTTTCCCACGCAGTTCGAAGAATGAGTGAGGGAGAATTGCGGCAGATGAAGGCAAGCTCGCTTCAAAACATCACCCGAGAAAAGTATTTCAGGATTATTTCTGAGAAAACCGCCAGCCTCTTCTCTGCTTGCTGCGAAACAGGCGCTGTTTCGGCAGGTGCAGATGCAGAATCCGCCATTAAAATGCGCGAAATCGGAGAGCTTCTTGGAATCGCGTTCCAGATACAGGACGATCTGCTCGACTACGGATCAGCCGACATAGGCAAGCCAACCGGAAACGACATCCAGGAACGCAAGGTGACTCTCCCACTTATCGAGGCCATCGAGTTGGGCGACCGAAAAACCGCCGTGCGCATTCGCAGACTGTTCGGCAAGCGTAAAAAGACGAGTGCAGAAGTTCGTGAGATTGTGGATTTTGTGAACAAAAGCGGTGGGTACAATCAAGCAGTTGCAACCATGAACGACTACGCTGATCGTGCACTTCAAATATTGGACACATTTCCTCCATCCGAAGCTCGAAACTCAATGGCTGGAACCATCAAGTACATTACGACCAGGTCGAAGTGAGCCGAAGTTCGCAATCAGGATTGGTGATCGACATCTCAGAAGGGCCGTTGTTCCTGATTTCCGACATCCATGCCGGTGCGCTTAGCCCAAACGAGGACGAATACGCTAGACTAAAACTTGAAGAACTGCTTGAATGGGTACGAAACAATGACGGGCGACTCATCATTTTAGGTGATCTGTTCGATTACTGGCAAGAATCGGGCACAAGAACTCCAAAACAGCTTCATGTTTGGCTCGAAATATTCGAGAGAAACCGTCGTACTGCAAAACCCACTGTGCTTATTACAGGAAATCATGATCACTGGGCAGATGCGGCTCTTTTTAATTTCGGATTCGTTGTGGTCCGCGATCATGTCATGATTACCACAAGCGACAAGCCCTGGTTGCTATTGCACGGCGACGGACTCCCAACCGACAAGCTGAAACTTGTGCGCAAGGGACTAAATAAAAAGTTTCGAAACCCGCTTTACAACGCATTATTCAAAGTGCTCCCGCTTGGTGTCAGAGTGGCGATTATGCGGGCCTTCTCTAATTACCGCAAACAGCGGGGCCACGACCATGAAGACAACCAGCAAATAAAGGACCATCTTACAAAATGGCTGTTATCTCACGATTATATGGGTGTGATTTATGGCCATACACATTCTAAGATGATGTTGAATTTTAACGAAAAGTACTTAGTAAATACAGGTACGTTTTCGGCACATGGAACCGTTATGGTCATTGACGGTACAAGTTCGAAAATGACAACGGTCGATGAGCTCAAATCAACTGATTCAGCCAAAATGACGTATATTATGCCCGATGGCACAAGACGATAACGACATAGATCGCTACTTTAGCGACCCAGACTACCGCAAATCAAAATCGCGGGTGAAACCCAATTCTCTTAAAGGTACTTCTTCACCAAAGAAGAAGTCATCCTTCAGCTTCCGATCCATTCCTCTTAGATGGATTGGAGGAATACTTGCGTTCACTCTAGTAGCGGGCATTCTGTTCATCTGGTATCTATCGCTTGGGTTGCCTTCGATCGACGAACTTGAGAACCCACGTACCGATGTTGCCAGTCTCATCAAGAGCCGCGAAGGTGTGGTGATCGACAAGTTCTTCTACGAAAACCGGACTACGGTACCTATCGAAGAGATTTCACCGAACGTTGTGAATGCGCTCATTGCCACTGAAGACCACCGTTTTTACAGCCATTGGGGCGTCGACATGAAAAGGATGGCGTCTCTCCCCTTCTACTTTATTCAAGGCAAGTTTCAGGGTGGCTCGACAATCGCCATGCAGTTGGCGCGAAACTTGTACCAAAAGATCGGTCGTGAAGTAAACGTAACTCGCAAGCTTCGAGAAATGATCACCGCAGTCCAGATCGAGCGAAACTACACCAAGGAAGAAATTCTTGAGATGTACCTGAACACGGTGGAGTTCAGCAACAGTTCGTTCGGCATTGAGGCTGCTGCGTTTACCCATTTCGGCAAGAAGGCGTCGGAATTGACAATACCTGAAGCTGCTGTCTTGATTGGTGGCTTGAAAGGGATATACATGTACAATCCGAGGGTCAGACCCGAAAGGTCGCTGAATAGGCGGAACACGGTTTTAGAACTCATGCATCAGCATGGTTACATAACCGCATTGGATCTGGAAACGTACAAAGCAGAACCCATCACTCTCGATTACCATCCACCCTTTAAAGCTGGTAGAGAGAGCCGCTATTTTGGTGAGTATATCCGTACCCAACTTAATGAGTGGCTAACGCAGAATGGCTACGACTTGTACCGCGATGGACTCGTCATATATACCACGATCGACGGACGCATGCAGAAGCATGCCGAGAATGCACTTCAAGCGCGTGTCGACTCACTGCAGCCGATCTTCCAGCGAGAATGGACTAGTCGAGGTGGTTCATACATGGATCTGTACTGGAAACGGTTTCCCGATTTCCTCGATTCGTTCGTGCGGGAAACTCAAGCATACCGCGAAGGTCTAAATGATGCAGTTACCCCTAAAGAACTGCTCGATTCGTTGAAGTTAAACGAGGCGTTCATCGACAGCGTGAAACGCGCACGGACAAGACTAGAGGCTGGATTCGTTGCAATCGAACCTGCTACCGGACACATCATCACATGGGTCGGTGGCACAAACTACGGCAGTGTTCAGTACGACCACGTCAACCAGATGAAGCGTCAGCCGGGATCTACGTTCAAACCTTTTGTGTATGCAGTAGCCGTCGACAACGGGTACTCCCCTTTTTACAGATTATCCATTCTACCTAAGCGTTTTTCATCGAGAACTGGGCAGACATGGTCACCTAGCGATGCGTCGACACCAGCAGGGTTGACATCCGTTCCTATGCATGCCGCATTGGCAAGGTCGTACAATAACGCAACAGTGAATTTATTGCCGCTTCTTGCAGGTAATCCTGATGCCGACAACTTGGAAGACCTCGAACCTGCCGCTCGAAAAATTGTGGCTATGGCAAAAAACGTCGGAATCAAGAGTCCGCTCAACCCCTATCCAGCCATTGCATTGGGTACAGAAGATGTCTCCCTCCTCGAAATGGTGAGTGCCTATTCCACTTTTGCAAGTGGTGGCGTGTACAACGAACCACTAGCGATTTTGCGAATTGAGGACAAAGATGGTAACGTGCTTCGCGAGTTTTTCCCGCGTGAACAACGCGAGGCTATCAGCCCAGAAACGGCCTACACCGTCGTAGATATGTTGCGCGGTTCAGTGCAAGGTGTAGATGCCGGCGACGGAGTGCGTCGTGGCACAGCGGTTCGCCTCGCAAATCAGTTTGGCGTGCGGCAGGACATCGCCGGGAAGACCGGTACCACCCAGAACTCAGCCGACAATTGGTTTATCGCAATGACTCCAGGTTTGGTGATGGGCGCTTGGGTTGGTGGCGACGACAGGCGTACGAGATTTCCCGAGCGCACTTCTTTAGGTGAAGGTGCCCGTATGGCCTTGCCAATCGTGGGTGAGTTCATATTCAGATGCACCCGCGACAAGGAAATTGCCTGGAGCTACGACGTCTTCGAACCACCCGACGGGTACATCCCGCCACAGCCGTTTCATGAGGCAGGAAGAGATACTTCTCGCAACGTCGTACCCGACGCTCGCCGTCGTACGAACTGGTGAGCAAGTAAGCAAAAGGTTCTACTGACCAGACGGCTCGACAAGCAACATGTCGAGTGACATGAAACGTCGAATCGAGTTGAGTTTTTCTTCCAATACCGATTCTGTCACCGTTCCATCACTCACAGTTGTGTAGATTCTGTTGATGTCACCATAGGTCAGATACTGGGGATGATAGACTTCGGCGATGGTTGCATATTCGAAGTTACTGCCGTCCTTCTTGACCGAGAACGTGTACATGTACATAGCCAGCACAACCGGATCGATGCTGCCCATCATTTCATAGATGTCGGAATACTGCTCTGATGGAGATATCTGCCCGAAGTAAATCGACTTCTTTTCGATCGTCCAACCACTTTCCTTGAATACCTGTCCGATAGATCCACCATTCAGTATTGCTTGATGCTCTAAAAACAAAGCTGAATATACGACCGATGGGTACATGACCACTGCGAAAGTCCGGGTGACATTTTTATCACCTTCTGAGCTGTAAAGACTTGTGATTCGAGTGGTGGAATCACTGTAAAGAACCTCCACCCCATAGCTGCCGAACTTCATTTGAATCCGTTCGCTGTTCAGTAGAGTGTCGACTACCGTCGGTGAGACACCTATTTCGCTATGGCCCGATTCCGATTGAATCGTGCATGCTGCGGATACTGCAACGATGAACCAAATGACAGCTAGTAAAAGCGTCTGTCGATTCATTGTGTTTCTGCAAGTAGACATTATTCAAATAATTAGATCTGTTTATCAACAAAGATAATCATGAACCATAGATAGCATTGCTAGCACTGATTATTTATCCATTTTCCAGCAGTGTATCAGTGTCATCAGTGGTTCACCATTCACAAGCTTTTACACGCTGCACCACATCATATTGACGTTACAGTTGGATGGGCTCGACGAAAAGAAGTACATTTGGCAAAACCCGAATGTAATATCCGACATCTATGTCTGCTCTTCGTCTGCTTCCTTTTGTGCTGCTCCTCGTTGCATGTCAATCCCAGCCTGCCACTGAGCTGGACCGCTGGCAAGCCCAAGCCGAACGTGTGACCATCATACGCGACGATTTTGGCGTCGCACATGTGTACGGCAAATCCGACGCAGACGCGGTGTTCGGCATGCTGTACGCCCAAGCCGAGGATGACTTCCGCCGCATCGAGCGCAACTATGTGTGGGCAACCGGTCGCCTGGCAGAACTTGAGGGTAAGGAGGCCCTTTACAGCGACGTCAGAGCTAACATGTACATGACCCAGGATGAGGCCATAGCCACCTATGAGTCGGCTCCCCAATGGCTCAAGGATCTGTGCATCGCCTTCGCCGACGGACTCAACTACTACCTGCACACCCATCCAGAAGTCGAGCCTCGCGTCATAACCCGCTACGAACCGTGGATGCCCATGTACTTCTTCGAGGGATCGATCGGCGGCGACATCGAATCTATCCCGACACGACGCATCCAGGCCTTCTATGAGTCGGACTCCAGTTTCAGCTACAATCATCATGAGGAGACGTCTGCTTACGCCGAATTATTCGAGGAACCCAAGGGATCGAACGGGATCGCAATTTCGGGCGATCTCACCGTATCGGGAAACGCCATGCTGCTGATTAACCCGCATACCTCTTTTTACTTTCGTCCAGAGATCCACGTCGTAAGTGAGGAAGGTCTCAATGCATACGGTGCTGTGACATGGGGGCAGTTTTTCGTCTATCAGGGTTTCAACGAAAAAACCGGCTGGATCCACACTTCCACATTCGTTGATTTCATCGACGAATATGTTCATGATGTCACAAAAGGCGAGAATGGGCAGTACACGTACCGCTATGGCGATGAGCAGCGACCAATTGAGGTGAAGCAGGTGACCATCAAATATGCCGATGGAGACAGCATCCTCGAGAAGTCTTTCCCGATCTACCGCACCCATCAGGGTCCGATAACGCACATGGTTGACGGCAAATGGGTCGACACCCGCATCAACTGGGATCCGGTCAACGCCATATCACAGAGCTTCATTCGCACGAAACAGACCGGCTACGACGGATTTAAAACAATGATGGACATCCGCACCAATTCGTCGAACAACACCGTCTATGCCGACGCAGACGGCAACATCGCCTATTTCCACGGGAATTTCATCCCGAAACGGGATCCGTCGTTCGACTTCTCTCGTCCGGTCGACGGTAGCAATCCAGCCACAGACTGGCAGGGAGTTCACACAGTAGATGAGAGTATCAACATATTGAATCCCGCCAACGGATGGATCCAAAACTGTAATTCGACCCCATTTACGGCTGCGGCCGAGTTTAGTCCAAAACGGGAAGATTATCCGCGCTACATGGCGCCCGATGCCGAAAATTTTCGCGGCATCCATGCTGTGAACGTTCTGAAAGATACCAAGGACTTAACCTTGGACGGACTCATCCAATTGGCCTACGATCCAACGATTACGGGATTCGAGTACATGCTCCCCCCTCTTGTGCAGGCTTACGGTCGCATCGGCTCGCGTTATCGCAATCTTGCAGAGCCAATGGAAGTCTTGAAAAATTGGGATTATAAGACCTCGAAGGAGTCGGTGGCCATGTCGCTGGCCCACTATTTCGGGGTGGAATTCAGCCGTAGCATTGGTAACGTGAATGGTTTGATCCCCTTCAACGAAAACACGACTTTGGCAACGCGCATGACCGATACGGCTCTACTCGATGCCTTGGCAGCCGCTGTAAAGACGCTCGAGGATGATTTCGGTACGTGGAACATCGCCTGGGGTGAAATCAACCGCTTCCAGCGCCTTTCGGGCGACATCAACCTGCAGTTCGACGACAGCCAGCCCAGTCTTGCCGTCGGCATGGCATCGGGACGCTGGGGCGCCCTGGCGTCGTATGGTGCCGTGACCCGCAACACAAAGAAGATGTACGGTACCTCGGGCAACAGCTTCATCGCCGTCGTCGAGTTTGGCGACCGTGTAAAAGCGAAAAGTCTATTAGCTGGTGGAAACAGCGGCGATCCTGCATCGCCCCATTTCTATGACCAAGCACAGCGCTACGCCGACGCGAATTTCAAGGATGTCGCCTTCTACCGCGAAGACGTGGAAGCTAGAGCTGTAACGACGTATAAACCTGGAAAACAGTGAACAATGAACAATGTATAGTGAACAGTGAAATTTTTCAATGGACGATGAGTATTGAGCGGTAAATTGCAGTTTAGGGTCGCGGAGGCGGGTGATAACGACGCCATTTTAGCCCTGGCGGATCGGTGCCCCCAGGAGGGCATGATTTCCTTTACGGTGCATCGCAAGCCACGATTCGACACGCTCCTGAAGTTGATTGACCCTGAATCTTGGCATTTTGTCGCCTGCGACGGCGCTGAGGTGGTCGGCTTGATCGGTGTGATCCATTTCAACGTCACCTTGAACGGCAAGCCTGCAAAATGTGCCTATATGATGGATTTTCGGGTTGATCCGAGGTATCGCTCTACCACTGTCACCTACCGAATGGTGAAAGGTGCCGTCGACCGCATCCTGAAATCAGACGCGGATTTCGTGATTGGCAATTTCTTGAAGGCGAACGACAAGCCGACCGTGTTCGCGAGCGGTCGAGCCGGCCTGCCACCTGGTATTCACCTCGGCGACAATCGGGTGTTCAACATCATACCATGGCGAAAGTTACGTACTGACCCGAAGTATGTTATGCGGCAAGCAACCGAAACCGACATCCCGGAGCTAGCTCGGCTGTATGCTAAGTATGCCCAATCCTTTCGGATGGCTCCCGTTATCACAGAAGAACGGATACGGTCTCTAAGTACATCCATACATGGACTTTCGATAGATCGATTCATGGTTGCATCGGATGGTGGACTGATCCGCGCAGTGACAGCTGTGTGGGACGAGCATCCCTATCGACACGTTCAAGTGCAGCGCGTCAATACGCAGATCAAGTGGGCGAGTCGTCTGGTTCGCATTCTTGGCAGTGTTTGGCCCATGCCGAAGCCGATACGGCTCAATGAACCACTATGGCAGCGATCATTGGTGATGTATGCACACGACGGTGATCCTAAAGCACTTGCCACGTTGTTTCGGCATGCCAACAACGAACTGCGCGGAGGAGATTGCACCCTATTGTCGCTCTATACACGCGACAACGACCCCATCATCCCCTATTTATCCGGCTTGACTGGCATCAGCGTATCGAGCGAAATGTACATGTATGCCAACGATACGACCATATATGCCTCCCTTGGGCAGCAAGAGGCCACAGACTGGCTCGATATCGGTCTGATTGTCTAACGTTCAAGCATAAAAAAAGGCCAACCCCTTGCGAGGCTGGCCTTAAAATAATTGGCTGCTAATTAGCGACCTGCGATTTTGAGTCGGTTTACAGCACGATGCAACGAAGCTTGTGCCCTATGTTGATCCATACTCGAATCTTTAACCCTCTGCTCTGAGCGAGCTTTCGACGCTCTTGCACGCTCAACGTCGATTGCGTTGCTTGGCTCAGCAGCTTCTGCAAAGAGTGATACGACATTATTATTCACGTCGACCATTCCGCCCGATATCGCAAACTTGTGCACTTTCCCGACGGCATCGACGATGGTTACCGGACCAATATCAAGCGACGCCATTAAATTGGCGTGTTTGATAAGCACCTGGAAGTCGCCTTCTGTACCCGGCATGCGGATGCTTTCGACTTTGCCGTCGAAAACCGGTCCGTCGGGTGTCAGTATCTGGGCTTGAAATACATTCATCGCTATCAGGCTTTGGCTTCGGCCATTAGGCGCTCGCCTTTTGCTATGGCATCTTCGATGGTACCAACCAAGTGGAAGGCATTCTCAGGAAGGTAATCGAGCTCGCCGTCCATGATCATGTTGAAGCCTTTGATGGCGTCTTCGATCTTGACGTACTTGCCCTCGAGACCCGTGAACTGGGATGCCACGAAGAACGGCTGGCTCAGGAAACGCTGAACGCGGCGTGCACGTGCGACAACGAGTTTGTCCTCGTCAGAGAGCTCGTCCATACCAAGGATAGCAATGATGTCCTGAAGGTCTTTGTAGCGCTGGAGAAGTGTCTTCACGCGCTGTGAGCAGTCGTAGTGCTCTTTACCGATCACGTGCGGGTCAAGAATACGCGATGTTGAATCAAGCGGATCCACAGCCGGGTAAATACCGATAGCCGTGAGAGCACGTGAAAGAACGGTCGTTGCATCCAAGTGAGAGAAAGTTGTCGCAGGCGCTGGATCGGTCAAGTCATCGGCAGGTACGTAAACGGCCTGAACAGATGTAATAGAACCCTTGTGGGTCGAAGTGATGCGCTCCTGAAGGTCACCCATTTCAGTGGCTAGCGTAGGCTGGTAACCTACGGCGGATGGCATACGACCAAGTAGGGCCGATACTTCGGAACCTGCCTGTGTGAAACGGAAAATGTTGTCTACGAACAAAAGAATGTCACGGCTAACTTCGTCACGGAAGTACTCTGCTACGGTAAGACCGGAGAGCGCCACGCGTGCACGGGCTCCTGGAGGCTCGTTCATCTGGCCGAACACAAGTGTTGCCTGACTGGTTTTGAGCGCCTCTGGATCTACTTTGCTCAGATCCCAGTCGCCGTTCTCCTCCATGCCCTTCTTGAATTCCTCGCCGTAGTTGATAACTCCAGACTCGATGAATTCACGAAGAAGGTCATTCCCCTCACGGGTACGCTCACCAACACCTGCGAACACCGATAGACCACCGTGGTGCTTTGCGATATTGTTGATGAGCTCCTGAATAAGAACGGTCTTGCCTACACCGGCACCACCGAAGAGGCCAATCTTGCCACCTTTGGCATATGGACACAGGAGATCAACAACCTTGATACCTGTTTCGAGGATTTCTGTGGTAGCAGAAAGCTCGGAAAATTCTGGTGCGGGACGGTGGATCGGGTATGAGCGCTCACCCTTAGGAGCAGGGATTCCGTCAATAGCCTCGCCAACAATGTTAAACAGACGTCCGCGGATGTCATCGCCCACAGGCATCGAAATCGGACCCCCAGTGTCATAAACAGGCATTTGGCGAACAAGTCCGTCGGTGGAGTCCATCGCGATGGTGCGTACACGGTTTTCGCCGAGGTGCTGGGCAACCTCAAGGACGATCTTGTGGCCGTCGCGCTCTACATAGAGTGCGCTTAATACGTTTGGCAGGTTCCCCTGCTCGAAATCAACGTCCACAACCGGGCCGATGATCTGTGCAATTTTTCCAACGTTCATGTATGATGATCCTGTGTCTGTTCGGTTTTTTTTCT
>CAZVRJ010000015.1:14714-50245 GCA_964629885.1 uncultured Chitinophagales bacterium | reverse complement strand
GTCTATCTCGTTGTTGAGTCGCACCAATACCTATATGACTGGGGCGTAGAGAATCGTGAGCGGCATCTCATGTTCCTTGAACACGACTATAGCAGGATCAATCCGCTATATTTCGAATATTTAGACCGGGTGATATCGAAAATAAACCGAGCTGGTATGGTTGCCGTAATCGTACCGCTATGGGCTTCGCTCACCGAGGTGCACCACGATCCTGACGTTCATGGACGGTTCATATCGCGACAGCAATCTTTCAATCTCGCACGCTATGTGGGTGCACGATACGCTGGACACAATGTGGTATGGATCATCGGTGGCGACAACAAGTACGATACTACTGAAAAGCGTGTTTTTTGGGCAGAGTTTGCCGAAATATTGCATGATGCCTCTGGTAGGCGCCACCTGCGTACAGTTCACCCCGACGGATATATGGCCTCGTTCGACTACTTCGATTTCGGCACGCCATGGATCGACTTCCACATGTACCATTCGTCACACCTTCAAAGCAGCGACGCCACTCGCATTTTGGGACTGAGGGGTTGGCAACAGGCACCCAAGAAGCCAGTTCTGAATGGTGAACCAGCATTTGAAGATATCCCTGCCTATTTTTGGAATCAGGAAACCCCCATTCGGATTAGTGCGTACGACGTGCGTCAGGCAGCTTGGGAAAGCTTCCTCGCCGGTGGACTCATGGGTACGACCTACGGTGCCAACGGTGTGTGGCAGTGGCACGTACCCGACATGGAGGCTAGCCACAATCCACAAAACTACGTTGTAGAATCGCTTAACCTGCCTGGTTCATCGCAAGTCGGCAAAGTGAAGGATTATTTCTCAGGCATGAACTGGTGGGATATTATTCCTGATCCGGACTTGGCAACGTCTACAGTTACCGATCTTGTCCCTGTTGGTGCAAAATTGGGACGAAAGGCATGGGTGTATCTGCCTCATGGACTCTCTCATTTTCAATTGAACAAGAAATTTGAGCAGTCGCATGTCGTCATTAAATGGATTAAACCCGAGAATCTCGAGATTGCGGATGTCGATACCTTGCGTTGGGCTTCAGGATCCTCATCGTTGAACATCCCAGTAGCAGATTCACGCGACTGGCTGCTCGAAATTTCCGCAGAGAATATACGCGGTGTTGAAGCCTATGTGAACCGTCGCCACGAAATCACCCTCAGCAGCACAAATGGGTATTTAAAGCCCCAGCGTAACATCAACCTGTGGGTAACTTTCACGCACGAAAGCGGCCACACCGAAATGCTGCGCGGGTATTGGGACGGCGGTACAATCTGGAAGATCCGTTTCAAGCCGGCACTTACGGGCGCTTGGGCATGGGCCACTAACTGCTCCGACCCTACAAATGTAGGTCTCCATAACCGTACCGGCGTGTTCGATGTAGTTGTGGGTCCAGAAGATGATCCGGAGCTTGGAAAGGTGAAGCAGCGTCTGAAAGTGGCCGAAAATGGTAGGACTCTCGCATGGGATGACGGAACGCCGTTTTTCTGGCTTGGCGACACAGTGTGGGAAATGGCTTGGAAGAGCACGCCAGAGCAGCTTGAAGCATATTTAGACGACCGTCAATCGAAAGGATATTCCGTCATTCAGGTCGTGACCATGTCGCACCAAGTGTTTCAGTCGTTCGGTGTCGAAAACCGCCTTGGCGTCCAATATTTCTTGAACGAAGATCTCGACCAACTAAATCCGAGATATTTCGACTACGTGGATCACATCGTTAAAGAGGCTGGCAAGCGCGACATGGTCGTTGCCTTGGTGCCTCTTTGGGCGTACATGATGGAGCTACATTATGTGCCTGAGTACCATGCCTACAACCTAAGCATCGAGCAAAGCATGAATGTGGCCGATTATGTGGGTGCCAGATATGCTGGAGATGATGTTATGTGGATTGTCGGTGGCGATAATGCATACACCACACCTCAGATGAAACAATTCTGGACCGACTGGGCCATACGTTTGAAGAATGCGAGCGGAGGATGGCATTTGATGACCATCCACCCGAAGGGATACGCTTCCTCCTTCGACTTCTTTCCGCCCGAAACACCTTGGATGGATCTTCAGATGTATCAGTCGAGCCACTTGGCTGGTGGCGATTACACCTGGCAGGCGGCACGTAGAGGTTTTGCATTGAGTCCTGTTAAACCAGTTATCAATGGTGAGCCAAGCTATGAGGACATCTATCACAACCTATGGGAACCCGGCGACACGGTAAGCGTGGCAACATTCAGGATACGTCCAGAGCATGTGCGTCAAGCGGCTTGGGAAAGTTTGCTCTCTGGAGCTACAGGTGGGGTGACCTATGGCGGTAATGGAGTATGGCAATGGCACATACCAGAGATCCCAGGTTCGCACAACCCAAGGTTCTTCGTGGAAGAAGCTTGGCAATTTCCAGGCTCAACCCATATGGGCGTGATGCGCCGTATAGCCGAAGAAGTAGAATGGTTTAGCTGGGTACCACGACACGATCTTGTATTAGCAAGTATTGCACCTGATATCATACCCTTGTCTATGAATGAATTGGGTATGCTTGCTTACTTACCGATGGGAACGACAAAAATCACCTTAGATCTGTACTCGTTGGGAAAAAATGCCAGATACCAGTGGATCAATCCGACTACAGGTGACCGGAGTTCGGTGACGATGATCTCTCAGGATACCCTAGGACTCGCACGCGATTTCAGGCCGCCGAATGATCAAGATTGGATTTTGCATGTGTTCAAACCAGGATCCTTTGGAACGGATTTGGGCGAAGAGCCGGAGCTTCCCGACCAGTTTCAGGTTTATCCCGCTTTCCCGAATCCATTCAACCCGACTACACGTCTTGTATTCGAAATCCCTGGATCAAGCATGGTAACGATAGATGTGTTCTCGGTAGATGGACGCCTTATACGCAGGGTATTCGAACAGGATCGTCCGCAAGGGATGCACACTGCCGTATTTAATGCGCAGGGTCTGGGATCAGGAATGTATATTGCGCGTATAACAACAGTATATGGGGTCAAGTCGGTGAAGATGACCCTGGTCAAGTAATCATGAACTATCACTAACAATCACGAACAGTCATGAACAATCACGAACAAGCACGAGCATTTGTTGAGAATGTCTATCAAATAGACGCTGCGTCACGTGTTTCGTGTCTTGGTTCTCGCTTCTCGTCTCCCGCGTCTCGCGTCTTGCCGTTGCTCTTGTTCTTGTTCTTGCCTTCGTTCTTGTTCTTGCCATCGTGCACCGCACTCCAGCAGTTTGCGAACAATATGCCTCTTACGGAGCAGGAGGTGGTGAGTGGATTGCGCCAAGCTCTTGAAATTGGATCTAACCTTGCATCCGACAAAGCTTCGACCATCGACGGTTTCCTCTTGAATCAGGCCATCAAGATTCCGTTTCCACCTGAGGCACAGCGGGTAGAGTCAACGCTGCGTGATTTGGGATTTAGCCGATTGACGGATGATTTCATCGTAGCTCTTAACCGCGCTGCCGAACAGGCCGCCAAAGATGCCACGCCGATATTTGTGGATGCTATACGTAGTATGACCATTCAGGACGGCATGAGAATTTTACGTGGATCTGAAAATGAAGCCACCATGTTCATGCGAAACGCAACGTACGATCGGCTCGTGGAGGTTTTCAAACCGACCGTGGAGCGCGCGTTGGACGCCACCTTGGCCACCAAATACTGGACCGACATCACGACCAATTACAACAGGATCCCATTGGTTCAGCGGGTCAATCCGGATTTGAGCGCATATGCTACCGGTAAAGCCATCGACGGTCTGTTTACGCTAGTTGCCGAAGAGGAAGCCAAAATTCGTCGTGATCCGGCCGCAAGGACCACTGAGTTGCTGAAGCGCGTGTTCGCAAATCAATGATTATCAATCATTAACAGTGATGATCAATGACTATCAATGACAAAAGCAATGATTATCAAGTATTAAAAATGATGATCAATGATTACCAATGACTATCAGTTAGACTCTGAACCTCGCTTCCAGTCGTTGTTCTTGTCGCTGTTCTTGTTCTTGCCGTTGCTCTTGTCATCTTGTTCATCCGTGGCTCAAACCCATCGTATCGTAGTCATATCCGACTTGAACAATGCCTATGGGGCAGTCGATTACGAACCTGAGGTTCTAGCCACTATCGATAAGATCATCCACGAATGGAAACCGCAACTAGTACTATGTGGTGGCGACATGGTTGCAGGACAGCGTCCATCTCTCACCGATGCACGTGTCGACAGTATGTGGATGGCATTCGATGCATTTGTTGCAAAGCCGTTGCGAGATGCAGGGATCCCGTTTGCATTCACCATCGGCAATCACGACGGGTCCGGCTATCCAAATCACACCCGAGACCGAGCATCGGCGAGAACCTACTGGACTAACCCAGACCACGGCACAGGCTTGGAATTTGTCGATAAGGGTGATTTTCCGTTTTGGTATAGTTTTCGGTCGGGCCCAGTTTTCTTTGCTTCGTGGGATGCCTCGACGGAGTCTATCCCTGAAGAAAGCATGCGCTGGCTTGAAGCGCAGCTCAAAAAGAATGTCGCAACGGATGCATCACACAGAATTGTATTCGGCCATCTTCCTCTATACGGTGTGGCTATAGGTCGTGACACCCAGGGAAATGTACTGGCAAAGGCCGACTCAATGCGTAGCTGGCTCGAGGACAGGGGAGTGGATATGTATGTTAGCGGTCACCATCACGCCTGGTATCCTGGCAGGCACACGTACCTAAATCTGCTGAATGCAGGTGCTATTGGAAGCGGAACGCGTTCTCTTTTGGACGGAAGTGCTCCACGCAAGACCGTCACCGTCATCGATATGCAGTTAGACGGTTCCGGCTGGCTCGAAACCACTTACGACGCCACCACATGGGAAATAGTGGCTCCGTCATCGTTGCCAAAAATGCTTGAAACCCTGAACGGGACAATTTTCAGACGGTTGGATTGAACAGAAAAAGGTTGTTCGCCGACTCCTCGAAGACACGGGCGGTGATGAGCGATGGATAGCTCTATTTGATTAGAAGCAGCGCATTTGTAACGCGTCGCTCACCGGTGGGGTCGCTCGGTGAATTCAGTACCTTGCCATCGGTAATGATGGCGGAAGATCCGCCGCCATCGAGATTCAGAGCTTCAGTAGCTCCTAGCCTGATGAAAAACTGGCTCAGCTCCTGCAGGCTCATGCCTGCACTGTGTTCTTGGCGTCCATCCACCACCACAAGCCATACTAGCGATTGGTCTGCATTCCAGCCGATGGCAGATCTGGGGTGACGCGTTGTGAGAAACGACTCAGCAATCCCCTCGACCGTCGCCATGCTGTCTACGACCATGAGTCCATCACGTACAAGAAGTGGACCACCGCCGATGACCTGCATCGGCAAAGTAAGGGGTCCGTTAATGATGGTTTCGATGCTGAGCGTGTCGCGAGGTGTGAAAGTATCCCAGAAGTCGCCATTTAGTACAACCCATTGCTCACCTTTAGTGAGGTGTGGGGTTGGTGCATAATCGATTTTTGGGGAACCAGCAAGCACATCTTGCGAACGTTCGACGGCAAGTTCAAATTCGACGGTGCCGTGGGTTGCGTACATTAAGTCGGTTTCGTACTTGGTGCGAATATCAAAAATACGATACTTCTGAAATGACGCCAAGGTGTCGGAAAACCAGTGGTTCAGTATAGCTGCGCTACCCGCTTGGGGGGACCGATTCCATTGCAGTGGGACACATGGAGGGTAAATGCTTGACGCCTTTCGGCAGAGATTGGTGGTGAGGGTCATTGGACCCGCCCACAATTGGTTTTTACTGTCGATAGTGAGGACGGATCGACGCGAGTTGTCGGGGTGGGAGAGAAGCCATTCTCCATCGACCATCATTCGATTTACGGGTTCGCCTCTACGGTTGAAGAAGTCGGCATTGACAGCAGCGACGACGGGGCTCGTTACATCGACGCGTTCGGCCATTGAGCTGGTCGTTTCGAGGGCGGCAACGCGCTCATGCTCAGTCGCTCCCTTGGCGGGAAGTAGCCGTAAGTTGGGAGCCACGCTGCTATTCCACTCCACCACCCGCAACGACCATGGACCGGCAGGGTCTTCGATTTCGATGACGGTGACACCAGAAGTGGATGTGGGGATGTGTGTTTCGGTTGGTTGGGCGAGGGCGGGTGTAATTGTTGCTATTATTGCAAGAATCGGAAATATGCAGCTTTGTTTAAACAATTGGCGAATTGGTGTTATAGACATCATAGTAAGTCATAAACGGGATATACGAGTAGTTCTAGTTTAACTTATGCATTTTAGTATCCAGTACCAACCCCCAACGCCTAGTCCCTAGTCCCTAGTCCCTAGTACCTAGTACCCGATAAAAAAAAGGCACCCGGGTTGCCCCGGATGCCTTGTATTGCGACGTAAGTCGTAATGTCTTACTTGACGAGTGTCATCTTGTTTGTCAGACGAACGCCGTTGTCGGTCTTCAGCTCATACAAGTAGATACCGGAAGCTAGGTTCGCAGCATCAAAATTGAAGAGGTGAGTACCTGCTTGTAGGCGGGTGTTGACCAAGGTGGCAACTACGCGACCGAGCATATCGTACACAGTCAGGCTCACGTTTGCATTGTCAGCAATTTCGAACTTGATTTGTGTGGATGGGTTGAACGGATTCGGGTAGTTTTGAGCAAGTGTGTATCCATCTGGAACTTCAGCGAAATCGGACTCAAGGTTAACGCCAGTACCGGTGAATTTCTGAGCAGAAGGTACGCCGTTAGCACCAAATGCAATAACGTAGGCTTCTGTTCCAGCCGCGTTGAAAGCCAATCCACGTGGACGTGGGTCAGCTTGAACAGCCACTTCACGATTCCATGAGAAACGTTTGGTTATGACACCAGTTGTCTGATTCAATGAGTAATAGGCAAAAGACTCATATCCAGATCCATCAACAGGAAGGTCGTTCACAGAACCACCGCTAAACCAGATGTCGCCTGTAACAGGGTGACGCTGCATAGACTCGGAAGCTGGACCAGCGAGTGAT
Source organism: uncultured Chitinophagales bacterium (assembly GCA_964629885.1). Classification (GTDB taxonomy): domain Bacteria; phylum Bacteroidota; class Rhodothermia; order Balneolales; family CAYWCV01; genus CAYWCV01. The sequence goes on along the minus strand of CAZVRJ010000015.1, from coordinate 43,216 downwards.
ACGGTATCTGTACGTGCATACTCACCAAATACCCCATCTTCGCTTGTAAATACTTCAATTCTTTTGGCACTATAAGCTGCATGATAAACTTTTTTCCCGTCGGCGCTTACTTCTACAGTACGGCTGAAACCGTTTTTAGCGGGCACAACTTGGCCAAGTTCGTTAAAATCAGCATCAAGTATTACAATAGGTGCACCACCAAATACGAATGATAAAATTATATCACCGTCTTGAGTAACAGCTGGCTTTGTGAAGTAGTGAGGAACGGTTTCCGTACGCATAATCGGAGATATATAGCGATTCATAGCAGCACCATTGTCTGCGTTGAAACGATACAACTTGTTGTTAAATGATGCCAGAACGTTGCCATTGTGATCCACATTCATACCAACACCTGTGAGGTTACCATAGCCTTGTGCAATCTTCAGGGTATCGGGTGTTCCATTCACGGTGAAATGGGTGATGGGTGAGAAAGATGCTTCAGTTCCATCTGGATTATAAACCCGAATACCTCTTACCAGAACATTCACACCATTGTTACGTAATGTGTCCAAGGATGCATTCGGCTGAAGCCAAATTCTTCCATTTTTGTCGACAGCAACACCGTGCATGGCACGACGAGCATTCACATTCAAGTTTGCTTGATCAAGTTTTGGAAATAGATCGATATACGTCCAATCCTGAGCAGCACTGACACCTGCCCCCATGACCAACATGATGGCAGCCAAGAACGCGTTCCGTAGTAGCTTACGCGAATTCATCTTGTATCCTTTCGTTTTGTGATAGATCTGGTGAATTAGTCACCTTTTGTTGTTTGCATGTTCAATTTGAACAAATCCTGTCTAGAAGTACCCAAGACACCCCGGGTAATAAACATATCTTGACCCCCACCCCATGCAAAATTCAATACCACAGGATGTACAATTCCAGGGTAAAAATTGCTCCACGAGGTGGGTCCTACTTTCAATATACTCATTCCGATTCGATCGGTTCCGAGATATAAATTTCCGTTAATGTCGGTCTCCATCGCTGATATAAGGATACCCGTTGTACTCGTTGCCTGGTCCACATCAAAGTAGACGACGGGCGAACCAAGGTTACCTGCAGTTATCGGTAGTCGATAGACCATCGATTTGCCATCGGTTATGGTGGCAGCAAAAATAGCGTTGTTAAAAAATTTGAGTGCGACCACATTGTGGTTAAATGGGAACTGAGTTATAACTCGGGCAGGAGTAACTCGGTAAATTGCAGCATTATTGCCACCAAGCCAAATGTTGCCCTCTTTGTCGAACGTCAATGAATACAGATTTCGTCCAAGTTGTCCACTACTCAGGTGTGTCGCAAATGCCCCACCACCAGGTGCAACTCGGTAGATGATCGGTGTGTTACCACGAACGGCGTATAAAAATCCATCCGGACCGAATGCCATGTTGGTATACCGCCACGTCTGCGGGTTGGCATATTGAGTGCGGCTTCCATCAGGCGCAATTCTGATGACTCCATCAGGTACGTTGTTCGTCGTGGTGTACGATACGTACAAATTGTTTTGGCTGTCTGCTGCAATACCCCAAGGGGTTTCAAACGCTGCCAAACTACCGACGCGGTTTACAAGGGCAACGAGGTTGTAATTCAGTGAATTGCTGTAATTGACGGAGCTCGAAGTTGAGACGCGCACCGCAATGTTGTTTTTCACAACGTTCGGCGTGTTCACAACGAGTGTAGTAGGATTCGCGCTCACGATCTGAGCCTGTACACCATCGAAATAGACAAAGTTCTCGGCTACGTTGGCAGAAAAATTGGTGCCTGTGATGGTCACAGTTTCAAATCCGGCAAAAAAGGTGCCGTTAGGAGATATAGCCGTAATGGTTGGCGCGGTGCCACCTTTGTCATCAGGATCGTAGATGGTGATTTCGTTCACGTCTTCGCACCCTGCTAACCCGAACATAGCCAGAACCGCAATCATCAGCCCAGCCTTAAAATAGATAGATATCGTTTTCATGTGTATAAAGTCCGGATACTTCCTATTAGAATGATATAGAGGCCGAGAGGCGGTGAACAGAATTGAATACTCCGAATTCAGTGAAGGAATAGTCAATCCCCAAATTGCGTCCATTTCTCATGGTCTGTTGTAATCCAAATCCAGCAGAAATGCCTTGCTCGTCGCTTGGAAAAGCGTAACCAGCACGGAGTGCAAAACGCTTCATGAACAGGTACTCGGCGCCTACTTTGATCATTTCGTCGTAATCGCGTGGACGCTCAGCCTCGACAGCAAACACCAAGTTGTGTTTGGTTTGATCTACGTTCGATAGATCTAGCATGTCCATCGATAAACCTACTTTGAATGTAAGGGGTAATTCGAATGCCTCTTCCACATAAGTAACTTCAGGCGAGAAGTTGCGCGCGGTCATTGCGAAAACCAAGCTTTCAAATCCAGTCTTGTACATGATTCCAAAATCATACGCAACTACATTTGTCTGGTATTTCTCGGAAGGGTAGGCGCCGTTGTCGACGCGTAGCACGGCTGATCCGAGCGATTGCCCGACATACTTCACATTGCCCCCGAAACTGAATTGCTCGCTTACTTCCTTGGCATAACCTACACCAAACGACATACCCCAAGGGCGTATGGTACCAACATCGCGGTAACCCGTTTCGCTGCTGCCGTCGAATATAGTAGCTTGGATGTCACCATAATCGACATAGAGCATCGACAGGCCAAAAACGCCAAATCGTCCATTGGCAGGCTTGATGGCAAGTGTGCCGTAGTTATACTTGATTTCGGCAATGTAATTTACCTGACCAAAGGTAAGATTGCTGAAGGTTTCCATCCTTGCCATACCGGCAGGGTTATGAAACATCGATATCCCACCAAATTGCTCGATGGCAGTCATGGCGTCGCCCATGGCGGCGCTTCGCGCATCAGTTGCAACTGAAAGGAATTTCATGCCAGTTTGAGCTCGCTTCTTACGAGATTGCTGAGCTTCGGCGTCTGCGCTGATTCCGGAGAGGAGCAGGGCGAGGACAACTACTGCGTAGCTTGATTTCATGGTTTGTCTCCTCTTAACGGATAATCACAATTTTTTTGGTAGTGCTTTCGCCCGTCTCGGTGTCTTGGATCACGGCTAGGTAGATGCCACTAACAACCAGCTGACGCGACTCTGTCAATAAGTTCCAAGCCACCGATCCTGTTCCATCAGTATGATTGATGGTCCTAATATGCTGTCCGATCTCTGTGAAGATCTGGATGCGAGCACGGCCCGGCATGTTGATGAACTGAATCTGATTGCCGCGGAAACGCACCTGATTTTGGTCGAATCCTGCACGATCGTCGGAATTTGCCTCGATGTTGTAGGGGTTAGGCACAATTACAACTGTATCGAGGTTCCCTGGAGGGCGCTTTAAGTTGGCTGGATCATAGGTTTGCGTATAGTATCTATTGCTACGAAGCTTAACTGCTGGTGTCGATCCACCACTAGCTACTGTGGATGAAACGGCAACAATGTAGTAGTAGTAATCTAGACCTCGAGTAGGAGTCGTGTCTTCAAATTCTCGTGCAGATGCTGGAGCGGTGTGAATCAGCACGTGTGGCTCGTAATAGTCACCCTGTGCTCTGTAGATCTCAAATCCCTCAATGGCATCGCTGGCGGTGTAGTCCCATATCAGCTTGATACTTGTACCGCCCGAAGCTACTTCAAAATAGCTTGGTGGTTGGGGTGCACGAGTAATTTTGTAGCCCGATTTGAAATTGTCGGTAGCCCTTTGGAATGTCTGAAAAAGCGAATCTTTACCTTGAAATACAACCGTATTCTTTTGCAGAGCGTCGATTTGTCCTTGCTTATAGCGCCTTCCAATTTCAGTAGCCAATGCTCGGCTAATACCAGCAACTGCCTCTGCCATAACAATTCTTACGCTTTGACCTGGCGAGAGGGTGTACGGACCATAACCGTTTGCCGACGAAAATCCACCAGATGTTCCAAGTGATGGGTCACCTGTTGGCATTAAGAAGTTACCAGATGGTTCAACAACATCGGCGTGGCGTGGACTAGCGTGACCACTCGACATCAGGGCGTACTCCTGAGTCATCTTTGCTGGGTTGAATGGGTCGTTCTGGGAGTTAATATTATCGTCACTGCCTAAATATCGTGTTGTTCGAGGCTGACTCACATCATCGGCTTTATTTGTAGGCGAGGTATCGGCGTGCAGCGTCACGTTGCCCACGAAATGGATAGCCCCAAGACGTCCCACTGTATCGGTTGCAAGCACGTTGAGAGCAGGCGCCCAAATTGGACCTCCAATATTATCGTATGCTGTAAAAGCTGGAAACTTGCCGTGCCAGGAGAAGTTGGCGCGGAACTGCTCACCGGGTGGATCCGGTTTGACCCCATCGCCACGAACGTCGTTCATGTTGTTTATTCCCCATCCTGTCGCGTTCCCGATCACATATCGTGTTTCGGCTACAACGGAGTAGCGCCACTGCATGAATACCCAGAAGTCGGTTATCGTGTTGTTCGGTAACTCAATTTCTGCATCACCATCCGTGTTGCCTGTATTAGTGAAGATATACTCAGTGATGTGATAATTGTCGTGATATGAATTGCTGAACTGCATGATCTTGCGCTCCATGGTAATACCAAGCTGGGTATTCACCTTGTTATAGATCATGAGATCTGCATCCATGTTTGGATCCACCTCATCTACTTCGATCGGCTTCTCGAATGTATCTATTCCGTCAACACTCACAACTGGCCAATCAAATCGACTGATCAACTTGAACTCGATGGGAAAGAAGGCGTTTAAACCAGTTGCGCGTGGGCCTGTATGCACGACTTTGAAAGGGAAATTATTATTCCGTTCATCGGTGAAGTTTCGCGAACCCAACCATAAGCCTTTTGCTGCTTGTGTGTCTTGAAAGCGGTATATCGCCGGCCATTGCAAACCAAATTGCTGACGAGCAACAAATCCATGTTCACGCTCGAAGCCAATGCTGGAATACCAGTTGTGGAGAGAGCCGGCATTTAGCCATTTGAATTGCTCCTGTGCCACAGTTGCACTCGACAGAAATAAGACAAACATCAGGCCAAGGACCAATCGCCTCATCACTCTGCTGGAATGTGTTAGTACGTAGTTTTTCATTGAATATCCGTATAGCGTACGTTACAATATGATTAGAAAGTGAGGCGGAGGCCCCAGAAGATATTTCTTGGGTTCAGGAAGTTCAGGAACTCCTGATTTGGCATGTCGATATACGACTTGTTCTTGCGCCACTTAGCCTTTTGCTCCTCCGAGGCATTTTCATCCCATGGGATGTATGGACCCTTACGGGTCATGCCAGGACGGTCATTGCCAGGAATGTTGCCATATCCAAGGGGATCACCAATTTCTTTAGGTAGGTGAAGCGATTTCATGTACGCCTCGTAATCACGACCATCGATGAAGCCGTTATTCGTTTGGCTCATATACCGAGTGTTGAGTACGTTGCTTACATCAACAAAGAGCAACGCCGTTCCAAGTTCTGTGTTGAACGTTTTACTGAAACGCATGTCAATGTTATGGTTGTCGATCCACTGCACGTTGTTGTTAATGCCGGGAATTGATCCACCACCAGCCCAAGTGAGGTACTGCCCACTTTGCCAAGCTGCTCTTGTCGACAGCGACCAGTCGCCAAGCAGATGCTGCTTACCAAACTTAGGACCGAAATTCCGTGGCGTATAAAACTCCAAGATCAGGTTTGCGAAGGGTTGTGGCACAGGCTTCGATTGCAAGTTCAGAGCTGTCTCAAACTCCTCTTGACGTTGTAGCGCGCGGTTTTCATAGTATCTACGAAGGCCAAAGAAACCACTTGATCGGATGCTATAGGTGTAGTTGATTTCACCACTGAAATATCTAGTCGGCGATTTCCTCAGGGAAACCTCAATACCTCTTGTATCGTCGTAGGATGTCGGCTCCGTTTTTGAATAAGTAACCAAGCCGTTCGTGTTATTATAGGTCACAAGGGCAGGTTGGTTTGCCGCATCGCGATAGTAACCTGAAACTCGAGCCACGAAACTGTTCCTAATGCTCTGTTCGTAACCCAATTCGTAGGCAACTGTCTTTGGCAGCGGCGAGTTAGGATCAGCAATACGGGTGAGCTGGCCGTTATCGGAGAAACGGCGGATCATATAGAGGTTATCAGGTGCAGGGAGCTGGCGGAAATGGCCATAGTTGAAGAACAACTTGCTCGTAATCGTAACAGGGAACGACACTCCCAAGCGTGGGCTCAAGTAGAACAGGCGTTTCGTTGGAGAGGTGTTCAAGGAATCTAGTGCATCTGATCCCCCTGGTGCAAACGCTCTTGTGAAAGGAGCATAGTCGATCCAGTCGCCACCAGCGTGGCTGTAATCGAGTCGCAAACCTACGTTTGCGATCATTCCCTTGAACTCCAATTTGTTTTGAGCATATGCTGCGCCACGAGTTGGATAGGTTGTCCATTTCGACATGGAGCGTCCACTTGGCAGGTACTCATCTACAGATCCGTAGTTTACCTTGTTTACGGTATAGACATACTCAATACCTGCTTTTACTTGGTTCCAACGGTTCACCTGGCTGGTGATGTCTGCCTTTGTCGACCAAGTTGATGTAAAGCTGGAGTCGCGAGAGTTACTCATACCCACGCCCATGCGCAGACCGCTTCCGATACCGCTCGACGGTTGTGTGAAGTAGCCAAATGGACCTTCATCCGCACAGAAATTGCCGAAGCACACTACTGGGGTCGTATCACGTGGACGACCAGGATTCGTGTCGTAGCTAGAGCTGAAGTTGTCAACCTTGACTTCGTAAAATGTATTATTGCTTACAGCATGTGTAAACTTGGCACCGAATCCGTAGCGCTGCACACTACTTGGTGACCAATAGTCGGTCGAGTAGATACGCGAGTCAATGAAGCTAACGCGATTCATTTGGTTCGCTATGGAAGTGCCCGATGTAAAGATACCCGGGTTACCCGTGTTGTTATTGGTGGTTCCCTTGGTAAAACCGTAAATACCGTCAAAACTTAGCTTCATGCCTGGCTTGAGGTCGGAGGTAATTCGGAAATTGGCAAAGGAGTTGTTGTAGCCATCCGTTGCCAATGGGAACATGTACTGGGTTTCCGTTGCACGCATCGATACGAAGAAACGAAGATTGCCAAGTTTTTCGGCACCGATGATTGGTCCGCCGATACCGGCATCAATTTCGTAGTCGGGCTTCGTGATGGTCAGGTTTTTTCTGTGCTGCCATCTAAAGAGCTGTTGTGCACCAAGTGGGGTGAGGTCGTTTGATGGATCGTCGTCCTGCAATGTTTGAAGAGCCACTGCATTCCATCCCTCAAATTCTGGATATTGCCGCTGTGTGAATGCATCCCATTTTCCGTTTTTCGTGCCTGTGAAAGCTACATCAGGATCTAGATATGGGCGTAACCAATACGAATTCGGGTCGTTGGGAGCTTGACCTTGATTTTTTGGTGCTGCGGCACGGTATCTGGCAATCACATCTACGGTGTACTTATCGCGGCGACCTTCTTTAGTGGTCACATTCACGATACCAGAACGCACGTTTCCGTACTCTGCGCTAAATCCACCCGTTTGCACCTGAATGTTATCCACGGCGGTCAAAGAAATGCCAGTAAATGGACTATTATCGCGTGCATCACGTAATGTTGCACCGTTAACGACAAACGATATCTGATCGCTGCCTGCGCCACGGATACTGAGGCCCCGTGTTCCAGCTTGTAGACCTACCACTTCCGCGACGTTTGTGATCGGGAGCTTTTTAATCTCCTCGGCGTTCACGTTCACCTGGCTGCTCGAAACGTCCTGCTGAATAATGGGTCGCTCGGCAGTGACAATGAGTTCGTCTCCGACGAACGATTCTTCGCGTAATTGAAAATCTTGAATCGTGGTTAAGTTGATGTTGACCCTCACATTCTCAACCACCACAGGGGTGAAACCGATGAGGGATGCCCTCAGGGTATAAGTACCCGCCGTCACGTTCAGGATGTTGTAGTATCCATCAGAGTCGGTCGCATTTCCGATTGTGGTTCCCTGGATGACGACGTTGACGCCAACGAGGGGCTCTTTGGTGGCGGCATCTAATACACGCCCACTAATCTTGCCGCTTTGTGCGAAAAGATTTGGCGCTGTGAAGATGGCAAATAAAAAAAGAGCAACAGTAACTTTTCTGATCATAGAAGCTCCATGGGAAGCGGTTTCAATAAACGATAGGACTGCCGGGCAGTATTCATCTTGTCGGGGGGCACACTGATCATGTGGCGATTCGCAGATCACTGGAGGCAAAGACAATATGACATTTAGTCAAACCCATACAGTCCAATTCTTTAAAGGCACTTTTAACAGTAACCCAATACTCCTAAGTTATAAAAAGCTTTTAACTAAGCAAATCAGAAAGACATAAAGTGCACGAAAATGACACCATTTTTCTCAGTTGCATTATTTGGCAATTAGAGGACGTTAGGCGATGTAAGCACTTCCATAAACGACAAAAGCCGCATTGGCGGCTTTTGTGATCAAAATCTTCAGTAGCGAATTAGGCTTTCTTCGACTCCTGAATTTGGATACGAATCTCTTGTGCAAGCGTCTTGAGGTCTTGCAGGCTCTTGCGGGCACGTGTTCCGGCTGTTTTGTTACCCTTATCGAAAAACTTGTCCATGTCGCCTTCGAGCTCATCTACAATAGCTTTGATTTCGTTGAAACGGTTCATCTGATACTCCAGTTTATTTGGTTTTGATTAAATCTCGAGACCTGTCTGCGTATAATGCAGCGAGAATCTAATCACAGCATTTTAGCTAGTCAAGCTAAATAGGCTGTAAAACCGCAAAAAAAAGCGATTTAAGGCAGATTTCTGCTTTTTTTACATATCTGACAGCCGAATTTGTCACATTTAGTGCCGTCATGCACCCAATATGTAGTCTTCAAGGCCATTCCACGTTGCCATGCTGATTGTCTGCTCGACCCCATTCGTTGACGCATCAGCACGATCGACCGTAGAGACAGACTCGCTGTCTTTCTGCACAAAAATCCCGTCGAGTCTGGCTGCAGATACCCTAAGCAATGGTATCGACATCGCCAGCGACAACGACTTTCCCAAATCTCCTAAATCGATAACATCGCCCGATTCGCCCGCCATATTCGACATGATCAACTGAGTAGAGTGCGGAATCCTAGTCCGAGGATCGTTCAGGAATGTGACTGTGCCACTCGGATCAACTCGACCTATTTGATGCCATTGCATTCCAACAGCTCCAATACCTGCTTCCGCAAATAAGTCGATAAGCCGGTGGTTTGTTTCCTTGATCACTCTCTTTCTCGCATCGTTTCGCATGATGCCCTCTTGTAACATCAGGTCGGTGCGCTCGTTGTCGGTATGGAGGAATATCCCCCGAATACCACGATGTTTAGCGGCACCCTTGGCAAGGGATTTTAGGAACAGCGTTTGACCGGCTTGCTCACGGTCAAGTAGTAGGATGTAATGAAACGGAAGCAAAAGTCTATTTTCTTATGGATTGAACAGCCGCATCGGCTATTGATGCCCTCACTCGACCTATTGGTCCGGATGTTCCACGATACGGCCATGTGCGATTCGTCAACACGATAACGGCCAAATCTCGTTCAGGGTCCATCCATATACTTGTGCCCGTAAATCCTGTGTGACCAAATGTCCGCGCACTCATGAGCGTGCCTGCGCTGCTAAAACCGGAATCTGCCTTCATGTCGAAACCATATGCACGCTTGGCAAGAACCGACTGCCTTGCTGCGAATAAATCGACGGTTTTACTGCTCGAGACGGTATAACCACCGTATTGTCCTTTTTGCAGTAGCATGGTTGCCCATATCGCAATATCGCCGGAGGTGGAGAACAAACCGGCATGACCAGCCAAGCCATCCATATACCAAGCCCGCTCGTCATGTACCTCACCCTTGACCGTGATTTTTCGATATATGGTGTCGATCTCGGTCGGTGGAATCCGTTCCAGCAGCTTTTGGTCCCTCTTAAGCGGACTGAAACCGGTAGAACTCATGCCAAGAGGTTCGTACAACTCTTTTTGGGTATACCTGTCAAACGGTACACCAGATACTTTCTCCACGATTTGCGCAAGCGTGATGAACCCAAGGTCGCTATATACATATTGAGAGCTCGGGCGGTTGGAGAGCGGCTCGTTTAAAATGGCGTCCAAGATCGCGGCCCTAGTTTTCAGCTTGTCGACATAAACCTTGAATGCCGGAAGACCCGATTCGTGGGTGAGCAGTTGCTTTATGGTTATATAGCGTTTTTCGGTGGTGTCGAATTCACGGATATACTTTGATACATGGTCATCGACCGAAATCTTGCCCTGATCGACCAACCTCATTATCGAAGTTGTCGTAGCGATCACCTTGGTAAGCGATGCCAAATCGAAGATGTCGTCGGTCTTATATGGACGTGCACCTGCGTCGTACGTATGATTTCCATACGCTTTGTGATGGATGAGCACGCCATCTTTAACCACAGCTACAACTCCGCCAGGGAAGACCTTCTCATCGATGGCCTGTCTCATAATGTCGTCGATTTTGGCGATGGAATCTGGGATCATGTACACCGATTCAGGCTCGTCGATACGGATTCGCTGCCTTGGCAAATCGAGTCCAGATCCAATCTTGTACAAATCGGGTATTGTAACCGGAATCCTGCCCGAAATTTTGGAGGCTCCAAACAAAGCGGCTGCCACACTCGGAACATGTTGCTCGTGACCACTCCACGCCACAATGTGACCCTCAGATTTAGGCATGGTCGACATGGTGTACGGATTACCCAAAGCCAAAACGATAGATGGCTTGCTTAGGTCTTGTATTTGCTGGAGAAATCGTTCGCGAGGACCCAGCGTTGTTGTCAGTTCGCCAGCAACCACCGTGTAGTATGTTGCCACGACCGTTACGTCAGCAGCCCTTGCAGCCCTCAGGATTGCCTGCTGCTGTGCAGGTGTGGTACGAGGATTCAAACTCATGAACTCAACCGATGGATGATACTTCGACATTTCGTCGGCCAACGATTTTCCTGTCGTACCGCTGCGATCGTTTGCCACACCCAAGAAGAGGATTCTTTTTTGCTTATACGGCGACAAAGGTAACAGGTCTTTGTCGTTTCTAAGCAGCGTCACGCTTTCGCGGGCAATACGATCTGAGATGATCCTGTGTTCTTTGTTTCCAACAATGCTGGCCGTGAAATCAACATCGTTTGAGCTGTTCTCAAACAATCCGAGCTGAAACTTCCAAAACAACAGCTTCCTCAGGCTGGCATCAATACGAGCTTCGCTAATTTCGTTGTCCTGCACGGCTTTAACTACAGCACTAATTGCTTCGTCCTCATTCGGTGAAAGGATCACCAGATCGACACCGGCGTGTATGGCAGCAACAGCCGCCTCACCTGGCTTGAAGACACTTGTCACACCGCGCATTTCAAGGGCATCGCTGACGATCAGTCCTTCGTAACGCAGGCTATCGACCAACAATCTGCCAAGTACATTTGGATCGAGGGTGCCCGGTACTTGGGGTTGGTTGCTTAATTTCGGGAAGGAGATATGGGCACTCATGATGCTGGCTATGCCGGCCAAGATGGCTTCCCGAAAGGGGGGAAGCTCGACGGTGTCGAGTCGAGCGTAGTCGTGCCGGATTACCGGAAGCGTGAAATGAGAATCATTCTCTGTGTCGCCGTGACCAGGGAAGTGCTTTGCTGTGGCCATGAGACCGGTCGACTGAACCCCTCTGATGAACTCGGTCGCGTAGAGCGATACCACTGCGGGGTTCTCAGAGAAGGACCGAACATTGATGACCGGATTCAAAGGATTGTTGTTCACATCGACTACTGGCGCATATACTTGGTGAACGCCGAGAGCACGTGCCTCAACCGCAGTAATCCAACCCATCAACCAGGCATTGTGGGGATTGCCTGTTGCAGCAACCCCCATGGCCGGGATGATCCTTGTGGCTTCGTCTATCCTCATTGCCGCGCCGAACTCCATATCCTGAGCCATGAGAAGGGGGATAGGCGCAATTTCTTGGAGATGGTTCGCCAACTTGACTTGATCGGTCGCCTTTCCTTTGAAAAAGATGACGCCACCGACCTGATCCGTTTCGATTAACTTCCGAAGCTTCTTGTAAGATGCTTGGGATTCGGTCCAAGGCTCCCCAAAAGCTCTAACGAAAAAGAGCTGCGATACTTTTTGTCTGAGACTAAGCGACCCCAACAGCTTCTCGACGCGCACGGGTATATCGACCGCCGATTCAGCCGGAGGTGAGTTCCGCTGGTTGCTCGGGACAAACTGAGCCCAGGAGGTCAGTGAGATGACCAAGAAGACCGAGAGTAATATGGAGCGGAGGATATACAATAAGAAAGAAGAAAGAAGAAAGAAGAAAGAAGAAAGAAGAAGGAAGGGAGAAGGAACAGAGAGGAGAGAGCGCGGATCTATAAGATCTGAAAGAACAACCAAAAGTGAGTAATGTCCAATGTCCAATGTCCAATGTCCGGTGACGCTATTTATAACGTAGCTCGCGAACCAATATGTTGCACCCAGTTTTTAACCATAAGGGCAGCTCCTATCCATGGCTCATGTTTCGCCTCGGCAAAATGAGCATTTGAGACACAAATCTCAATCTCTTTTTCTAGCAATGTCTTATAGTAGCTATTCTTTTGAAGTCCACCCCATAATACAATTCTTTGTGAGTCGGTGGGTATCTGGTCTGCAACAATCTTGACTTGGGTTGCAAGAAGGCGTGATTGCCGTTCACAAATGCTTTTGCAGATCTCATCGCCTGATCCGGCCGCATCAAGTACCTGAAGTGCGATACGGCTTGGTTGGAGACCGCCGTCGTACACTGCTTTGACCATCGAAGACCCATCCACAATAGCATGCTCTTTGGCCAGTAGCTCGCAAAGCATCGTTTGTTGGCCACCGTCCCAGGCCAAGCCCGCTGCCGATAGCCCCTCCATGCCGAGTTTCATGCCGCTTCCCTCGTCGCCGATCATATAGCCGAAACCACCAGCTCGCATCCAAGTGTCACCATGGCGACCCCAAACAATGCTGCCTGTGCCAGTTATGACCAGTATACCGCTGCTGTTCGAAAAGGCGCCAATGTGAGCAGCTTCGGAGTCGGGAGCAACCTTGCAGGGTAGTTCCGGATATAAATGCGCAAGGGCATCTTCGATCGCCTTTCGTTCGTCCATTCTTCCGGTGCCTGCGATGCCGAGACCCATCCCACCGATCGATGCTAATCCGATCTCTTTGTCTATGGTGGATAAAAACCCCTGAATAACGGCAATTTGGTCGCCGAGTTTCATCTTGCGAGCTTGAATGGCCCCACCATTAAGCTTCAACAACACATTTAGGTCGTTATCGGTTACCACAATGGTCGACCCTGTTCCACCTGCATCAAGTCCGATCCAAGATGTATTCATGTTCGCTTATTTGCTTGGATTGAGTGTCATTGCCGGTAAGTCATCACGGAAACGCACTTCGCTATTGTGTTGTAAAATACGGTATTTGCCTTCAAGCCAAAGGTCGAGCTGATTATCGTAAGCTGGCGACAGGGAGTTTCCCGATTGGCCACCGGGAAGCACTGACCAGCTTTGGCTCGTATTTGAAAGATCGATAACCCTGCGCCACGTGGCTCCACCGACCTGCTGAAACGGTTGATGCCAGTCGTAGTGGCCACTTATGGGGCTGGTCGTGTGTCCGCGGGTACCAAATGGACCCCTGTTCATCATGTAGGTGACAATCAAATTCAAGTACCCATCTTTTTTGGGTTTGGCAGCCGACGCGAAATGAGTGGCCTCAAATTTTACCTGATGCAAGTTCTCCCACCGCCAGTTGATCGGTTCGGTTCCCAATGTGTCGGTAAGATACTTTACCGCATCTTCCATTGCCCTCACAATGAGGGTGTCGCGTGTCTCGATGGTAGGTGTGCCTTTGACGTCGAAATAGCGGCTGTCGTTTTTCAACATGTTACCCACCACCCGTAGCGGTAGCTGGTCATTTCGTTTGAAGGCATTCCAACCTGTTGCATCCATGTCGTCGGACAGGGATTTTTCGGCCAATTTTGTGAAAAAGACCTCAAATATGCTGGCTGCTGTCGCCGATCTCTCATATTTAAAATCCCAGTTGAGGAGATAATTCACGGCATCTCCCATCTGTGGTGTCAGCTTGGACCTTTGGATAACAGGCAGAATGATGTTAGTGATTTCGCGGGCATGCTCCGATAGTGTTTCGAGTTGGAGCGACATCATCTGCTCGGCAGTGTGTTTCTCGGAACCAGCCAGAGCCTGCTCAATGACTTGGTACCTTGATGCCGGTTCATTAAAGCTGCCGATGTGAAACGGTGCATCGTTCGGCTGGTTAGCATCAACGACAAACCCCGACTCCGGATTTATAACATGCGGAAATTCCTCGAACGGCACGAAACCGGTCCACCGATGCGACGATTCCCAACCTTGAGCGAAGCCGACATTATCGTAGCTGCGAACAGGGATCTGAGCCATCATATACTTGGCGATGTTGCCGGCAACGTCGGCGTAGATCAAATTCAGACCGGGGACCTTGAACTCCTCGGCAACGGGTTGCAGCGACTCAAAGCGATCAATCCAGTTCAACGTATGCAAGGCGCTGAGCTCGTTTGTCGGTTCAAAGCCCATCCATCTCATGCTCAGCGACACATCGGCGATGGTTTGCCTGTCGTCGTACACATCGTTGATAAGTGGTCCGTGGTCTGTGTAACGGATGGTTATAACCTCATCGGGACTGCCCTTTATCCGAATAATTTCGCGTTCGATTCGGATGGGAAGGTATGCGATACCCTCAGATGTGTTCGATTGGTAGTAGCCAGGGGTGCCGGGCATCAGTCTTTCCTCATAGAAATCGGTCTGATCGGCCATCATGTTGGTGAAACTCCATGCCATGCCATCATTTTGACCCATCATGATGTAGGGTATTCCAGGGAGGGTGATCCCGGCCACATTTTGCCCGTTGCGATTCATGTGGATTTCGTACCAACGAGCCGGAAGGGTCAGGCTTTGATGAGGGTCGCCGGCCAACATCGGGAATCCGCTTGCCGATTTGCTCCCTGAAAGTGCCCAAGCATTGCTGCCTGCAAGGGTAGATGAACTGCCCAACAGATCTCTGAGTGCCTTATCGGTTTCCTTAAACTTCATGGCAGATTGAAGGCTAAGCGATATGGGTCCATCGGCATCGTTTTCGCTTTGTAATGATGGCGTGTTAAAGAGTGATGGAATCGAGTCGGCTGCCAATGAATCGGGCACATTCATCTGTGGGGTGTAGACTCCCGCATAGTCGGGGAGAAGCTCCCTCCAGTAGGGTTCGCCAAGCTGCTTGCGGAGATACCCGTAGGTGATTTCGGCCCACCAGCTCACATTCATTTCCCAGCCGAGCATTCTCCATGCGCCGATGCTGTGCTTGGGTTCCCACTCGATCGGCTTCAGGTTGAGGAGCACAAATTCCATGGGTAGCTTCTCGCGGTTCGTGCGCACCCAGGTGTTCACTCCCAATGCATATGCTTCGAGACGCTTAATTTCGTCGGCTGGCAACCCTTCTACTATTTTCACGGAAATATCAGGGATGCCAATCGTGCGGATGTGGCGGTCGTACTGCACCCAGTCTTTACCGAAGAACTCAGCGAATCTGCCCTCAGACGACAGTTGCGATAGCGTCATCTGCCAGAGTCGGTCTTGGGCATGAAAATATCCGACCGTGAAATACAAGTCCTCGTCAGAATCGGCGAAAATGTGGGGTACCTGAAACTCGTCCCACTTCACAGTGACCTGCGAATCGATACCTTTGATGTCGATGTTGCCCGTGTAGCTGGGCATAGCACGGTAGAAGGTTACATAGATGCCCATAGCCGTCAAGCACAGCACCACGAACAATACGAGTAAGACCGCCTTGAGTAGGGTCCGCATACTACGGTCTGGATAAGATTGCGAAAGGGTTTTTCTTGGGAATGCCTTATTTTGAGATCAAAACTAAGGCATCGTCGGCACAAATCATACAAAGAGTTCGATCTATAGTGGCTTATTCCGTACCGTTCGACGCACATACCCTATTGCGAGTCGCATCCGACCATGGCACACCCACCTACGTGTACAGCGAGGCGGAAATCCATCGGCGTTGCACCATGCTCACCAGCTTGTTTACGGGCGATTTACCCGTTTCGTGGCTGTACGCCATGAAGGCAAACGATAATCCGCACATCCTAGAGGAGATTGCGAAGGCGGGGTTCGGATTCGACACGGTGAGCAGCGAGGAGATGCATTTGGGTCTGATGTTCCAGCATAATCCGCAGAACATTTTTTACACCGAGAACAACATGACCGACGCCGAAATGGACGATGCGGCGGCGATGGGGGTTGTGCTGAACATCGGCTCGATTTCGAGGCTTCGCAAATATGCCGCGTCATACCCCGGCACGACGGTTTCAATCCGTATCAAGCCCGACATTGGCGATGGTCACCACAGCAAGGTCGTGACCGGCAATGAGGACAGTAAGTTTGGCATCCGGATCGGTGCGATTGACGAGGCGCTCGCAATAGCACGGCAGTCGGATGTGAAGATTACGGGGATCCACGTGCACATCGGCAGCGGCATCAGGGAGCCGCAGAACCTTTTCATGGCCATGCGGAAGCTGCTTGCCATATCGAGGCAGTTTCCCGATCTGCTGTATATCAACTTTGGCGGTGGATTCCCGATCCCGTACATGGCAGGGGAGGCCGAATTTGACTTGAACGAGCTGAAGGTGCTGGCCGAGCCGCTCCTTCGTGAGGAGCTGGAGTATCGCGGTGGAACATTATCCTTCCTTTTCGAGCCAGGCAGGTATGTGATGGCACAGAGCGGTGTTCTCCTTACCACGGTGACCTCCGTTAAGGACCAAGGCCCCCGAACCTATTTGGGTTGCGATACCGGTTTCAACCATTTAGTACGTCCGGTGCTCTACGATGCTTGGCACGAAGTGCTGAACGTGAGTCGGATGAATGAGCGCGTAGACAGCGTATATACGTTGGCTGGCAATATTTGCGAAAGCGGCGACTTGCTTGCCGAGAACCGGGAACTCCCGGCCACCCACGAGGGAGATGTGCTTGCTTTGGCCGATGCCGGCGCCTATGGGATGGTGATGGCATCGGAGTACAATCGCCGTCGTCTTCCAGCCGAAGTAATGGTCTGCAATGACGACACCACGAAACTAATCAGGAAACGCGACAGCATCCAAGATGTGCTCGATCGCCATTTAAACAATTGTAATTATCCTGTTCAATTAACCACGAGAGAACCATGAACATACATAAGGTGACTGTTATCGGCGGTGGAACCATGGGCAATGGAATTGCCCACATTTTTGCGCAAAACGGATTCGTCGTTAACCTTGTGGATATCGATCTTGCACGTGTTGAGCGTGCCATTGCAACGATCGACAAGAATCTGTCGAGAATGGTCGCGAAGGAGAAGATCACCGATGCGCAAAAGTCCGCCACTCTGGCCAATATTCATCCGCACACCGATTTGGCTGCTGCAGTGACCGATGCCGACTTGGTGGTAGAGGCTGTGAACGAAAATTTCGACCTCAAGAAGAAGATATTCACCACTCTCGACGTTGCCGCGCCGGCTGGATGCATCTTGGCGTCGAACACGTCCTCTATATCGATAACCAAGATCGCCGCTGTTACCAAGCGTCCATCGCAGGTTATCGGGATGCACTTTTTCAATCCGGTTCCGGTCATGAAACTTGTCGAGGTTGTACGCGGACTCGAAACCTCCGACGATGTATACGAGGCGGTGCGAGCTGCATCCGTTAAACTCGGCAAGGTGCCCGTGCCAGTTAACGACGCTCCTGGATTCGTATCGAACCGTGTGCTCATGCCCATGATCAACGAGGCGATCTTCACGGTCTACGAGGGCGTTGCAACACCAGAGAATGTCGACGAAGTCATGAAACTCGGAATGGCCCATCCAATGGGTCCGTTGCGACTGGCCGATTTCATTGGCTTGGACGTGTGCCTCGACATCTTGAACGTGCTTTACGATGGCTTCCGCGATCCGAAATATCGTCCGTGTCCGCTTTTGGTCAAGATGGTAGATGCTGGTAAACTGGGCGACAAAACCGGACAAGGATTCTACACGTATGGCAAATAATCTGCGCATTGACCTGCGAAGCGACACCGTGACTAAGCCCTCGGCAGCGATGCTTGAGGCGATGGTTGCGGCGCCCGTTGGCGACGATGTTTTTGGGGAGGATCCGACCGTGAACAAGCTCGAAGCGAGGGTGTCGACCCTATTCGGCATGGAGGCAGGCTTGTTCGTTCCCAGTGGAACCATGAGCAACCAGTTGGCCATCCACGTGCTCACAGAGCCGGGGCAGGAGGTCATCATCGACGAGCTGGGACATGTGTTCAACTACGAAACTGCGGCCGCTAGCCTACTGTCGTCGGTGCAGTTACGACCATTAAAGGGGCATCGGGGTAAACTCGAGCCCAATCAGGTAAAGGCAGCAGTTCGTCCACGAAACGACTGGGATCCTATATCTAGGGTGCTGTCGCTTGAGAATACCACGAACAAGGGTGGTGGAGCCTTTTACACGCGAGAAGAGCTGACCGCGCTTCATGCTGTAGCCCGTGAGAATGATCTTTTCGTGCATATGGATGGCGCGCGCATCTGGAATGCCATAACGGCATCGGGCATTGAGCCGTCATTTTTTGGCAGCATGTCCGACACGATTTCGGTGTGCTTCAGTAAAGGTTTGGGTGCTCCGGTTGGCAGCATGCTGCTGTCGAGCAGAGATCGCATCAAAAAAGCCCGGCGTGCGCGCAAGATGTGGGGAGGGGGGATGCGTCAAGTTGGCATCCTTGCGGCGGCGGCCGATTTCGCACTCGACAACGTCTGGCCATTAATGGTAGACGATCACCGGAAAGCCAAAGATTTTGCGCGAGCCATCGACCGCTCGTCGGCATTTGAGGTTGACGCTGAAACCGTGGCTTCAAACATTGTGCTTTTCAGAGTTCTTAACGGTGATACGATGGCAGTTCTAGAAACGTTTAGCAGCAAAGGTGTGGGAATGACCCAATTTGGCCCCGACATCATCCGTGCAACGTTTCACTACCAGATTTCAGATCAAGATTTAGACCAAATCGTAGCTATAATTCAACAGGAATTCCCCTGATTTATTGCAGAATTGGTCTATAAGACAGATATTACGGTGATATTCAAACCAATTATCCATTATGACCATCAAACCATCTTACGCCAAGGCGATCAGTTTTATCCTGGGTCTCTTTTTTATCGTGTCGGGAATCGGCAAGATGCTCGAAACACATGTGTTTGTGACTGACATGATAGGGTATGGCATTCCCGAAAAACTAGCACAGCTCAGTATTTTGGTCCCGACATTCGAGATCATCCTTGGTCTGATGTTGGTGTTTTTCATCCGCAGCAAAGACATGGCTCTAGTTTCACTGATCACACTTATTTTTTTTACATTGGGCTTTGCTTACGGCCATTTGGTGGTTGGTGTCGAAGATTGTGGTTGTTTTGGTGCATTCGAAGCCTTGGCAACACCGCCATGGGTATCCTTCCTTAGAAATTTCATCTTAATCGCTATGTCATTTCTCCTTCTGAAGAATCCGATTAAACACTCTGGCGCAATTCAGCAGTGGCAATGGGCTACGATGGTTTTTGCCTTGCTAATAAGCGGCATTTGGAGCGGGCAAACCAGTGTTGATCCAGTTGTAAACAGTGCAGCTGCAAATGGGGCGAACCCATCGAGCGCACTTGAGGCGCTCAATGATCCGCTGCTCAACAAAAACGTGAGCCAGACCGCTTTGGCCAGTGTTGGCGCCTTCGATGAGAGCAAGCGCTACCTGGTGTTTGTCTTCAGCCCAACCTGCCCACACTGTTGGGACGCCACCGAAAATGTGAAAGCATACAAAGAAAGCGGACTTGTCGACGAAGTGTATGGTGTGGTAGTGCAAGGTGCACAGGGAACCCCGATGTACGTAGAGCGCTTCAAGCCGAACTTCGAGATCAAGGAAATTCCACAGGCCGACATTCTGCGCTTGACGAATGCCTATCCGAAGATTTTCTTTGTTACACGTAACACGATCAAGAACATTCAGTACGCTGACGTGAAATCGCCTTGGACCATGTTCCAGACCTTCATGTCGCTCTAGCGAGCTCAGAGATGCGCCGGAGGCTGTAGGGCGAATGGCGCAGCTGTTGGATGCGAAGCAACGTGAATCCTTGGTATGGCGCATCCGGGTTTTTTAGCGCACTGACGATACGATCCCATTCGTTTACTTCATCGGAAGTTAAGCCCATCGCGTTTTCACCCTTTATTGTTACGCCTTGGTGGTGCGCTTCTTCTGCCACCCACGACACAAGGCTTTTTGCCCTCGAGTAGGCGAACAATCCCTGATCTAAATCTCGGTTGTCCTGCTCGAGGCAGGTAAAGTGTAGAATGACTTCCCGTTCGGACGCCACCTCCGACACGATTTTCATGATGGGCGCATAGCCGTGCCCTGCAGCCATGGTCCCCTCGTCGATATGCGTGTTGATCACCCCTGCGAGTATCTCCGATATCCTCGGAATATGAGGGTGGGCGATGTTCCAATGGACGCCCGGAATCTTAATCCCTAGTGGTATCTGCTTGAACTGGCGGTTGAATCCTTGAATTCCCGCTCGAATCATCCTTCTACCGTGGTTGATGAGTGCCAAATTGTACCACTCAAATACATCCATACCGTACTGGGTGCGATAAGCAGAGTACCATAGAAAATCGTCAATGCTTTCCGGCAGGTTGATCGAGTGCTCGCCTGCAAGATAGAGATCCCATGCAATGCCGACTTTGTTCACCGATCCGTACTTCCTGATCATGGTTTCTCTGAAGTCGATAATGGCAGGTCGGGAGTAACATTGAAGGAAACCGCGATGTGGGTATCTCCAGCGGTCGTGGTAGTTGTAAGATGGGTAGCGGAGCTCTCCGGTAGGTCCACAGCTGATGTTGATTTCGTCGAGTTGGGCAGCTAGATGGGCGTATCGCTTTTCGAATGCCTTCATAAAAACAACGTACTCACCCAAATAAAGCCTGTCGACCCACAACGAAATCGCCTCGGTCGATGTGTTTCCCAATTCGCTTTTGTAACGGAGGTCGTCTTTGTTGAGGTATAGGCCCATGTAGGGTCTTCCATCGTGCAGATTCCATGCCCAATCGGGGATGAGTCCGACGGGTACGTCATCTTCATTGAGTTCGTCGATCCCAAACTCGTGAAAGGCAATAATGGGAACGATGTTTAACCTCGCTTGAACGATTAGCTCGAAGATTTCGTCGTAGTACGACCAATCGTAGCTATCTGGCCCGGCAGCCTTTACCAGGCACCACCACACGTCGACTGAAACGGCCTTTACTCCCGATGCTCTCGCTAGATCCAAGTCTGCCTTGAACTGCGCCAGTTCTGGCTTGCGAAGATAAAGGGGAGCCATAACATTGACGGGGATCAAAGCCATCAGGTGGTTGGGACAGAATTTGAAATCAGTTCAAGCTACAAAGATACGCAGACAATCAGCTGCGATTATGTACAAAAAAAAAGCCGACGCGGTGGTCGGCTTTTCTTATAATGGTTTGCAGGAACATGCATTTTTTGTCGATTACGAAAAAGAGAGCTATCACACTCCCTTTTAACAGTTCATGTTCCTATATGCGTAGGAGTTTCGTTCGCGCCTGTGCGCTTAACACTCGTCTAGCAACTGCTAAAAATATGTCAAACTAAAAAGTGGTCACTAGGACCACTATCATGCAACAAATATAGGGCTTTTTAAATAAAGCACAAAACACAGGTACGTTTTTTTTGTCAAAGCGGTATTTTGATCTATGGCGACGCAAACATCTCGAAAACAATCGGTTACAGCTGAAAAGCAAGGACCCGCAATAGTGTCGCTCGTGGTAGGCGTGTGTTTGAGCGTGGTGAAGATGTGGGCGTGGTATTCTACAGGATCATCGGCGATTATGTCGGATGCGCTCGAGTCTTTGATAAACGTCGCCACGGCAATAATGGCCATCGGTGCCATATGGATCAGCACACGTCCAGCCGACGGCAGTCATCCCTATGGTCACGGCAAAATCGAATTCTTCAGTTCGGGTGCCGAGGGTGCCATGATATTTCTCGCAGGTTTTGCTATTGTCGCCCATGCTATACAAGCACTCATTTGGGGGACCACGCTCGACAACATGGATTTCGGCCTCTTACTCGTGGCTGCTGCAGGCGTCGTAAACCTGTTTTTGGGTTTATACTTGGTACGATCGGGAAAAAGGAGCCACTCGGAGGCACTGATCGCCAATGGCCATCATATCTTGAGCGATGCTTGGACCAGCGGAGGCATCATAATCGGTATCGGTTTGGTAATTCTCACAGGTATCGATTGGTTAGATCCTCTATTTGCCATACTCGTGGGTTTGTGGATTTTGCGTTCAGGGTACCAGATAGTGCGCCGTTCGGTTGGGATGCTCATGGACGAGGCCGACCCAGCATTGCTAGCCCGTATTACAGCGGCCTTGGTTTCGTCGAGAAGACCAGGTTGGATTGCTCCTCATCGCCTACGAGCTTGGAGGAGTGGTTCTGTGGTACGAATTGATTTTCACCTCATCATGCCGTTTTATTGGACCTTGGAACAGACTCACGAGATGGAGCATGCTATTCATGATGCTCTTTACGATTTACTCGACGAGCCATCGGAGGTCATTGTGCACACTGAGCCATGCTTCTCTGCCTGCTGCAATTTTTGCGCCGTTCAAAACTGTGCCTTCCGAAAAGGCCCTCAAAGCCGAACCCATGATTGGACCACATCGCTTCTCGCTGCAGAACTTGTGGAACAAACTGACGGAACCAAGCATCCCGACCATTTAACCCACAGTCATATAGAGGAAGATAGTCCATGAGTCAAGCTACCCATCCCAATTCGGAACATGCGTTGCAGCTTCTTGAAACATACATTAAAAGTGATGCTCTACGCCACCATTGCAAGATGGTTGCCCAGGCAATCAAGGCGTATGCTGCAGTCTTGGGCAAGGACGAAACGACCACCGAGCAGTGGTATTTGGCAGGATTGCTTCACGATCTTGACTGGGAAGCTTGGCCAGACGAGCATCCGAATCACGCAGTAAACAACATCTTGGCACCTGCAGGGTATAGCCGTGAAATACTCGATGCAATACTATCGCACGCCCCTGAGCGTACGGGGAAGCATCCTGAGACCGAAATGGAACGGTATCTGTTCGCATGCGACGAACTGTCGGGGTTCATGCACGCCGTTTCCTTGATGAGGCCCGAAGGTTTTGTGGGGATGTCGGCAAAATCGGTGACCAAGAAGTTGAAGGACGCTCGGTTTGCTGCAAATGTGAGTCGTGAAGACATCCATCATGGTGCCGAACTGATTGAAAAACCCCTAGCAGACCATATCACTTTTTTGGCACAGGTATTCCAGCCCAGCTGAATTTCGTATTTTAGAGGCCGAATCTCAGATTCTGCCTTTTTTTGCCCTTAATTGTTCATGTCATCTTCGAACCACCTTATGCAACGAATTGTTCTCGCCTACAGCGGCGGCTTAGATACCAGTTTTTGTATCCCCTACTTGAAAGAGCAGTATGAGGCTGAAATCCACGCCGTTACCGTCGACTGCCTCGGCATGCCTCCCGAAGAATCGGCAGCCCTCGAGAAGAAAGCCTACGATTACGGAGCTGACAGCTTCACATCGCTCGACGGAATGCAGGATCTCTACGACCGCATTTTCGTGCCCTTGATTATGGGGAATGTGCTCAAAGACCGCACCTATCCACTCTGTGTAGGTTCCGAGCGATTCATTCAGGCTTTGCTCATAGCTGAATACGCACGCAAGATTGGTGCAACTGCTGTGGCTCACGGCTCAACGGGAGCTGGTAACGACCAGATCCGCTTCGATGTAGCACTTCGCACATTGGCACCCGAGCTTGAAATCATCACACCCATCCGCGATGAGGGACTTACGCGCGCCGACACCACCGCTTTCTTGCGCGAGCGGGGGTTTGATGTTCCACAGAAGACGACCGACTACTCCATCAACCGTGGCATCTGGGGCACGACCGTTGGTGGCAAGGAGACCACGGTATCCGATCAGGCACTCCCCCTCGATGCATGGCCTGAGCTTGCGGTCCCGCACGAAATGGACGACAGCCCTGAAGAACTGACCATCACATTCAAGAAGGGTCTGCCTACCCACCTCAATGGCAAGCAGTTCGAGCCCCTCGATTTACTCAAACGCGTGCGTGAGATAGGCATCTTGCATGGCATTGGTCGTGGGATGCACCTTGGCGACACGATCCTCGGATTTAAAGGCCGGGTTGGTTTCGAGGCGCCAGTGGCCACAATCATCTATTCTGCTCACCGGGAGCTGGAAAAGCTCACGCTCTCGAAATGGCAGCGTCACCTAAAAGACCATCTAGCCGATCAATATGGGCTGATGCTTCATGAGGGTCAGTATTTCGATCCAGTTATGCGCGATATGGAGGCCTTTTTCATTAGCACCCAGCAAGTGGTGGATGGGGATGTGACACTGTACCTCTATCGTGGCAACATCTTGCCGATGAAATGCTCATCGCCAAATTCACTCATGAGCTCGCCGGTTGCTCGCTACGGCGAAGAGGCCGAGGGCTGGACCGGCTTGGAAGCACGTGCCTATGCCAAATTGTACAGCATAGCGTCGAGGGTTACTTGGAGGCAATAGTGATTAGTAACTAGTGACTAGAGTAGTGACTGGTGAATGAGATCATTGGAATGATGAACAAGGATAAATAAAGAATGAACACCGTAAACGTATCTATTGCCGGCGCATCGGGTTACACGGGCCAAGAGCTCGTTCGTCTGCTGCTGAACCACCCACTCGCCAGAATACACCGCCTCTATGGAGCCAGTTCGGCAGGGGAGTCTTACTCGTCCATCATCCCTGCTTTTGCGGGGATCGTCGACCAACGAGTCGAATCACTAGATGACATTAAAAAGGAAGATGCCGACGTACTTTTTCTTTGCCTCCCACACGGTGAGTCGGCAGCAGTGGTGGCTAGCCTGATGAAAGCTGGAAATAAGGTCGCTATCATCGATTTAGGCTCTGATTTCCGCTTCAGGAATGTCTCCGATTACACGAAATACTACCAGCGAGAGCATCCGGCGGCTGAGTATCTCGGTAAATTTGTCTATGGGTTGCCCGAATTCAACCGTTCGCAGATTCAGGATTCACGTTATGTGGCTAATCCCGGTTGTTTTGCGACAGCCATTCAGCTTGGTATTCTGCCTCTCATTCAAGCCGGATTTGCTGGTGATTATCACATCACAGGCGTGACAGGTTCGAGTGGCTCTGGTAACAAGCCCAGCAAGACGACGCATTTTTCCACCCGCTTCGGTAACATGAAACCCTATAAAGTGCTCGAGCATCAGCATATGGGCGAAGTGTACCAGTCGGTTCGAAATCTAACAAAGGTGGATCCACTCATCGCATTTACACCGGTTTCAGGGCCATTTGTGCGTGGCATCTGGGTGAATATCTCCATCCGCAACAATCATGGACTCGATGCCGAAGAAGTGTATGCCTCGGCATATTACAACGCCCCTTTTGTTCGCTTGGGCGACGAAATGCCAGAGCTTAAAGATGTGGTCGGATCCAATTTTGCCGATATCGGATGGGCTAGCGATGGTCACTCGCTTGTGGTGAGTGTCGTGATCGACAATTTGGTGAAAGGGGCGTCGGGACAGGCCATCCACAATATGAATCTTATGTTCGATCTGCCCGAAACCACCGGACTCTTGACCCCAGGATTCATACTATGAGTCTGTCATCGTCTGTGATGGAGCGCGAAAACACCTACGAGGCGCTTACCTACGACCGATATCCGGTAGTTTTCACCCATGGCGATGGGTACAAGCTATTCGACACCGATGGCAAAGAGTACATCGATTTGTACGGTGGGCACTGTGTCTCCATTTTGGGTCACACACCCGAGCGGGTGCGTCAGGCCATGCACGACCAGGCAGGTAAGCTCTTCTTCTACTCGAATGTGGCTTATAGTCCGGTAAGGGCCGATGCAGCAGAGCTTTTGGTGAAGATGTCGCCAGATGGATTCGATCGGGTATTCTTTTGCAATTCGGGTACCGAGGCAAACGAGAACGCCATCAAACTGGCTTGGAAGATCACGGGCAAGACGCGCTTAGTGTCGACGGTTGGTGGATGGCATGGACGCACGTTGGCGTCGCTCTCGATCACCGACGATCCGAAGATCACCGATCCCGTCTCGTTTGCGCTTGTGCAATGCGAGAGGATACCTTTCGGCGATGCAGTCGCATTGGAGGCTTGTTTCCAAGAGCACGGCGACGTCGCTGCCTTCGTGCTCGAACCCATCCAGAGCATCGCCGGCATGGTGAGTGCTCCCGACCAGTACTATCGCGATATCCGCAACATTTGTGACAAACATGGTGTCGTGCTCATCTTCGACGAAATCCAGACCGGAGTGGGCAGGACGGGCAAGTTTTCGGTTTCGGAATGGTACGGCATGAAACCGGACCTCATCACGATGGCAAAAAGTTTAGCATCGGGCATGCCGATCGGTGCCGTTCTGATGCCCGAGCGCGTGGCATCTACACTAAAGAATGGTGACTTAGGATCCACTTTTGCCGGTGGGCCGGTAGTGGCAGCGGCGTGCAAGGCTACACTTGAGTCCATTGAGGATCAAGGGCTTATGCAACATGCTATAGACATATTCGATACTTTGAAGAAGTCTTTGAGTGGCAGTGGAGTCGAAGTATTAGGCCGTGGTGCGCTCATCGGGCTTAAGTTGCCCGTGTCGTACAAAGATCTCAAATCTGACTTATTTTCTAGGGGGTGGCTAACGGGTGGATCCTCAAAGCCAGACGTAATGCGCCTCATGCCTCCACTGATCACACCCTTGTCGGTGTTCGAACAGTTTGCCAAAGAGTTAACATCCATCATTTCGGAGAAAATGACATGATCCCACACTTTCGGGGTTTATCCTATTATGATCGAGACACCTTATCTGGTATCCTCGATTTGGCCGACAAGCTCAAGTCGATGGATTTCAGGGAGCCGATTGCCAGAGGCAAAGTGCTCGTCAATCTCTTCTTTAATGACTCACTGCGCACACGTACGTCCTTCGAAGTTGCCGCGAGTCACTTGGGTGCTCACGCCATTACGATCACGCCCGGAAAGGGAACGTGGGATCTCGAGACCGATTATGGCATCATCATGGACGGATCGAAGCCGGAGCATGTGAAGGAAGCCATCCAAGTGTTGGCCAGGTATGGCGATGCCATCGGTGTTCGCGCTTTTCCGGAGTTTCAGTTCTATGAGGATGACAAGAACGAGCGACTTTTGACGGCGATTGCTGATGTCTGCGATAAGCCGCTAATCAACTTGGAGAGCTCCTTCCAGCACCCGTGCCAGGCCATGGCCGACTGGATGACGCTGCGGGAGCTATTTGGACACCAAATCCGCAACAAGACCTTTGTGCTTACCTGGGCACCGCATCCAAGGGCGCTACCGATGGCGGTTCCCAATTCAGCCCTTGAAATGGCGATTCTTTCGGGCATGAATGTGAAGCTGGCGTGTCCAGAACCGATGCTGCTCGATTCCGATCATATTGCAAGGGTGAAGGGCAATCTCCTACCCGGACAACAGTTCGAAATCACCCACGATCAGGATCGCGCCCTTCAGGGTGCCGACGTCGTTTATGCAAAAGCGTGGAGCGGTAAGCAGGTGTACAACAATCCGAACGGCGACTTGGCGGTGCGCAAGTCGCATGCCAGTTGGCAGGTTACAACCGATAAAATGGCCCTCACCAACGACGCCAAGTTCATGCACTGTTTACCAGTGCGAAGGAATGTGGTTGTAAGCGACGATGTGCTCGACTCGCCCAATGCCGTGCACATCCAAGAGGCCGAAAACCGTATGCACGCCCAAAAAGCCATCCTGATGTCGATATGGAACCTGTCGTTATAAAAATTAGCGGCAATGTTGTGGACGACCATGAGGCGTTGAACGATGTTCTGCTGTGGGCTAAGAACCAATCGGAAGCCGGTGTGCCGGTTGTTTTGGTTCATGGTGGTGGACGTCAACTCAACGACTATTCAGCCCGGATGGGCATCGAGGCGGTGATGGTTGAGGGCAGGCGGGTGACCGATGCTCCCACGCTTGAACTAGTGGTTGCCGTGCTGGGTGGATTGGTGAATAAGACCATTGTTTCGCACTGTCGTTCCATTGGGCTGTCATCATGCGGCATTACCGGCATCGACGGCAACTTGACAACAAGCCATAAGAGGCCATCTCTGCTCATCCAAAACGAGCAGGTTGATTTCGGCTTTGTCGGCGAAGTCGATTCTGTTGATATTTCACTGGTTCGGCATTTACTTGC
>CAZVRJ010000015.1:0-14614 GCA_964629885.1 uncultured Chitinophagales bacterium | reverse complement strand
GGAATGGTCCCCAAGCTCAGCAACGCATTCAAGGCCATCGAGTCGGGCGTCGAAAAGGTGGTGCTGACTAATGCCAAGGGATTGCTGGACGGGCGAGGGACGGTGGTGGGGTAGCATTGGACATCGGGCATTGGGCATTGGACATTGGGCATTGGGCATTGGACATTGGGCATTGGACATCGGACATCGGACATTGGGCATTGGACATCGGACATCGGACATCGGACATTGGGCATTGGGCATTGGACATTGGACATTGGACATTTTTATTACACATATTTTACTACTCTAGACCCTTCGTTTCACTCAGGGCGGCTTCGCCGCTCTACCACTCTACTACTCTACCACTCTACCACTCTACCGCTCTACCATTCAACCACTTCACCATGCAGCAAGACCGCGTAGTACAACTTCTTCAGGATATGGTCCGTTTCGACAGCCTCAGTCTGCACGAGAAGCCTCTCGTCGACTGGCTCGAGGGTTATGTGCGTGCCACCGGACAATTGGAAGTCGAACGCCATGGCGACAATATCCTCTTTCATTTGGGTGAGGGGCGTCCGTGGCTCTTGTTGAACTCGCACACCGATGTGGTTCCACCGAGTAGTGACCACGAGGGTACTCCCTTTGAGCCAGAGATCAGGGATGGACGCATGTACGGACGTGGCACCACCGATGCGAAAGGATGCGGATCGGCTATGCTCACGGCATTACACGAGCTGGCGGAGGAGGGTTGGAAGCCCAAAGGACGCGTATCGCTCGCACTCACCGTCTGCGAAGAGACGGCCGGTTTCAATAACGGAATGCAGGCCTTGAGGGAGATTATCGCAGCACCTGATGCCGCTATCGTGGGTGAACCGACATCGCTTCAGCCATGTGTGGCCCAGAAGGGCATGATCATCTTGAAGGTGATCGTGACGGGCACGAGCGGTCACGCTGCGCGGATCTACGACGACAACGCTATCTTTAAGATGGCTGAAGTCTTGAAGAAGATCGAAACCATCCGCTTCGAAATAGAGAATCCGTTTATCGGTTCCGTTAAAATCACCCCCACGGTGATCAATGGCGGCATCGTTAAGAATATGGCGCCCGACCGCTGCGAGTTGATTTTGGATATACGCACCATCCCTGAAGTGCCGAACTCCATCATCATTAACACCTTCAAAGACCATCTTGATGCCGACATCGAAATTGTCAGTAACCGATTTCAGTCCACCCAAACGGATCCGACCGAGCCCATAGCCATCGCAGCCCAAAAGGCGAGTGGGGGTGCGTTCTTCGGATCGCCGACAGCCTCCGACTGGGTGTTTCTGGCCGACGTGCCAACGGTGAAAATCGGTCCAGGACACAGCCAAGTGTCGCACACCCGCGACGAATTCATCGAATTGGATCAGCTGCACAAAGGGGTCAAGCTGTACAAAGACATTATTAAGAACTACTTTTCTGCATCATGAGCCATCAACCCATTTGGAGCAAGAAGGGGAACGAGTCGGAAGGACGCGACTGGTTCTTCGAATTCACGGCACGGGCCGATCGGGAACTTGACCGAAATCTTGTGCCCTACGATCTACTCACCAATCTTGCTCAGGCAAGGGCGTTGCATAGAGTGGGCATCATTTCGGAGTCGGAGCGCGACCAGCTCATAGGATCGCTGCGTGAATTGTGGAGCCAATGGGAGGCTGGTGCCGAGATCGTGACCGACGCCGACGAGGATGTACACAGCGCCGTGGAGCGCCTGCTCACCGAGACGATTGGCGACATCGGGAAGAGGATCCACACGGGCAGGTCAAGAAACGACCAAGTGCTGTGCGATATGCGTCTATACCTGAGAGATCAGCTATCCGAAATCGGTGGCCTCGTTTTGAGTGTGACAGATCGGTTGAAGAGCATCGCGAACGCGCACGAACACGTGTACATCCCTGGATACACGCATACCCAGCCGGCCATGCCTAGTTCGGTCGACGCATGGTGCGCTGGATACATCGATTCGCTCCTCGGTGATCTTGAGTCCCTGAAAGTAGCTGATCAAGCTCAGCGTTGGTGTCCGTTGGGCTCCGCGGCCGGCTACGGAGTGCCCAACGTGCCCATCGATCGAAACTACCTCGCGTCCATGTTGGGTTTTGAGGGTCCACAGCTGGCCGTGACGGCCAGTCAGCTAGGCAGGGGAGCTGTTGAGATGCGCGTGGTGGATGCCTGTGCCTATATAGCGCTCACCTTGAATCGAATAGCATCCGACGTAGTGTCGTATGCGAATCCTGATCTCGGATGGGTCGCGTTGAGCGATGACCAAACCTCGGGCAGCAGCATCATGCCGCAGAAGCGCAATCCGGATGCCTGGGAGCTCATCAGAGCCGCGGCGCATCAGTTTGCGGGACTTTCGGCGCAGCTGTACTCGCTGAGCAGCAACCTCACCTCGGGGTACCACAGGGATCTCCAAAATGTGAAATCGGTGGTGATGCAGGCCGTTGAGAGAATGAAGGGTGTTCTTGTAGCAGCCGACCATGCCTTGGCCGGACTCCGTTTCGACAGCGATAAAGCTACATCGCGCCTTCAGTCCGAGCTATTTGCAACGCACCTCGCCAATAAGTACGTCAGCGAGGGCATGAGTTTTCGTGATGCGTACCGAAAAGCGGCCGAGGCGCTGCCAGCACTGGAGGTTCCGACGACCGAGGACATCACCGGCTCCTACAGCCACGTGGGATCGATAGCGGACAGGGTGGCCGAGGGGTATGGGGAGCGGGTGGATCTAGCGCGTAAGTGGATAGATGCGAGCAAGAAGGAGTGGCAGGAGATGGTTTTGTTACTGAAACAGTGAGTATTGCAACCTTTAGCCAAGGGGTGGTGGCTTTTGCTGGGATTGTCACTAGTCCACCTTTACCTCGTTTAACAGACTTTTAAACAATTAAACGACTTAAATTCGACCGTTTCCAAATGATTCGTTTAAATTAGGTCACACATGAGAATCGTATCTTGACACAACACAAGGCAGAAATGCCCTTCTAGTCCAAGCCTCCTGTAGCGACACTGCAGGAGGCTTTTTTTTATCTAACAGACTGTGCGATATCGTCGAGGGTTTGGTCAAATCCGGCAGTTGGAACAGGCTCAAAGGCGCTTCCAGTCATGATGGTATAGAGCTCTGCATAGCGTTCGGTAACCGATAGGCGGAATACATCGTCCATGTTAGGCAATACCTGTCCCTCGAGACCCTGAAATCCATTGCTCATCAGCCATTCGCGGATGAACTCCTTCGACAGCTGCTTCTGATGCTCACCGCGCGATAGCCTTTCCTCATATCCCTCCAAATAATAATAACGCGACGAATCGGGGGTATGCACCTCGTCGATAAGGACAATCTCCTCGCCATGCATCCCGAATTCATACTTGGTATCGACCAAAATGAGGCCACGGCTTCGGGCAATTTCCTGTCCACGACGAAACAGCTTGAACGCCGTATCTCTAACCTGCGCCCAGATTTCGGGCTTGATGATTCCTCGTGACAAAATATCTGCCTCTGAGATGTCCTCATCATGACCCTCGGTCGCCTTGGTGGCAGGGGTGAGGATGGGCTCGGCGAAATGCTCGCTCTCGCGCATGCCATCAGGCATTGCAACACCGCACAATGTACGTTTACCAGCCTTATACTCGCGCCATGCGTGACCCGCAAGACATCCCCGCATTACGACTTCGATTGGCAACGCCTCGCACTTGCGCACAATGCTGATGTTCGGATGGGGGACATCCAGCAAATGTGTGGGCGTCAAATCACTCACCTGATCGAAAAACCACGCCGCAACCTGATTCAAAATTTGTCCTTTGTACGGAATCGGCTGCTTTAGGATATGGTCGAACGCCGATATGCGGTCGCTGGCCACAATGAGCAACCTGTTGTCGTCGAGTGTGTACACATCCCTAACTTTGCCCCTGTACGGCTCAGGAAGCACGTTAGACTGGGTGCGGGTGATGCAGTTGTCTAAAGATCCGGCTGGAAGGTTCAACGACACGGGCGTTTACTTGTCTGATTAATGTTTTTTGGTTGATTCGCGCACGATGAGCTCAGGTTCGATGACCGACTGTATGCGTGGTGGATTCTTTTCCTTGGTGTAAATCAGCTCGGCCATGCGTTTCACGGCCATCGATCCCACTTTGGTCATCTTTTGGTCGATGGTTGTGAGTCCCACGAAACGGGCGGTTTTCACGTTGTCGTAGCCGATCAAGCCGATATCTTCGGGTACCCTCATACCAAGCTCCTTGAACGCCATCATGGCGCCGATGGCCTGGGTGTCGTTGCTGCAGAAGATCGCATCGGGCATATCGCCGCGTTCGCTCAGTATCTTCACCGCCTCATAGCCTGCTTCTTCACTGAACCCGGCATGCTTGGTCGAAATTCCTGCTGCAGCATACTTCATATCGAGCGGCACTCCGTGCTTGGCAAGTGCATCACGGAATCCCTGCTCACGCACTTCGTTGATGCGCGCGTTTCGGTGCGATTGGATCATGCCGATGCGCTTGTAGCCGCTTGTCGCCAAGTGTTCACCAGCCAGATAGCCGCCTTTATAGTTGTCCCACCGAATGGTATCGAAATCTGGATAATCCAAATCTACAAGCACAACAGGCACGTGTATCTTGCGTAGACGATTCAGAATGTAATCGTCGAGTGCGATCGAAAAGATGATGAGTGCATCGGGTGTGCCACGGTCGAGAAAGCCACGAAGGTTCTCGGTAGGGTTAACCGAACCCGTATTGTAGATGATGAAATCTAAGTCGAGCGTCTGGATTTCGTCGCGCAGACCCTTCAACACCTCGTTGAAGAATGGTGTGGTGAACGTTGGCACAGCAACAGCTATGGTCTGTGGTTCTTTGCTGGCAAGCTTTCGGGCATTTACCTGAGGGATAAATTCGAGGTCGCTGATGGCTTTTTCAACCTTTTTACGCGTCAGATCCGACACGTACGGCGACTGGTTAAGCACCCTCGACACCGTTGAAATCGCAACACCGGCCCGTCTGGCCACATCATAAATAGTGATCTTCTTGTTCATATTCGCAATCTGTTATAAATGAGTACTACTTGAACACAAACTATCTTCCAAAAATAGGCATTGATGCCGAAGGAAAATAGCATCCCATAAAATTTGTGGAAATTTGTGGAAGAAGATCGCCATCTGTAGTGGCTTGGAACGATTAATATTTTTTTGGTGTGTATGTGTAAAACGTGCAAACTATCGTTATAATGAACATATGATCACCGAAATCTTCCGATATCCTTACGATATGATACGCCCGGTTTACGAGCGTACTTCATTTCATCGTTCTGTGATTGACGAGCTCGACGATGATCACCTGCGCCAAGCATACACCACCTGCCGGCAGATCACCCGCAAGTACGCCAAGACGTTCTATCTGGCAACCCGTTTCCTGCCCAACCACAAGCAGCGGAGCATCTTTGCGATCTATGCACTGTGCCGTTTCCTTGACGATATGGTTGACGAAACCGAAGATCTAGTAACGGCCCAAAAGCTTCAGATCGAGGATGTATACGAGCTCATCGAAACACAGAAGCGTCGACTGCTCGATGTGTATGATGGTAATGATCCTGGTGGTCACCCCATCTTCGTCGCTTTTGCTCACACCCTGAAGGAATTTCACATCCCAATCGAGTTGCCATTCGAGCTAATCGACGGTGTGAGCATGGACCTCACCAAGAAGCGCTACGAAACGTTCGACGAAGTGTACGAGTACTCTTGGAAGGTTGCGTCGGTTGTCGGATTGATGACGAGCGAAGTTTTTGGTTACGATGATCCCAAAGCACTCGAGTACGCCGGCGATCTCGGCATTGCCATGCAGTTGACAAACATCCTGCGCGATGTGGGAGAGGATCTCGGCCGTGGACGCATTTACCTGCCTGCCGAAGACTTGAGAACATATGGAGTTACCGAGGAGGATCTTTTTGAGCGCAAGGTAACGCCTGAGTTCAAAGCACTGATGGAGTTTCAGATACAACGCGCCGAATCGTATTACAAAAGATCTGATGTGGGCATCGGGATGCTTTCGGCCGACAGCCGGCTCCCTGTGAGCATGGCACGGCTTAACTATAGCCGCATCCTCGTGCAGATCAGAGAAAATGAGTACCAAGTATTCAATAAACGGGCGCACTTAAGCACCGCGAAGAAACTTGCCATTCTGCCACGCCTATGGATGGGTGTGCTATAGAGATTTAGGTTCTGGCTGCAGACTTCTTCATTTTGTGTATCTTTGATCCGGGATTATATTGGTGTCCATCCCCATTCGTTTCAAATTAAACGCACATATAGATATCTATGCATCGGGAATATGTTCGCTGGTACAGCCCAAGCTTAGGGCGAGACATGGAAATGCTTGTTTTTGGACATGGCGGAACGCCGGTCCTGGTGTATCCCTCGAGCATGGGGCGCTTCTTCGAGTGGGAAGACTTCAAGATGATCGATGCCCTCGGCGATCAGATTGAGCAGGGTCACAATCAAGTTTTCTGTATCGACTCGGTCGATAAAGAGAGTTTTTACAACAAAAGCGTCCACCCCGCAGCGCGCATGGCACGGCACAGCCAGTATGAGTCGTACGTGGTGAACGAAGTGGTGCCCTACATGCACATGAAATCGGGAACCGATTATGTGATAGCCACTGGGGCCAGCTTCGGAGCTTACCATGCCGCGAACTTTCTTTTCAAGAATCCATGGAAGTTTAGCAAGCTCATTGCCTTGGGCGGCGCCTTCGACATCAAGTCGTTCGTGAACGGCTATTACGATATGAGCGTGTATTTCCACAATCCGGTCGACTACCTCCAAAAAATGGACGACCACCACACGCTCGAAAGACTGCGTAACCTCGATATTCGCTTCGTTACCGGCGAGCATGATATCTGTAAGGACGCCAATTTTTACATTCACCACATTTTAAACAACAAGGCGGTGCACAACCAGCTCGACTTGTGGATGGACGGCACTGGACACGACTGGCCCTGGTGGCGTCAAATGATTGTTAAACATATAGCATAACGAAATCTGAACAACATGAAAAAGATTGGCATTCTCCGCGGAATGGAGAACACGTTTCCAGAAGCACTGATAGCATTCATCAACGAAACCTACGGTGCCAAGGGCGTCGAGGCATCGTTCGTTAAGGTAGACGGCATTGCCATGAACGACGAACCCGAGTATGCCGTGATCTTAGATCGCATATCGCACGAGGTGCCGTTCTACCGCTCGTTCTTGAAATGGACGTCGCTCAAAGGCACCATCATCGTGAACAATCCGTTCTGGTGGAGCGCCGACGACAAGTTCATCGACAATGTGATTGCCGAATCGGTTGGTGTAGCAGTGCCCAAGAGCGTGATTCTGCCACATCGCCAGCATCCGCCAAATACCCAGGCCACCTCGTTTCGCAATCTGAACTACCCGATCGACTGGCAGCGCATTTTCGACTACATCGGCTTCCCGGCATTCTTGAAGCCGTTCGACGGTGGAGGATGGAGAGCTGTATCGAGAGTTGAAAGCCCCGAAGAACTGTTTGAGGCGTACAACGAATCGGGCACCGACTGCATGATGCTTCAGGAAGGCATCGAGTTCGAAGAATATTACCGCTGCTACGGCATCGGACAAAAAGAAGTGCATGTGATGCGCTACAACCCTGTTGCACCGCACCATCTGCGTTACCACGATGTGCCAGCCGAGCCAATTCCGGCCAAGACCCTCAAGAAACTCAAGCGGGATGTCCTCGCCCTGTGCAAGGCACTCGGTTATGACATGAACACGGTTGAATTTGCCGTGCGCGACGGTATTCCATATGCCATCGATTTTATGAATCCGGCGCCCGATGCCAACTACGACTCGGTCGGTCGCGAAAACTTCGAATGGGTCGTTAAGACAGTGGGCAAGATGCTGGTAGACAAAGCGTTGAAGCACACCGGAAAATCAGTGCAATTTAGCGCCAACGGCATGCTCGAACCAGGAGCCTGATCTATGCAATCGAAGATCATGCCCGCGGTCGATCACTACCACAAGATCATTGCTCGAGACCTCACCGCTGCCGATGAGCAGTTGGCCATGCTGTATCAGCTGCAGCAAGATAACAGGACCACATTTGGTGGACGCCCGCTTTCGCATAGTTTGCGTCCAGCCTTTCTCAGCGAGGAGCAGTACACCCGCATGCAAGATGTGGTGTACCTCATTCGTCAGGCCATCCTTCAGATAGCAGCCACCTTTTTCAACGACAGAGACTCCCTCGCCGATCTCCAGCTCACCGAATGGGAGCTCGAAATGGCCTCCATCCCGACCAATGTGATCCGTTTCTCGGCCACGGCCCGCCTCGATGCCTTCATGACGGCAAACTCCTTCAAATTTGTGGAGGTGAACGGCGAATCGCCAGCTGGTGCGGCCTATTCGCATCACTTGGCGAACATTTACCGCCAACTTCCGGTATTCAAGGAGTTCGAGAAGAGCTTCCCGGTGCGTTTTGTGTCGCCTCTCGAGCACTTGGTCGACGGATTGGTACGCATCTATCACGAAGAGTTCGACGGACTCGAAGAACGCCCGACCTTTGCTATCGTCGACTTTCTCGACGTTCCGACGTATAACGAGTTCGTGCTCATCAAGGAGTACCTCGAGCGCTTCGGCTACCCCTGCGAAATCATCGATCCACGCAACCTCGAGTGTAAAGACGGATGGATCTACGCCAATGGTCGCAAGATCGACATCTTGTACCGCCGTCTGCTCATGAACGAGTTTCACGACGTGCTCGACGAGTGTGGCGCCTATCTGGATGGCTACAAAGCCCAAAAGACCTGCTACTTGAACTCGTTCCGGTCGAAACTGGTCCACAAGAAATCGATCTTCGCCTACCTCACCGATTCGAGATACACCCGTATCCTGAATACACTGCAGCTTCAGGCCATTCGCGAGCATATTCCCTGGACTCGTGTCCTTCGTCCACAGCAGACCAATTATCAAGGCAAGATGGTCGACTTGATCGAATTCATCCGTGCCAATCGCCACATGTTCGTGCTTAAGCCGAACGACGAATACGGCGGCAAAGGTGTTGTTCTGGGCTTCGAGAGTTCGGAGTCGGAATGGGATGCCGGCATCGCCAGTGCATTGAAAGATGGCTATGTTGTACAAGAGGTGGTCGACATCCACCGCGAGCCCTTCCTCATGAAAACCACCGATAGCTGGGCAGAAGTACCCACTGTTCTCGATTTGGATCCGTACATTAACGGTCCGCTCATGGGAGGATGCCTCACGCGCACGTCGACATCCAACTTGGCGAACGTCACCGCAGGTGGCGGAACACTTCCCACGTTTATATTACGTTATATACGGTAAATGATGGAATCAAACCAGCCCGTAAGAGTCGCCATATTGGATCTGAACAATCAGACCCCCAACGAAAGCATGCGATGTCTGCGCGAATTTCTTGCATCGGCAGACGAGGCCACCCCAGGATTTTCCATATCGGTCGACGAATTCGACGTGCGCGGCAGCAACGAAATCCCCGACCTCTCGTACGACATCTACATTTCGAGCGGTGGACCCGGTAGCCCTTTTGACGGCGAAGACCATGAGTGGGAGAACCTGTATTTCGAATGGGCACGTGCCGTGCTCGACCACAACACCTCGACGGGGCTATTCGATAAGCACGTTCTGTTCATCTGCCACTCGTTTCAGCTCATGTGCCGTTGTTTCGACATCGCCACCGTGAGCAAGCGCCGATCCACCTCGTTCGGTATCACACCGATCCACATGACCGAGGAGGGCATGACCGATGCGCTGTACAAAGGATTAAGCGACCCGTTCTATGCCGCCGACTTTCGCGATTGGCAGGTAACACAGCCAGATATGGAGAAAATCGCGGGTATGGGCGGCAGCATCTTGTCGGTCGAGAAAGATCGTCCACATGTAGAGCTAGAGCGCGCCACGACGGGCATCCGCCTCAACAAGGCAATGGTGGGGGTACAGTTTCATCCGGAGGCAGACGTCGACGGTATGTTGATGCACTTTGGTCAGGAACATCGCAAGCAGCATGTGGTTGAAAATCATGGCCAGGCTAAATATGACGAGACCATCTCGCGTATGCGCCACCCCGACTTTTTGAACCTCACCCACCGAACCATCCTTCCTAATTTCTTGAGTGATGCGATTCTCAGCCTCAAGGCTGAGCAGATTGCCTGACAGTCATGGCTTTAACGGCACAACAAATACTCGAGCATCATCAGGAGATGCACGGCAAGTTGCACTTGCGTCATTTCAAGAGCAGGGTTCTGGGCATCCGAAAGCCGTGGTACATCTACCAGACTGCCGATTGGAGTCCTACTAAGCCGTTCTTGCTCATCTGGCTGTTTCGCGGTCATGAGCGCGAGTGGGTCAATTTCCGCGAGGATACCTCCCGAGTCGAGAGTACCGCAATCCAAGATCTGGATGCTCTCAACCTCCGCAAGATTGTCCCGCCGGCCATTGCCATCATGCCGGGATTGACTTCATCCAATAACTGGGTCCCCTCTGGCGGCGTTAATATGGTGGGCGATTTGAAACCCACCATGAAAGGTCTAGGATCGGGCCGCTTTTGGGATTATCTCACTTGCGAGCTTATGCCCTTTGTGGAGTCGACCTACAATCCGCATGGGATGGCCACCAAAGCCGGGTTCGGCTTTTCGCTTGGGGGATTCACCCTTCAGCTTCTGAGCATGCGCATTCCGGGGTATTTCGACCACACGGCCATGTATGATGGATTGATCCCTTGGCCCTCGCATCAGGATCCACGACTCGAGGGCGAAGATCATACAGATAGGATTTGGACGAAATCGCCCATCTTCGACGGCGCGTTCGGGAATCCACGCAACAAGAAGGCCATGGATAGTTGGAATCCGACCGACATCTTAATGATGGCCGACGACGAATGGCTCGAACAATTACGGCGCACCCGTTTCTGGATCAACAGCGCCGCGGGCGACGGCACGACCGGTAACATCGACCGGGCTCGATTTCTAATAGGCGAACTCGAGCGAAGGGGGATTCACAACCATGTGCGAAAGGTACCTTTCGACGAGCACGCCCGCCACAATTGGCACTGGAATGATGCGTTTTTCAACAAGGTGATAACGCGCATCTCGGCTGAATACTGATTTTTTTCAAGAAGGTTGTCAAAGGCGTATATTCGAGAAGAACGTAATTTCGAATATCGTATGATCACACCTATTCATAAAGTATTAATCGCCAATCGAGGCGAAATCGCCATCCGCGTGATGCGCACCTGCAAAGACCTCGGCATCCCCACTGTTGCCGTCTACTCCGAGGCCGACGTCGTCGCCCCCCATGTGCAATACGCCGACGAAGCGGTGCTCATTGGTCCGCCGCCATCAAGCCAGAGTTATCTGGTGATGGATAAGATCATCGCTGCTGCCAAGCAGACCGGCGCGAATGCCATCCACCCTGGATATGGCTTCCTGAGCGAAAACTCCACCTTCTCGAAGCGCTGCAAAGCCGAGGGCATCATTTTCATCGGACCCGATCCCGAGTCCATCGACATGATGGGCGACAAGACCAAAGCCCGCGAGTTGATGGAGGCTGCCGGCGTTCCGCTTCCACCAGGTACAACAACGGCGTTGGTCGACATCGAGGAGGCTCGAATGGTTGCGAGCAATATTGGCTACCCAGTGCTCGTGAAAGCCGCAGCCGGAGGCGGTGGAAAAGGAATGCGCATCATTTACGATCCGGCCGATTTCGAGTCGGGCATTCGCTCGGCCAAGTCGGAGGCGCTCAATGCCTTTGGCGACGACCGCGTGTATGTCGAGAAATACCTCGAAATGCCGCGTCACGTCGAGGTCCAGATCATGGCCGACCGTCATGGGAATGTAGTTCACTTTTACGATCGCGAGTGTTCGATTCAGCGCCGTCACCAAAAGGTGGTCGAAGAGGCGCCATGTGCGTTCATCAGCGACGAGCTCCGCAGTAAGATGACCACGGCGGCCGTCACAGCGGCAAAACAGTGCAACTACGTGGGTGCAGGAACCGTCGAGTTCTTGATTGATAAGCACCTTAACTACTACTTTTTGGAGATGAACACCCGTTTGCAGGTGGAGCATCCCATCACCGAGCTGATTACGGGCGCCGACTTGGTTAAGCTCCAGATCATGGTGGCTGAGGGTCACCCGCTGCCAGTGAAGCAGGATGACATCAAGATCAAGGGTCACGCTATCGAATGCCGTGTCTGCGCCGAGGATCCCGCCGAACAGTTCCTGCCGAGCATTGGGAAGTTGACGCGTCACAGGGTTCCGACAGGACCGGGCGTACGGGTCGACTCGGGCGTCGAAGAAGGGCAGGAAGTGTCGATCAACTACGATCCGCTGCTTACCAAGCTGTGTACCTGGGGTAGCGACCGACAGCAGGCCATCGACCGCATGAAACGAGCCCTCGACGAGTATCATATTGAAGGATGCCGTACCACTATCCCGTTCTGCTATTTTGTGATGGGTCATCCGAATTTCGTTGAGGCCCATTACGATACGCACTTCATTAAAGACTATTTCAAGGGGGCATCCGACATGGATCGTCTCGACGAGGTAGGTGGACCCGAGGTTGCTGCGCTTGTGGCGGGGCTGATGCACGAGGCGGCTGGAAATCGGAATTCACAGCAGAACGGCAAGGTCGCTGCACATGCTAAGGTACCGGCTGGCGGTATGTCGGGCTGGTGGATGAAACGGAGATCTTAATCAAACATGGCACAAGAACGAAACAAAGACCTGTTCGAGCAGCTGCAGAAGCTCG
This sequence comes from uncultured Chitinophagales bacterium, assembly GCA_964629885.1. Taxonomy (GTDB): domain Bacteria; phylum Bacteroidota; class Rhodothermia; order Balneolales; family CAYWCV01; genus CAYWCV01. Next base: position 1,829 of record CAZVRJ010000015.1, on the reverse strand, counting down.
GCACCGAACAGCGCAACCCGCGCAGCTTGGAAATAGATCTCGCCAGCGCGCGGGAGATCGTCGACATCATCAATGCGGATGATCACACCGTCGCCGATGCTGTTGCCACACGCGCAGATGCCATTGCGTTGGCCATCGACATGGTGCGCGACGCTCTCGCTGCCGGTGGCAGACTCATCTACACCGGTGCCGGCACCAGTGGACGCATTGGCGTGGTCGATGCTTCTGAGTGTCCGCCCACCTACGGATCCGAGCCGTGGCAGGTCGTCGGCGTGATTGCTGGGGGTAAAGACGCCATCTTCGCAGCGCAAGAGGGCAGCGAAGACTCGCCCGAAGACGGCGCCAACACCATGCGCGACATGAATGTGGGTCCGAACGACGTTGTCTGCGGATTGGCGGCCAGTGGACGCACCCCATACGTGCATGGTACCCTCAAGTACGCTAGGAGTGTGGGTGCCAAGACCATTTTTGTCTGCTGTGTCCCTGCCGAGCAAGTGCAGTTGCCCGTTGTGCCCGACATCATGATCGACGTGGTTGTGGGTCCAGAGGTGGTAATGGGCTCCACCCGTATGAAAAGCGGAACGGCACAGAAGATGGTCTGCAACATGATCACCACCGGGGCGTTCATACGGTTGGGCAAAGTGTACGAAAACGTCATGATCGACCTTATGCTCACCAACAAGAAGCTACAGGAGCGTTCGCGAAGGATCGTGATGATGCTCACCGGACTCGACTACGACCAGGCATCCGATGTGCTCGACCACGCCGGCGGGCACGTCAAAACCGCCATGGTGATGGCCCTTACAGGCACCGACGCTGCCACAGCCCGGGAATTGCTAGCCGAGAATGGTGGTTTTGTAAGGAAAGTGGTTACTAGTGACTAGGGAATGGGGATTAGGAACTGGGTACTCGGAACTGGGTACTGGGTACTAACGACCTTCTCTGAAGGTGTATCCGTACTTCTTTACAACTACAGTCTAATCCCTTATACTCAGTCTCCAGTCCCAAAACCCAGTCCCAAATCCCAAATCCCTAATCTTCAACAACATACCACCACCGACCAAGCCTACCGGAACCGGATCAAGGCGGGGATCATTGTGGCCCAGGTCGTGCTGATTGTGGCGTTCAAGTTTTGGCCGACGATGTCCTCTATGCCCGAGCCGATCGAGATATCGTTCGACGACCGCAGGATCATCGCCATCGACGAGTCGGCTATAACCACGCAGGCAGCGGCTCCGCCTGCGCCACCCCGTCCATTTGTGCCGGTGAACCCGATCTTGAATCCAGTAATCGATATTACGGATCAGTTGGATTTGCGCATTGAGCCGTTAGCCATACTGCCCATGGAGGGTGCAGGCACAGGGGCGTCGCAGGGTACAGGCACGGGTGCCGGAGGAACAGGGGAGGCCCGGCTTTCGACGCGTCCCACGCGTCCGCCGAGCGTCGTCCGCATCGTGGAGCCCGTTGTGCCCGAAGAGGTGCGCAAGGCTAGGATAAGGGCTGAGATCACCGTGCGCTTCTTGGTCGGTGTCGACGGACTCGTGGAAGAAGCCGAAATCGCGGAGATTAAGGTCTACGACACAAAAACCCGGCAGTTCGAGAAGGTCGATGATATTGGATATGGATTGCGCGAAGTGACCCTGCAGGCCGCAATGGGCTGGCGGTTCCGCGCCGCCGAAGAGAACGGCGAGAAAGTGCGGGCCTGGAGCCGGCACTTGTTTACTTTTGGGAATTAGGTGGTAGAGTGGTTAGTAGTTAGTGGTTAGTGGTTAGTGGTTAGTAGTAAAAATAGCTAAAGTCACCACTAACTACAAACTAATAACTACTAA
>CAZVRJ010000014.1:50307-51636 GCA_964629885.1 uncultured Chitinophagales bacterium | reverse complement strand
TCTTGGTTCATCTGGTTGATGAGCTGACTGATGACGTATTGGGTTTCGATGAATCTGTTGTCGTTGAGCTGCTGAATTTCGTCCAGGCTGAGGGCGATCAGTTCTAGGTCTTCCGATCGGCGCCTGTCAAGGTAGCGTTCGAATGCAGCGAGTGTCTGGTCGAGCTGCCTCTGTTGCGACATCCGCACCGAATCGGATAGGCTGTTCACGAATTGCTGTTGTTCCGTCCTGAATTCGGCGAACATCAATTCTAGGTTGGGAGCTGTTTCGACCGGCAGGGGTTGTGCTACGATTGCAGTAGGCTCCCCGAAGCGAAGGGTTAGGGCACCATCTGCCACCTGAACCTGTAGATCAGCGAGCCTAGCAGTAAGCACGACCAAGATGACGGCAGCAGCAACCGTTGCCACGGCCCTAAACCAGGTGGATTGATGCAAAGGCAACACGGCGGCAAGCTGTGGCGTGGGCGTCGGAAGCTGAATGGTCCGCGGCATAGGTGGAACTGACTCCGGTGCAAATGTACCCCTGAGTCCTTTCAACGATTGCACCTCAATGCGACATGGCTCACAGCTATCCAGATGCAGTTCAAACGCTTGTTTGGCATCGGCAGACAGATCGTCATATATATAGGAGACGATCGTTTCTGGATTGCAGGATTTTTTCATGACAGGTTGACCTCCTGCTCAAGGTTATGTTGTGAAAAGTATTTTCTAAGGGCGCTAAGTCCGTAGTACATGCGCGATTTCACCGTGTTTTCAGGCAATTCGAGGATGTCGGCGATCTCGCGGAACTTGAGTCCCTCGTATTCTTTCAGAATGATGATCACTTTTTGCTCTTCCGGAATGCTATCGAGCGCCCTCTGCATGATCTGCGACCGCTGGTTGGCCTCGAGGTGACTGTGGGGAGTGTGACCATCCACTTCTGGAAATGTATGCTCGACGGGTGTGTCAGACTCGGCGAGTCCGAGCCCCGATATGGCCACAATCCGTTGTTTATGTGCCGATTTCAGGTGGTCTAGGCACTGGTGGCGACAAATCCGATACAACCAAGACACAAACTTGCCCGGATCCTCAAGGGTGCCGATATGCGACCAGGCTTTGAGGAAAGCGTTTTGAGTGATGTCCATAGCCTCGTCCGACGAACCTATATAGCGCCATGCCAACCGATAAACCGGCTCCTGCCAACGTTGCACGAGGATTTCGAACGCGCGGTGCTCGCCCGAACGAAATCGTTCGACCAGCAAGCTGTCGGACATATCGGCGTATATGGCAGTTTTTTGATTCATGTAGTTACTAAGACGAGCGAGAAGCGGGAATAGTTTTGCTAAGCACT
>CAZVRJ010000014.1:26408-50207 GCA_964629885.1 uncultured Chitinophagales bacterium | reverse complement strand
AACAAGCACTAACAAGCACTAACAAGCACTAACAAGCACTAACAAGCACTAACAAGCACTAACAAAAAGATTCAATATTTGGATAGTGTGCAAATTTTATTTCGTGATTGTGCGTGATCGTTCGTGATTGTTCGTGATTGATTTACTGCGCTATATATTTTCTACTAAACACTAACTAACCCATTGAAATACCACGTTTTACCCATCTAATACTGCGAATCCGCTTCAATTTAAGCGATTTTTTGTCCTGCGTGAGCACCGAATTGCCTTGACAAGTTCATATTCTATACACTACTTTGTGGGAGAAAGTGGGGAAAAGTGGGAGATTTTCCCTGACTCTGGCTGAAAATAATTTAAACATCCTAACCGGTTGTCGTGGCGCGTTTTAAAGGCGAATACGAACATTCAGTGGACAATAAGGGTCGCGTGAGCTTCCCTGCACGTCTGCGCAAGTACCTGAACCCAGCCGTTCAGGACCGGTTTACCATTCTCAAAGGTATCGAAAACTGCCTTTACCTTTATCCTGAAGATGAATGGGCCCTCGTAGAGGAACATCTCGCAAAAATTAATTCCTTCTCCCGCGAAGGACGCACGGTAATCCGCAATTTCCTTCGTTCAGCCGATGATATTACACTCGACAACCAGTTCCGCCTGGCCCTCCCTCCCACTCTTGCCGAATGGGCCGGCATTACCACGAAAGCCATTTTCATAGGAAGTGGCGAACGCATCGAAATATGGTCGCCTGAATCTCTCGCTCAGGAAGACTCCTCCTTGGATACTGAATCGTATCAGGCATTATTTGAAAAAGTGCTTGGCGGAGGGAGCGACAGCACATGACCCACACCAGCTACCATGTGCCGGTGATGCTCGAGCAGACGCTGAACCTGCTCGTCACCGATCCAGACGGAGTTTATATTGACGGAACCTTGGGCGCCGGTGGACACACCCGCGCCCTTTTGGCACGTTTGGGACCCAACGCTCACGTTTTTGGTATCGACCAGGACGATGACGCCATCCGCGCCAGCTCCGACATCCTCGACCCACGCTTCAAGGCTCTAAAGGGAAATTTTGGCTTCATGGATGTGCTCATCCCGGCCGCGTTCAAGGGCAAGGTAACGGGGATCCTGCTCGATTTAGGCGTATCTAGCCACCAAATCGACGCCCCAGAACGTGGATTCAGCTTCCAGGGCGAAGGCCCGCTCGACATGCGGATGGGTACCATGGTCATGAGTACGGCGAAGGACGTCATAAATCGCTACACCGCCGAACAACTCGCCGACATTTTTTTCCGCTACGGCGAGGAGCGCCACAGCCGCGCTATAGCCAAAGCCGTTGAGGCTGCACGTCCGTTGAACACGACCACCGATCTGCGCAAGGCAGTCGAGAAGGTCATCAGAGGTCCGCATACCAATAAATCGCTGGCGCGGATCTTCCAGGCTGTGCGCATCGAAGTAAACCGCGAGCTCGACATGCTCGAGCAGGCTTTGACAAAGAGCGTTGGACTGCTATCTGATGGCGGCAGGATCGTAGTCATCGCCTACCACTCCCTCGAAGATCGCATGGTGAAGTATTTCCTGCGTTCGGGCAAACTAGATGGCGCCATAGAAAAAGATTTTTACGGCAATCCCATCACTCCCCTGCGCCTTATTACCCGCAATGCGGCTACGGCGTCGGATGAGGAGGTGTCGACGAACCCACGTGCCAGAAGCGCGCGCCTTCGGGCAGCAGAAAAATTGGCGGGAGGATCGTCGCTATGATCCTGAAATCGACCATGACCTCCGGCAAGGTCACACCTAACGTGAAGCGCACGCCCAAGCCGAGCGATCTGCGCACTCCAACACGTGAGCAACTCAAAATCTCTGCACGTCGGCATAAGCCAAACCCGGTATTTCAGACGGAAATACGCGATGAGGCACCTGAGGTAAAGCCGTTCAAGGAGCGCATCAAGGCTTGGAAGCTGATCGGCATCATCATTCTACTGGGTGTTGTCGGCCTTGCCTACGTGAACCACGTGTTCAAAACACAGGAAATTCTTACCGAGGTCAACCAACTCGAGCAGGAGTTTGAAAAAGTACGCCGCATCCACGCCGACCGAAAGTTTCAATTTGAGCGGATGACGGGTCCATCGGATGTATACCTTCGTGCCACACAACAAGGATTCGTTCATGGCGGTGCCGCCGAGGGAGTCGTAGTCATAAAACCGTGACCAAGAAAAGCGAACATATCACTGCCCGCATCGTGGTTCTCACCGTGCTGTTTGCCATGCTGCCGATAGGCATTGTGGTGCAGATGATCCGTGTGCAGTTGGGGTCCGGCGAGGATCTACGCATCTTGTGGCGCGAACAGGCCGAAGATTTTATAACGATCCCGGCATTGCGCGGCGACATCCTCGATGCAAACGGTAAAATTTTAGCTACAAGCTCGGTAGCGTACACCGTTGCGGTCGATCCACTTGTGTCGGGCATGACCCGCGATCGCCTTAGGGCCATCACGAACGCCTTAGCTCGCACAGCCGGCAAGGATGCCGATCAATACATGCGCCGCATCCAGGAGGCTCCACCAGGATCGCGCTACATCGTCCTCGAAAAAGGACTTGGCGTAGATGCCTATGAGGCTCTCACAGCGCTCAACATTAGAGGCATCATCCTAGAAGAACAATATCGCCGTCGCTTCAACTACGGCAGTTTGGCAGCGCACATGCTTGGTTACGTAAATTTGAACGTCGATGGCATGATGGGTCTCGAGGCTTCGTACAATAACGTACTAAAGGGTGAGGATGGATCCCAGCAGGTACGACGCGATCGCACGGGTAGAATAAAGGCTTATGTCGGTGCACCGAAGAAGCGCCCCATCAACGGTAACAGCCTGGTCACTACGATCGACGTGAACATTCAGGCCGTGGTTGAGGAGGAGCTTGCCAACGGTGTTATTTCAGCCAATGCCGACTACGGTACTGCCATTGTGATGGATCCTTGGACCGGTGCCATCAAGGCAATGGCGAACTATCCAACCTACGACCCAAACAATCCAGGTCAACCGAACGAAAACCGCCGGAACTTCGCCATCTCCGACATGATCGAGCCAGGCTCGACATTCAAGCTGGTCACAGCCATCGCCGCCACCGAGATGGGTGTCATTCGCGACGGCGAGCGTTTTTACACCCCATCCGACGGACAAAAATTGATTTTCGGTCAGTGGATGCGCGATCACGATCCACTGGGCACCCTTACGTTCGAAGAGGTAATCGCCAAATCGTCGAATGTGGCCATCTCGGAGATTGCCATGCGTCTGAAGCCAGATGTATTCTACCAGTATGTGCGCAATCTTGGATTTGGCACCGCAACGGAGATTGACCTCCCTGGCGAGGAAGCCGGCCGCCTTCGCAAACCGTTCGACTGGAGCAAGGTCACATTGCCTTGGATGTCGGTCGGCTATGAAATCCAAGTCACACCGCTCCAGATTGCCACGGCCTACGCAGCATTCGCCAACGGCGGTAAGTTGGTTCGCCCTTATGTGGTTGAGCGCGTCACGAACGAGCGATTTAACGATGTTTCCCGTCACCGCGTGACCACCATCCGTGAAATATGCAATCCAAGCACTTTGCAATCGCTGCTCCCCATCTTTGAGTATGCTGTTAGCAACGAAGGCACCGGACGAAATGCAGCTGTCACTGGTATGAGCGTTGCTGGTAAGACAGGTACAGCACAAAAATACGCCGACGGTAGCTACCAATCGCGCTATCGCTCCAGTTTTGTGGGTTTCTATCCTTCGCGCAGCCCCCGGTATGTCACCATTGTGGTGCTCGACGAACCGCGCACCAACATCTATGGAAGTGAAGTTGCAGCACCGATATTCCGCAATATTGCAAACCGCCTTCTTGGTCTCGACGAAGAGCTTCAGCACCGCGTTAAGGCCGACGAAGCTGGACGCCCGTTCGTTGCCGTTGTGCCGAAGGTATCGGGATTATCGCGCGAGGAGGCCACACGTCTGCTGTCAGCCCAAGGCCTAGCGTACGAATCTGAAGGCAATGGCGACCTTGTGGCACGCCAAAATCCAGCGCCGGGCCAACCACTGTCGGCTGGCGACATCATCAAATTATCGATTGTGGATTCACCTCGTGCTAGCGAGTCGAACACGTTCAGTATGCCAGAATTGACGGGCATGAGCATGCGCCGCGCATACTTCATGACCCAAGAGCTTGGTCTGAAGGCAGACTTGTCGGGCTACGGCAAGGTATCCGAGCAAAACCCGAAAGCGGGCACAACGGTCACAAAGGGCACTTCTGTGACACTAAGAGGCAATCAGAGTACCATTTTACTTGCAGGAGGCAGCCAATGAGCGATCTCACCATGCAAGAAGTGCTGGATATCTGTCGCCCAATTGAAACGCTTGGCGTTTTGCCTGCCGCTATCGGAAGCATTTGTGTCGATTCCCGTTTAGTAAGTCTAGGCGATGTGTTCGTCGCTGTGCGCGGTCCGTCTATGGACGGCCATGATTTTATCAAAGCTGCAATCGCAGCGGGCGCTTTCGTCATCATCGCCGAAACAATTGTCGAGCATATCGGAATCTTTTCTATCAAAGTTTCAGATACGCGTTCACTTGCCGGCATGTTGGCACTTGCAGAACGGGGTCACCCTGAAAAGCGCATGACCCTTATCGGCATTACTGGCACCAACGGAAAGACGACCGTGTCGACTTTGGTGTATCAGGTATTGCAGACCCTCGGTCATCAATGTGGATTGATTGGCACCGTTGAGAAGCGCATCGGTGAAAGAGTACTCGATAGCAAATTAACCACACCTGGACCCATCGAATTGGCGATAGACCTTTCGGCCATGGCCGAAGCTGGATGTTCGCATGTAGTGATGGAGGTATCTTCGCATGCCCTCGACCAACACCGTACCGATGGACTCCGTTTCCATGTTGCTTGCTTCACCAATTTGACCCAAGATCATCTCGATTACCATGGCGACATGGAATCGTATGCCAAATCGAAGGCAAAGCTCTTTGCTCAACTATCACCCGATGCAGTTGCGATAGTAAACATCGACGACCCAAATTGCGAATCTGTTGTTGGTAGTACTACAGCCCAGCGATGGAATTATTCGTTTAAGAGTGGTTCCGGTAATCACATTATCGAGAACGGGTCAACTGGCATACTGCTCGACATGGAAGGCACTATTATCCAGTCTCCCTTGTCGGGCGATTTCAACGCCTACAATGTTGCTACTGCTTGGTTGGCATGCATTGCCGCCGGATGTTCGCCGGCAAATGCGGCCGCTGCACTTAGTTCTGCAACCGGTGCCGCGGGCAGGCTCGAACGTGTGTCGGGTCCAATTGGAAGTCCAACCGTCTTTGTCGATTACGCCCACACACCCGACGCACTCGAGAACGTGCTCAAAACGGTAAACAGCTTGCGTGGATCGGGTAATGTGATCGTGGTTTTCGGTTGCGGTGGCAATCGCGACAAGTCGAAACGTCCCAAGATGGGTGCGATTGCGTCCAAATACGCCGATTGGGTGTACGTGACCAGCGACAATCCCCGTTTTGAGGAGCCAGATGCCATCATCGACGACATCCTGCTCGGCATTGACGCCAACGTAAACCTGTATCGAGAAGCCGACCGTCCGATGGCCATAATGGCAGCGGTGCGCATGGCAGGACCCGACGACATTGTGTTGATAGCCGGAAAAGGCCACGAAACGTACCAAGAGATTAAGGGTGTGCGCTACCCAATGGATGATCGCTTGATTGCCGTAGAGGCACTCAGCCCAAACATTCATGGCCAGGAGGTTGTCTGATGTTATACTACTTCCTAGATCTGCTCGAGCAATGGTATCAACCGCCCGGTTTCGGCGCCTTCGCGTACATCACGGTACGTGCAGCGTTTGCGGCTCTCTTTGCGTTGGTAATCAGCATCATTTTCGGCAAGCGAATCATCAATTGGCTTTCCAATATGCAGCTCAAAGAGACCATCCGTGAGGATGTCGGTCTCGACCACCATAAAGCCAAGGCAGGTACGCCAAGCATGGGTGGACTCATCATCATTTTGGCGACGCTGATTCCAACCATTTTATGGATCCGACTTAGCAACACATATGCGCTGTTGATCATATTTGTGATGTTTGCATTGGGTGTAGTAGGATTTGTGGACGACTACATCAAGATCATCAAGAAAGACAAGCGTGGTTTGTTGGGTCGTTTTAAGTTGGCCGGACAAATTACTGTTGGACTGATTTTAGGTTTGGTTCTCTATTTCACACCTGAATTTGAGCCTTACCGCACGTTGAGCACCCTTCCTTTTGTGAAGGACATCAACATCGACTATGCCATATTTGGTCCTGAGTTAGGCTGGGTACTATACATTCCATTGGTCATTTTCATTATTACTGCCGTCAGTAACGCTGTTAATCTGACCGACGGGCTCGACGGTCTTGCAACGGGAACAAGTGCCATCGCCGGTGTGGCTTTGGGTATTTTGAGCTATGTCTCAGGCAGGACCGACTTCTCCAATTTCTTGGACATCCTCTATTTGCCAGGTGCGGCCGAGCTCACCATTTTCTGCTCCGCCATGGTGGGTGCCTGCCTTGGCTTCTTATGGTACAATACGTATCCGGCCCAGGTTTTCATGGGCGACACTGGATCGCTTGCACTTGGGGGCGCCATTGGCGCGGTGGCCATCATGGTTCACAAAGAGCTATTGTTGCCGATTCTCGGGGGCATCTTTTTCATGGAGACGCTTTCGGTGATTCTTCAGACAATGTGGTTTAAGTACACGCGTATGCGTCACGGCGAAGGCAGGAGGCTGTTCCTGATGGCACCCATCCATCATCATTTTGAGAAGAAGGGCTGGCCAGAACCGAAGATTGTAGTTCGCTTTTGGATCATCGCCGTGTTGCTCACCATTTTCACCATCATAACGCTCAAGCTCAGATGATTGACGTTCGTAACAAGTCTATTACTGTTATCGGCGCTGCCCGCAGCGGCATTGGCGCAGCATTGATGCTCGCCGACAGGAAGGCGAATGTCTTTGTAACCGAGTACGGCGAGATGGCGGCTACGGCACGTGAGCGTCTGGAGGCAGCCGGAATCCCGTATGAGGAGAGGGGCCACACCGACCGAGCAAAAGAGGCCGATATGGTGGTCATCAGCCCAGGTGTTCCGAGCGACGTACCGATCGTACTCGATTTTTTGAACCGTGGCATCCCCGTTTGGAGCGAGTTGGAGTGGTCCTGCCAATATATGGACGGCCGCATCACAGCGGTTACTGGCAGCAATGGCAAGACGACCACCACGACCTGGATCGACGACATCTGGAAGCGGGCGGGACGCACGCATGTTACGGCCGGCAACATCGGCACGGCACTGAGCGAGCATATACACAACGGCGTACCGTCGTGGACCGACGTAATCCTCGAAGTGAGCAGCTTCCAACTCGATCATATCGATATGTTCAGGCCTAACGTGGCATTGCTGCTCAATATTACGCCCGACCACTTGAATCGGTATCAGTACAAATTCGAGAACTACATCGCCTCCAAGTTCCGAATGTTCGAAAATCAGCAACCCGACGACATCCTGATTTATTGGGCCGACGACCCCATTATTCGCGCCCACATCTCTGAATTCACGAAACCGGACGGTCCGATTGTATGGACGTTCTCCTCTGAGACCGCAGTGGCACAGGGTGCCTGGGTCCGCGATGGTATGCTCATGCTCACTTTGAACGGTAAAACCGAAGCCCTTATGTCAATAGACGAGATCAGCCTTAAAGGCCGCCATAACCTGCACAACAGCATGGCGGCGGCATTAGCGGCCCGTGCCAATGAAATTTCCAACGAAACGATCCGCGAGAGCCTCCGCCAGTTCGAGGGAGTGGAACACCGCCTCGAGTTAGTACGCGTGCTCGACGGTGTGCGCTATGTGAACGACAGCAAGGCAACTAACGTGAATGCCGTCTGGTACGCTCTCGACAGCATCCATACCCCGATGGTGTTGATCATGGGTGGTCGCGACAAAGGCAACGACTATGCGGAACTGTTTGGACAAGTAAAAGATAAAGTGCACACCATCGTGTCGATAGGCGAGGGACGCGATGCCATCCGCGAGCAGCTTGGCGGCGTTGTTATCAACTTGATAGAGGCAGAATCCATGCAGGATGCAGTGCGTCAGGCTAGGAAATCGGCCCGCCGTGGCGAGGTTGTGCTTTTAAGTCCGGCATGCGCCTCATTCGACATGTTCGAAAACTACGAGCACCGTGGACGCGAATTCAAAAAGGCTGTACACAACCTCTAACCATGATATTCACCACCACCCATAACCGCAACCCGTTCATTCTGGCTACCAGCCAGGAGGAACTTGATACAGCCAAATACGGCAGCGACCGCATGCTGTTGGGCAGTATTGTGGCGCTTATGGTGGTAGGTTTGTTGGCCGTCTATTCTTCGATCGCTTTCTTTGCAGAAACCAAGGGCACGACCGCCAGCAGCCTCATGCTCGGACACATGTTCAAAATGGGGATTGCCGTGTTGATCATGCTCATCGTATCGAAAATCCCTTATAAGATTCTGCTCAAATTCAGCAAAGTAGCCCTGATTCTGAGCTGGATTTTCTTGATTGTAGTCACCTTATACGGTACTCAGACCTTCGGTGCACGCCGTTCGCTAAGCCTTGGCGGCATATCGTTTCAGCCATCGACCATTGCGTCGACGGCATTGCTGCTCTATTTGGTGGTGATGATCGACACCAAAAAGGAATACATCAAAGATTTCACGCGCAGCTTTGTTCCCATCTTATTTTGGGTCGTCATTACCTGCGCACTGATCGGAATCGAAGATTTCTCAAGTGCAGCCGTTCTATTCGTTATAAGTCTTGCCGTGATGTTTGTGGGTAGAATAAACGTCACCCATTTAGCGGGATTGGTAGTAATCGGAATACTGGGTGGCTGGATCTTGTTGTCGGCATCGGCCGAGCGCCAAAGCCGCATAAACGATTATGTGGATCAAATTGTGCACATAAAGAGTGATGATTTCGCGCTCGACAACGGGTATCAGGCGCAGCAGGCCCACATAGCGATTGCCAGAGGTGAGGTTTTCGGGGTCGGCATAGGCAAGAGTAGCCAGCGCGACTTCCTCCCCGCCCCATATAACGATTTTATTTATGCCATCATTACGGAAGAATACGGGCTGGTGGGGGCAATTCTTGTGCTTGGTATTTACGTCTTCATATTTGTGCGAGGCATGATGTTCATTGCGCGACTCAGCCCCGATTACCGCGGCAGGCTGCTCGCAGTGGCCTGCACATTGGGCATCACGTCGTACGCATTCGTCAATGCTGCGGTTGCAGTCGGACTCTTCCCCGTAACAGGTTTACCCATGCCATTTGTGAGCTATGGCGGTACCTCGATGGTGTCGGCGGGCGCGATGGCCGGCATTCTGTTGAATATCTCACGCAAGCGTCGCTCGAGCGGGAAGGAGGTCAGTGATGACAACTGACATGGCCTACCGCATCATGATCGCTGCCGGTGGAACCGGTGGTCACGTCTACCCTGCCATCGCCATCGCCGATGCACTCCGTGAGGTGCGTCCATCTACCCAGATTACCTTCGTCGGCACGAAAGACAAAATTGAGTGGCATGCGGTTCCATCGGCAGGGTACCCCATCCGAAATATCTGGATAAGCGGATTCCACCGCCGCATCACATTGCAGAATCTGCTTTTCCCGTTCAAGTTGATCACGAGCATCATTCAGAGCTTTCGCATCGTGGGCGACATCAAACCCCATCTGTTTGTTTCGTGTGGCGGTTATGTTGCGGGCCCTGCGGGATGGGTGGCCGAGAAAAAGGGAATCCCAACGGTGATTCAGGAACAGAACAGCTTTCCCGGAGTCACTAACCGCATGCTTGCTGGCAAAGCTGAGGTCATATACACGGCGTTTACCCAAGCTGACAAGTGGCTGCCACAGGGTAAGACAAAATTGGTCGGCAATCCTACGCGAAAGACCCTCATGTCGGTCGACAAAGATGCCGCGATTAGCAGACTTGGTTTGGATCCTTCGCGAAAGACTCTTTTGGTACTTGGAGGCAGCGGTGGTGCCAAGAGCATCAACGAAGCGATGGTTGCAAATTTGGACGTGCTCCACGACGAAATGGGTATCCAGATTTTTTGGCAGGCCGGAACCAAGTACGTCACGGCTTTGAAGGAGCAGATACCCGCCACGAAGTACCCACATCTGATATTGACGGATTTCATCTACGACATGCCCGCCGCCTACGCTGCCGCCGATGTAGTTGTGAGTCGGGCCGGGGCAAGCTCCTGTGCCGAGCTGATGCTCACAGGCAAGCCCTGCGTGCTTATTCCGTCCCCTCATGTGGCTGGCGATCACCAGACCATGAATGCCAAGGCAATGGCAGAATCGGGTGCCGCCGTGGTGCTCGCCGACAACGATGCATCTAGCAAGTTGGCATCGGTCGTAAAGGGCCTCATATCCGACAGCGACACCTTGGCGAAGATGTCCAATTCCCTACGTGCCCTCGCAGCACCCAATGCCGCCATCGACATCGCAAACGACATTTACAATCGACTAGACAACAAATACCTTTCATGACCTCCATCCAGCTTCAACCTCTGTTCGGCCGCGTACGACACCTGCACTTTGTGGGCATTGGAGGCATTGGAATGAGCGGAATGGCCGAAATCCTGCTGCACCAGGGGTTCACGATATCGGGTAGCGACGAAAGCTTAGGAGAGACCACCGAGCGGTTATCGAGACTAGGTGCCACGATCTTCAAGGGCCATCTCGCAACGAACATTGAAGGTGCCGACGTCGTTGTATACACGAGCGCTGTGCATGCCGAAGATAATGTCGAAACACGTGAGGCAATGGCACGCAAGATTCCGGTGATCAAGCGCTCCGAAATGCTCGCCGAGCTGATGCGCATGAAATACGGCATCGCCATTGCTGGAACCCATGGTAAGACCACGACAACAACCATTACCGGAATGGTTGTGATGCAGGGTGGTTTTGATCCGACCATTATGGTAGGTGGACGTGTACACAGCTTCGATCAGACCAACGCCGTGGTCGGCAAGGGCGACATCATGATCGTGGAGGCCGACGAGTACGACCGCACATTTTTGAAGTTGAGTCCATCGCTGGTTGTAATTACCAACATCGATACCGACCACCTCGATATTTATGCCGACCTTGACGACATCAAGGCCGCTTTTGTTGAGTTTGCGAGCAAAGTACCATTCTACGGTGCTTTGGTCGTGTGTCTCGACGACCCAATGGTGCGCAACATCCTGCCGAAGATAACGCGCCGTACGCTCACTTATGGGTTGACCCCGCAAGCTCAGCTTCGCGCAACCGACATTGTGACCGACGGCATGAGCAGCCGATTCCATGTGCAGCTAAATCGTGAAGACCTTGGGGAAGTTACCCTACAGGTTCCGGGTGAGCACAACGTACGCAATGCCCTTGGGGCAATTGGGATTGGTTTGGAATTGAAGATGCCGTTTGCTGATATCGCAAAAGGGATATCCCGTTTCTCGGGTGTGATTCGTCGCTTCCAAATTAAAGGCACCGCTCAAGATGTGGTCGTTATCGACGACTACGCCCATCACCCTACCGAGGTGCAGGCAACTTTACAGGCGGCACGCGCAGGGTGGAAAGACAGCCGCATCATCGCCGTTTTCCAGCCGCACCTTTATTCGCGAACTCGCGATTTGTACAACGAGTTTGGCAGCTCGTTCTTCGATGCCGATGTCATGGTAGTGACCGATGTGTATCCGGCGCGGGAGCAGCCCATCGAGGGCATCTCGGGCAAACTGATTGCCGACACCGCGTCCGACTTTGGTCACCAGCACGTGATCTACGTGCCCGATAAGAAAGATGTGCCCGCGAAATTGCACGATATCGCCAGACCGGGCGATGTGGTCATTACCATGGGAGCCGGCGACATCTACCGACTCGGTGAAGCATACCTCAACGATTTGCAACAAGGGAAGGGACCGCATAACAACTGATGGATCTCACACGTCTCCATAGCATGTTTTCGGGCAAGGTTCTGATCGACGAACCCCTGTCGAGCCATACGTGGCTGAAGATAGGCGGTCCGGCCGATCTGTTTCTGGTTCCGGCATCGAAAGAGGATGTGATCCACGCCGTGCAATACTGCTTGGAAGAGGGAATGCCGTACACCATCCTCGGAAGTGGATCGAACGTGCTCGTAGGAGACGATGGCATTCGTGGCGCTGTGATTGCCATCCACAAAACGCTCGATTACATGACAGTCGATGGCGACACCGTTCGTGCAGGCGCTGGTGTGAATGTTCCGAAATTTGTGATGGATCTGCTCAAAGAAGGATTCACTGGCATGGAGGGTCTAGGAGGCATTCCTGGATCGCTGGGTGGCGCCATCATCATGAACGCCGGGGCCTACGGCACCGAAATCTTTGAATTTGTTACCGACGTGGAGCTGATTAGGAGCGGTGAGGCCGTGACCTTGAATCGCGATCAGATTTTCTATACCTACAGGGGAACAGATCTGACGAAAGACATCATCCTTGAAGTGGGGTTCAAGTTTGATCGCGGGGATGTTGAAGCGGCAAAAGAGCGTCGCAAGGTACTATTGGCTAAGCGCAAGGATAGTCAGCCGCTCGATCGACCAAATGCCGGAAGCATCTTCAAGAATCCGCAGGGTGATTATGCTGGCAGGCTCATCGAAGCGTCGGGACTGAAAGGTACCCGCGTTGGCGACGCCGTCGTATCGGAGAAGCACGCCAATTTTTTGGTGAACGATGGCAATGCCACCGCTCGCGATTTGATGAGCCTCATCGAGCTGGTGCGCGGCCGTGTTCGTCATGACCACGGTGTCGAGCTCGAACTTGAGGTCAAACTACTTGGGGAGGGCTTCTATGGCTGATCCAAGGTTAAAGCAAATCGATCTGTTTGAGAACTTACCGGATCCATCGGTAAGACCGGCTCCTGCGCCACGGCGCAAACGCGTCGAACCCGATGCGGTGCCTACACCAGGCTCGAATGCGACACGCAGGAACCGCACCGACGACAGTGAATCCACACCTGCAGCGCCATCGCGTGGTTTCCGGTTGAGATATCTCGTTCTTGTGCTGATCGCAGGTGCAGCCATCACAGTGTGGGGATGGTATTCCAGCCGAATGACTGACATCAACCGCGTGCAGGTGAGCCAGAACTATTTTACCGACGAGTCGACCATCATATCGCAGGCAGCCATCGCAAGCGGCACCCCCGCCGACAGCCTGAATTACATCGCCATCATCCGCCAGGTTGAGCGCCTCCCCTATGTGCGCGAGGCCGAGCTGGTGCCGATTCCGCCATCCACCATCCTCATTCGTGTGGTGGAGCGTCGCCCGATTGGCCTCATCAAGCAAGGCAACCTTGTGAGGTATGTCGACCGCGACGGCGTTGTATTGCCAGTCGTAGACGGCAAAGCCGTTGAAGTGCCCCTTTTATACGGACTGTCGCTTCCTGTTGGACGCGATACGCTCACCACGCCAGCATTTCGGGCGATGGGTCAGTTTCTGGAGATGCTCGACCGCAACGATATGGCAAAAATCACCATATCGGATGTGGCCTGGGAACCTGGCACTGGCATTGTGGCCGCCACCGGCGACTATGGCACCCGACTCATTTTTGGCACGGACGACTACGAAACCAAGCTTCGCTCTTGGCAGGCTTTTTATGCCCAAGTTGTACCGAAAGCCGGACTCGAACCCTTCACTCGCATCGACTTCCGCTATCGGGGTCAGATCGTGACGGAGAGAAGTCCATCATGAACCGTTTTTTGAAATTAAATCAAACATCAACCCTGCAATCTGGATCGCTGATATGGAAGAACGCATAGTAGTAGGCTTAGACATCGGTACCACGAAGGTTTGCGCCGTAGTGGCATCGATGAACGACGACAACCAGGTGAACATCCTAGGTTTGGGCAAGGCCCCAAGCGACGGGTTAAATCGCGGGGTCGTTGTTAACATCGACAAAACCGTAAACGCAATCAGAAGCGCCATTGAGCAAGCCGAGCACGCATCGGGCGTCGACGTGCGCTCCGTGAACGTGGGTATTGCCGGCGACCACATCCGAAGCTTACGTAGCAAGGGTGTGATCACCATCACCAACCGCGACAACGAAATAACACCGCAAGATGTAGAGCGCCTCATTGAAGATTGCCAGCGCATCATGCTGCCGACCGATCAACAGATCCTGCATGTGATACCGCAGGAGTTTATCGTCGACGGCCAAGATGGCATCAACGATCCGATCGGAATGAGCGGCATGCGCATGGAGGCGGAAGTCCACATTGTAACAGGACTCGTGTCGGCAGCCAAGAACCTGTATCGCTGCGTCGAGAAGGCCGGTTATCAGGTGGCCGATATCATCCTTGAGCCATTGGCATCGTCGTATGCCGTACTCGACGACGAAGAGAAAGAGGCGGGTGTGATTCTGGTTGATATTGGCGGTGGCACAACCGACATAGCCATCTTCCACGACAACACGATTCGCCATACAGCCGTAATCGCCATTGCCGGCCAAAAGGTGACCGACGATATTCGCATCGGTCTGGGTGTGCTCGAAGAGCAGGCCATCAAGCTCAAGCACGAGCATGGCCTCGCGTACATGGCAATGGTTGAGAAAGAGGAAATCATCGTTGTGCCGGGCATTGCTGGGCGCCAACCGAAGGAAATTAAAAAGAGCATTTTGGCACAGATTATTCAGGCTCGGATGGAAGAGATCCTAGAAATCGTTGCCTATGAAATTAAACGCAGCAAGTATGCCGACAAACTGAGCGCTGGCGTTGTTTTCAGCGGCGGTGGAGCCTTGGTACACGGGCTCTCCGAACTTGCTCAAGAAGTTTTTGGCATGGATGCGAAAATCGGCTATCCGTATCGCATCAAAGGTGGTCTCGTCAACGAGGTCAAAAGCCCAATTTATGCCACATCCGTCGGTCTAGTCATGCACGCGCTTACACAGCGTCCACAACTTGAGACCGTCGATGTGAAGGATCAGAAAGCAGCCGGAATGGGTCAAATGATGGGTCGCATCGGAGATCGCATGAAGGGCTGGTTCAAGGAATTTTAGGAAGAAGCAAGACAAACCATAAGCAATCAACAGGAGCATACTATGCACAACTCACACAAATCCAGCTTTGCCTTCGATGCACAAAGCCAGGAGATAGCAAAAATCCGGGTGATCGGTGTTGGAGGAGGCGGTGGCAACGCCATCAACAACATGATTTCCAAAGGTCTGACCAACGTCGAGTACCTCGCTTTGAACACCGACGCCCAGGCGTTGAAGATGAACAAAGCCGATACACTCATCCAGGTTGGTTCGGCACTCACGAACGGCTTGGGTGCAGGCGCACGTCCTGAGATCGGCCGCGAAGCCGTCGAGGAAAACCGCCACGAAATTGAAGAGAAAATTGAAGGCGCCGATATGGTGTTCGTCACCGCTGGCATGGGCGGTGGAACAGGCACCGGTGGTGCACCCATCGTTGCAAGCATTGCCAAGCGTAAAGGCATCTTGACTGTAGCGGTGGTAACGACACCTTTTGCCTGCGAAGGACGCATCCGCATGAAGTATGCGCTCGAAGGCATCAAAGAAATGGAAAAAGCCTGCGATACGGTAATCGTTATCCCGAACGAGAAGCTTCTCGCTATTTCAGATGAGGACACAACCCTCATGGATGCGTTCGACAAGGCTAATGAAGTATTGTATAATGCGACCCGCGGTATTTCCGATCTGATTTTGAATCCGGGATTGATTAACCTCGACTTTGCTGACGTACGTACTACCATGCAAGACGGTGGCGCCGCCATCATGGGCTCGGCCGTGGCCAAGGGCCCAGATCGCGCCGAGATTGCAGCTCGTGAAGCCCTCAATTCGCCCTTGCTCGACGATGTGAGCATCCGTGGTGCACGCAACGTGCTGGTTAATATATCGGCAGGTTCCAATCTCAAGATGCGCGAGACGACCACTGCCACAAAGATCATCCAGCAGGAAGCCGGCGACGAGGCAGAGATCATCTTAGGTACCGTCCTCGACGAGACCTATGGCGACGAAATGCGCATCACAGTCATTGCGACTGGTTTTGATGTTTCGCTGGACAAGCGCCAAGGCAAGCTGCATGCGGCAGCAGTGGGTCCACGAGTCCCTGGTTTCTCCATACCTGATGCACCCGTGCAGCAACGCACAGCAGCCACCTACGAAACGCGTGAAGCTTCGGCAACAGAGACAGCAGCAACGGCTCCTCAGGCTGTGAGCACTCCACAGATTCCTCGCGCCGGCGATCGTCCACAGCGTGAAGGTGGCAGCAACAATCCGTTTGCATCCACCTTGCGTTACAAAGGTGAGACCAACCTTCGCAACTTAGATTCGCCAGCCATCCATCGCCGCGAAACCTTGGTGATGCGCAAAGAGGAAGAGCCGAAAACGGAGTCGCAAGCTCAGTCGATGACTGGCACCGACAACGCGCGTCCAACCCGCAACATCCTCCTCAACAACCGCGAGGAGCGCATCGACAAATCGAACTCAGACCAACCTGCCTTCCTTCGTAAGGTGATGGACTAATTCGAGTTACGTTTCTAGTAGTATTGCTTATGGGCCCGGCTTCATCTTCGGATGGAGCCGGGTTTTTTATGGAATCAAAAAATCCCACCAGAGCTTAAGCCCGAGCAGAATCGCGAGCACACCGAATATCTGCTGCAGCCGCTTCCTGTTAACGTGTACCGCGATGCGCAACCCAAACAGGGCGCCGGCAAAACTTCCGATAACCAAGGGCAGCGCGGCACCGATGTCGACATAGCCAATCGAGTATTCAGAAATCCCATTTCCGGCATCTAATAACGCCAGCTGGAACCAACCGGCCAAAGCGAGCAGTACTACCACGACCGACGACATGGCGGTGACTTTGCGCATGTGCTGATGGTACATTAAGGTCATGAAGGGCACCACCACGATGCCACCGCCAATGCCAACGAGGCTCGACACTAAACCAGCCGAACCACCGACCAACGCATGATCGCCAACTCCCAAATACTTAGGCTTATGGAGGCGCTTTTGCTCGATACTGCTCTTGTTGTCGGCAAAGAAACGCCACGCTGTGTAAAACAGCACCAAACTGAAAAGCACGGCGAAGGGTCCACGGTCGTAATAACCCGAATTGACGATCTGCTGTGCCACCCAGGTGCCTAGCACCCCAAAAAGAGACAGCCATAACGCCTCGCGCATGAACAGCCTGAACTTGTACAACTGGGGAACCACACTGCTCAATGCCGAGGTAAAACTACAGAAGAGCGATGTTCCGATCGTCCACTTCACCGGTTCGTCCACCCCATAGAACTGGAAGAGGTAGAACATGACCGGCGTAAAGATGATGCCTCCACCGATTCCCAGCAGACCCGAGAGGATCCCGGCGAGAAAACCAAGCACAAGCAAGATCAAAAATTCCATCATCCAACATACGTGATTGGAAACACACCTGCGCGACGGATTACCATCAATGTCATATCGTCGTGTTGCGGAGCGCGACCCACAAATTTGGATACATCCGAGTCAATGGCTGCCAAAATCGATGTGGATGAGTCGTTCTGTATCTCCCTGAGCTGACCAAGAAGCCTGTGGTCGCCATACAATTCACGCTTGAGGTTCATGGCTTCGGTAATGCCATCGGTATAAAGGCAGATAAAGCCATCTTCTGGGATGATGATTTTGGTCGTGCGTATATGCGCATGAAACCGATCGTCACCTACAAGGCCGACGGCCAAACCGGGCGATGGAATATGCCTCGGATTGGCATCTTTCGAGGGCTTGAAGATAAGTGGATTGTGGCCCGCACGGGCAAAGGTGAACTCGCCTGTCGAAGGATCTAGGATTCCATACAACATGGTCACGAATATGCCTCTTTCTGCATTTCTCACAAACAATCGGTTGATTTCGCACAGAATACTAGCTGGATCCTCGATGCGTTCGCTTAGACTCTGCACAAACCCCTTGATAAGCGTCATATAAAAGGCAGCTTGAATGCCCTTGCCACTAACATCACCGACAATGACCGCCATCTTTCCATCGTCGAGCGGTATGTAATCGTAGAAATCGCCACCCGTGTCAAATGCAGGTCGACAATGGGCAGCAATGTCGTATTGAAGTATCTCGGGCGTCGAGGTCGGCAGAAAATTCAGCTGAACATTGCGGGCAATTTCGAGCTCGCGTTCCATACGCTCACGACTCGAAAGCTCAGCTACATACGATGGAATGTACTCGGGTATTTCTTCCAGCTCTTGTCCTGTGGCAACAGCTGTGATTCCAAATGCAAACATGGCCAATACCACTGCACCGAGAATCATCGACATGCCCATGTCGGGCGAATTGTGCAGCATCCAACCTGACATGCCATCCCACATAATGTAGTAGACGAACAACCCTATCAGAACTGTTGCAAACCCATACAATCTATAGAGGGTGAGCAAGATCGCCATGGTGGCCAAGCCGATGAATATGTCACCCCACAGTGGATCGATATCCATAGGAAGTATACCCAAAAGCACGCCGCCAATCGCTACAACGACATAAACAAACGGCCATTTAGGCTTAACAATCCATGCAAATCCGCCCAAGCCCAACAACACCAAGTACCCGTAAACGAGGCTGAAGAATCCGGATTTTGCAATGATCTCCAATGCGGGCCATGTAGAGGCATGCACATTAAATACAGGGTCGCTCGTCGTGAAGTGCAGGTGCAGATTTGGAAACAAGGTCATCGGTAAAACAGCGAAACCAGCCATAATCACACCGGCCGCCACACCGCGAATAAGCGCCATACCAACAGCTCTGTTAAAGAAAAAGCCACGTTTCAGCAGATCAAGTGTCTTTAACTGATCGAATCCTGATGTACGCGCCAACGACTCCCCCGAGCCTGATATCACGAACGTAAGGAGCGCAGCTCCGGCACCTACGGCAATGAGTGTGGGGATTATCGACAACAAATTGCCTGAGAATCCGCCTGGGATGTACTGACTGCTATAAAGAAAGCGTAACAATATCATGGCATCGGCAAAAAGCCCCGCCAAAATGGCATCGGTAAGCGCAAACTTAAGGTCAATGAGCCGAGCATCAAGACGCCTGATCATCACAATTAGGAGGCTCAACAACAATATGGCAAACGACACAACGGTAACAAGTTCCATCACTTCGTTCTCAGCCAGATGTTGCTCCGATTCAGAATGCTTCATGGAGACGCCCAACTCTTGCAGGGCCCCAAATGGATGCACGGTCACATCTATATTAACCGACCAGTGATGCAGCGTATCTTGCATGGAATACCGCACCCTTGCCAGCGAGTTCGTGACCGACATAACCGTATCTACTTTTAGTGACTTGTCAGTCCAAATAGTTCGACGCAAATGGTAGTCGGCGAGACGGAGTACTTCAGCCCGGTTAAGGTCATAGTTGAGTCCTTGAGCAACAACCCACTCAGGCCCTGGCGTATTGGGGACGCGGGAATCTTCTGGATCCACATTTCTGAATGTCGCTAAGTTGAACCCCATATTGCGAATCAACATTGAGTCGGGCACTCCGGCCGGAATCTGATGGGTCCATCCCGGGGTAGATCCGTCAGACCGCAAATAACGAAGCGCCGGCTTTACGGGGATAGGCAATAAATCGTTGATCTGAAGCGATAGCACAGACCCATCGGTGGTCATCACAACGGCAAATTTGACTTGGTTGCTACCATCAATTACAGTCCCTTGCCCACTCAACGATATATTCATACTGCCGTCTTCAAAGCCCACAGCTTCCTCAGTTGTGGGCAGCACCCAGTTCACGCGGTAATAGTAGGGTTTCAAAGCCTTGTACTTCGCAGGCAACATGCGCTCGGAAAACGCATTTCGACCGTACACATCTTGAAGATCGTTGACCACATTGGGCTCTCGGTGGACTTCAACAACAGGTATAAGCCCCTCCGTGGTATAGCCACTTCGCCCGATGTAGTCGCTTGCTATTTGAGCTGCCCTCGTCTCAACAATACGGCGATTGATGTAGCGATCGGGATGTACCGTGGGTACAAGCCAAAAGTAGCTCACCAAAGCCATAACGGCTACGGCGACGAGTAACAAATCCGGTAATTTGAATCGATTTCTCTGCACGTTCGACTGTGACTGACCCCGAGTTAATAAGTGTGCAACGGTATCCTGCAAATACCCCCATGTTACACGAAATTCAAACGGTTAAGTTATGACTCTCGTACGATTATCGCACCGATTTACTCGTCTTTAGTGCCTTTTTGACCACCTTTTATAGCCTTGAGTCGATCGTTCATCGATTTTTCCCGTCCTTGATCGACAGGTCTGTACCAGTTTGTGCCTCGTAGGGGCTCCGGTAGGTACAGTTGGTCGACCCAATTACCCGGAAATTCGTGCGGATATTTGTAATCCTTCGATGGATTGTCTGATTTTCGATATTGAGCCTCCAATTTGTTGGCGGTCATATCTTTCAGGTGCGGGGGAACAGAACCAACCCCATGCTTGCGGATGTGTTCGATCACCTCAAACACAGCTCCAACCGAGTTGCTCTTGGGAGCCAAAGCGCAGTAGAGAGCCCCGTGCGATAAAAAATACCAGCCTTCCGGCATTCCAACCTTCCGGAATGACTCGCTCAACGACTGTATGAGCAAAGAGCCCCCCGGGTCGGCCAGTCCGACATCCTCTGAACAGAAGATGAGCATGCGTCTAAATATAAAATTGGGGTCTTCGCCACTTTCCACCAAAGCCGCCATCCAGTAAAGCGTGGCATCGGGATCTGACCCGCGCATCGATTTGATGAAGGCGGATGCATAGTGATAATGCTCATCGCCCGTTCGATCGAATTTGAGTACTCGTTTCGGTACGGCCTGCTTCACCTGTTCGAGAGTTACATGCCGAATGCCCGAATCGTTCGGTGTAGTGGTCATCACGGCCGTTTCGAGCGCGTTCAGGGCATTTCGGATGTCACCACCGGCAATTTCGGCCAAATAACGAATTGCTTCTACTTCGACCTCAGGCTTGAATCGGGCTAATCCCTTATCAGCATCATCGATAGACCGCTTGATCAAATCTGTGATATCGCCAACCGTATAGGGTTGCAACTCAAAAAGCTGGCAACGCGAAAGCAGCGGACCCACCAACGCATAAAAGGGGTTCTCGGTAGTGGCGCCAATTAGCGTCAAGAGTCCAGACTCCAAGTGTGGCAATAGTGCATCTTGCTGGGCTTTGTTCCAGCGGTGGATTTCGTCCACAAAGAGCAGCGTTCTTCTGCCTGAAGTATGCGCCTCGGCTCTGGCTTGCTCCACAACGAGCTTGAGATCCTTCACGCCATCGAGCACGGCATTCAAGTTTAGGAACTTGGCATTGATCTCGTTCGAAATGACATGTGCCAGCGTGGTTTTACCCGAACTCGGTGGACCATAGAATATCACGGAGCCAATCACCTGCTCCTCAATCATCCGACGAAGCAACATTCCCTCACCGATCACATGCTTCTGTCCAGCATACTCTTCAAGCGATGCTGGACGCATGCGTGTCGCCAACGGCGCGAACCTGGAGACCGGATCGGGCCGGTCGGAGCCAGTGTCGCCAAATAGGTCCATAGGTCAGAGCGGGAGGTTGTCGTGCTTCTTGCGCGGCACCATATCCACTTTTGTCTGGATGATATCGAAGGCCCGTATCAGCTTGTTGCGGGTCTCGTTCGGTAAAATCACCTCGTCGATGTAGCCACGCGCTGCTGCACCATACGGGTTGGCAAACTTTTGCTCATAATCGGCCTCGAGCTCTGCCTGACGAGCTGCCCTGTCGTCGGCCTTTGCAATCTCTCTTTTGAAGATGATCTCTACCGCACCCTTCACACCCATCACGGCGATTTCAGCTGTAGGCCAAGCTACATTGTAGTCGGCACGGATGTGCTTCGAGTTCATAACGTCGTAAGCACCGCCGTACGCCTTGCGGGTAATGACGGTCACTTTGGGAACCGTGGCCTCGCAGAAGGCATAGAGCAGCTTAGCTCCATGCTTGATGATGCCACCCCATTCTTGGTCGGTTCCTGGCAGGAAGCCCGGCACATCTTCGAACACAACTAGGGGGATGTTGAAGGCATCGCAGAACCGAACGAAACGCGCCGCTTTGATCGATGCGTCAATATCAAGACATCCTGCTAGCGAGAGGGGCTGGTTGGCCACAATGCCCACACTACGGCCGTTCAGACGGGCAAATCCAACAACGATATTGTCGGCATAATCTGGGTGAATTTCGAAGAAGGAACCGGCATCCATCACACCCTTGATCACATCCTTGATGTCGTATGGCTTGTTTGGGTTGTCGGGAACGATGCTGTCGAGCGCATCAGATAACGACCTCTCAGGATCTAATCCGGCATGAAGTGGGGTCTTTTCCTCACAATTCTGTGGCAGATAACCCATAAGCTTGCGGATCTGCATGAGGCAATCTACATCATGATCGCATGCCCTGTGAGCCACACCCGATTTCGTGCTGTGGGTCATGGCACCACCGAGCTCCTCGGAGGTCACCTCTTCGTGGGTCACGGTTTTGACCACGTTCGGACCCGTAACAAACATGAAGCTGGTGCCCTTCACCATGAATGTGAAGTCGGTGATAGCCGGGCTATACACGGCTCCACCGGCACATGGACCCATGATGGCTGAAATCTGCGGGATCACCCCCGATGCCATACTGTTACGCCAGAACACTTCGGCGTAACCTCCCAGTGAGGCAACCCCTTCTTGGATGCGGGCTCCACCCGAGTCGTTGAGTCCAATTATCGGAACTCCATTTTTCATGGCCAGATCCATGATCTTGACGATCTTCTCGGCATGAGTCTCTGACAGTGAGCCTCCAAACACCGTAAAATCTTGACTAAACACGTACACAGGTCGACCATCGATTGTTCCAAACCCTGTAGTAACACCATCACCCAAATACGATTCCTTCTCCAACCCGAAATCTTTAGCCCTGTGACGAACAAAGGCGCCTATCTCCTCGAAACTGCCCTTATCGAGCAGAATATCGATGCGCTCTCGGGCTGTTAGCTTGCCAGTATCGTGCTGCTTCTTGATGCGTGTTTCACCGCCACCCAATAGGGCTTCTTTGCGGAGCTCGATCAGTCGGTCTACTTTAGGTGACGGCATATAGGAATATCAACTATCGTTCGTTGTAAAATATATTTGAAGTTGGTCGACCAAATGTGCCAAGTCAGCATTTTCAAGGGCGACATCGGCCCCTCGAATCCAGTCTTTTAACACAGGCTGCGCCTCACCCCAATTTGTGCATAATTCCAAGTCGGCAACGGTTCTGTAATAGGCCATTTCGTTACCGTTGAACAGTTCTTCAATATAGTAGTTTTCGTCCGTTTTTAACCAATCTACCAGTTTGGCACGCTGCAATCCCACTGAATGGAGCGAGCTTGTCGATTGTGATGACTGAACTTCTTGATCGGCAAACGATTGGGCAAATGACGCCACGTCGTCGGGTTCATATCCGCTCTCAGGATCATCATCTGTTGCGTCGTCGGGAATATCGCTAAGATAACGCTGCCAGATGGGAATGATAGATGCCGACGGATGCTCGTCTGCTGTCTCGACCTCGTGCAGGCTTAGCTGCTGAATGAATGGTGTGGCCGACTCATCGGCTATAGTCTCGGCTAATGTCATCTCGACCTCCTCAACCTCGACGATTCTTGGCTCGGCATGCACCAGTTCCTGCCCTTGCTGTTGCT
>CAZVRJ010000014.1:7923-26308 GCA_964629885.1 uncultured Chitinophagales bacterium | reverse complement strand
TTGCTGTTGCTGTTGTTCTCGCGTCTCGCTCTCGCTTCTCGCTTCTCGCGTAACCCTACCAATACTCAGACGCTCAATAAGATGAACCCGCTCAATTCGTGTAGGTGTCTCGGGAAACAACGATGCCAAATCGTCGCGCTCTTTGTCGACAAAAAAGTCGTGGATCAGGTCGGAGTCGACTCGGTTACTTGTGATTTGGAACAGTGGGTCGATGAGCTGTGCCCAATTCAACGGAGTATAGCCCGATACATACCGGTCATCTACCGTCTTAATAACCTCAATAGCCGCTGGTTTAGTAATCACATCGAGGTCTTTGCGCTCCATGTAGCGTATTAAAGACTCCGTGAGATATCGGTTTACCGTTACGTAATGCGAACGTTGACGCACCACACCTATGGTGACATCCTGTAGCGGTCCAAAAAGCCATTCTATCACCCTTCGACGAGGTGCAATGATCAGCTCAACTGTCTCGATCACAGCGTTGTCGATGATGTCGGCGGCGTATTTACGCGGCAGATAAGCCTCGTCTTTTACCGATTCCTTAAACTGGTTCCAAGATGCTGTTACAATCGACCTTTCTGTGTCGAGCCATTCAGAAGTTGGTAAGTCCAGCGATTTGTTCAAGCGGTCGGACACTTCCATCTTGATTCGGCGGACAATAAAATCGGGCATTCCAAGACTTAACAAGTCCTCGACGGTGTAAAAATGGGAATCTGGCGGCAAGAGGCCGGTCAAATAAGTGCTTGCTTCCCTGATCGTTTTGTTCATAGCTCTAATTTAAGATAAAATGAGGATGTTCGCCTGTCTTTGGTGAGCTGTAATTGGTGTTATGAAGCACTTATCCGTACTTTTAGCTCATGCCAGCCCTTAAGGTTACGACTCTTACGAAACGTTTTGGATCCCGTCTTGTTATCGACAAATTGTCGTTCGAGGTAGATGATGCTATTGTGGCCGTGGCTGGAAGAAATGGATCGGGAAAAACCACCTTGATGAGGTGTCTCGCCGGCCTAATTCGACCCAGCAGTGGAACTGTAGTATGGAATTTTGACGACAAAATCGCCGAACGTGAGATGATTCGCCGAAACGTTGGCCTTGCGGGTCCTTGGCTTCAACTATATCGCGAAATGACCTGCACCGAAAATTTGACCTTCTTGGCGAAGCTGCACCAACTGCCCAAGCCAAGCGAGAGGGTGCGCGAAACCCTCGACTTAGTTGGCCTGAGCACCCAAAGTAAAACACACTACGGGAGTTTGTCTTCAGGACAGCAGCAACGACTTAAAATCGCATCGGCCATCTTGCATCAACCGACCGCTTTGCTTCTCGACGAACCAGGATCCAATTTGGATGAAGCCGGCACTAAAATGATAGCCGAGGTCATAATGATGTGGCGCAGTCCCGGTAAACTAGCCATCTTAGCAAGCAATGACGCAAGGGAGCTCGACCTGTGCGACCGATCCATTCTCGTATCCCAATCTTAAACTATACGCATCCATGAGTTTGTTTGTTTCAGAATATGACCGCCAGTTAGCACAGAAATTAGCGAATTTCAGTCTTGAATTGGTCCCAGGAGAGAATGTGATGCTTCACCTCGTTGGGCTAAACGGAATTGGACTGCTCCAAGCCTTGGTTGAAGTGACCCGCAGCTTAGGTGCGAATCCATTTGTTCGTATCGACGATTCGGAGATTAACCGGATCCTGATCGAGCAAGGCGATGCCGATTTCTGGAAGCGTCAGGCAAGCGTTGAGCAGCTTCCGTTAATGAAACAGATGGATGCGTACGTGGGTATCCGCGCTTCGGAGAATATCTTCGAGACCTCGCAGTCGACGAAGGAGGCGTATAAAGCTTACGGTGAACAACTACTCACACCAGTGCATTTCATGGAGAGGGTTAACAATACGCGCTGGTGCGTGTTGCGCTACCCCTCACCCGCATTTGCGATGAACGCAAAGTTGCCAACGAGAGCATTCACCGAATTCTATTACCGCGCATGTCTGCTCGATTATGCAAAATTGCTCGAGAATATGAAGCCACTCGAAGAACTTCTGCGCAAAGGCAACGAAATACGGTTGCATGGCGAGGGCACCGATATATCGTTTTCCATCGCAGGACAAAACTGGATTCCATGCTATGGCCAACGAAATATCCCCGATGGAGAACTGTTTAGCAGCCCAATTCTCGACAGCGTGAACGGCACAATTCGCTATGCGCCCAGTGTGTACCAGGGCAAGCCGTTCGAGTTCGTTGAGCTTACTGTAAAAGATGGGGTCGTTGTCGACTTCAACTCGAGCGACAATGCATCGCTTGAGGCTATACTCGACACGGATCCTGGTGCTCGCAGATTCGGTGAGTTCAGCTTCGGGTTGAATCCAGAGATAACGACACCCATGTTTGACATTTTGTTTGATGAAAAAATCTATGGGTCGAATCACCTCACCCTGGGCAACGACTACGAAATCGCTTCTAACGGCAACCAAAGCAGCATCCATTGGGATCTGGTCTGCATAGGTGCAGATGTGTATCTCGACGGCGAGATGATTCGCAAGGGACGGCTATTCGTGAAAGATGACTTGCTTGGATTAAATCCCTGATTATATTGACCAAGTATATGCCCGTTTAACCAACCTGAGCGTGACGATTTGATCATCATCGAGCTTGTATACAACCTATCTCTGTTGGTCGCACTGAGTGTGGTTTCGGTTTTCATCGAGGGGCGGTGGAGTCATACCACAACATTGGGCAAGGTGTTGCAAGGATTATTGTTTGGTGTGATCTCCATTATCGGAATGATGTATCCCTTTGTATTGAGCGAGGGCGTCATTTTCGACGGACGGTCGATAATCATCAGCATAGTCACCCTTTTTTTTGGTCCACTTGCCGGAGTAATCACCACTGGCATGACAATCGCCTACCGGCTGTACCTTGGCGGCGGCGGTGCTATGACAGGTATCTTGGTTGCGACATCATCCTATTTGATCGGTTTGGCGTTTTATTATTTACAAGTGCAAGGCAATTCGAATAAAGTGACGATCGCCACTCTTTTTTATACCGGTATTACGGTACACGCCGCAATGTTTGGACTCATGCTCACACTGCCATCCAACGTCGTGGTCAGCACCCTTCAAACAATAGCTTTCACATTACTCGTTGTATATCCAGTTATCTCTGTCATCATTGGGGCCATCATTAAAAATCAGCTTACCGTGCGAAAATACTTAAGCGACATTGAGGAGAGCGAGGAGAAGATCCGACTGCTGATCGACTCGGCCGATGATATCATATTCACGATCGATTCAAAAAAAATCATCACGGGTGTTTACGGATCGTATTCAAAAATTAGAGGTCGTACTGCCGAGCATTACGTAGGCAAAACTACGGATATGATACTTCCGAGCATAGATGCACAGTTCCACGACGAAATGCTCTCGCTCGTTCTGAAGGGTGAGACTACTACATACGAGTGGTCTTATCAGAACCAAGATGGCACAGAGTACATTCAGACGAAACTAACGCCAATTCGTAACTCGAAGAATCAAATTATCGGAGCGGTTGGCGTTGGCCGCAACATTACAGAACGCAAGCTTGCCGAGCTGGAGATTCGCTTCCAGCTCGACAGGCTCACACAAATATCGTGGATTCAATCGCATATTGTACGAGCACCAGTCAGCCGCATCATGAGTTTGATAGAACTCCTATCCGATGAACAAGGCACTATCGATGCCGAAGATTCTGTGGAGATCCTAAACTACGTCAGGGATTCAGCCAAAGAACTCGACGGAATCATCCACGAGATCTCTAAGAAGGCGCAAGATGCAAGAAACGAGAGGCGAGACGCGGGAATCGAGACTCCAAACTAGCCTACATTCAATTTCTCGTTTCACGCATATCGTTTCTCGCTCACCCGCTCCACGCCTCGGCGCTCTCGAATACCTCAATGAAGGTTAGCGCTTCGCCGTCTTTCGAGACTTGAACATCGTACTGAGCAGCGCCCTCTGTCGTTCTGCTCAACAAAATGGTTGCCAACTTGTTGGTGATCTCCGATTGAATGAGTCGTTTCAGCGGACGCGCACCATAACTCACGTGGAACCCGCGCGCTGCGAGCCAGTCTTTGACCGAGTCGGGTACATGGAGCTTGATTTTGTTGTGCTCGAGCAGTTTGTGAACCCTTGCCAACTGGATATCAACAATCTTACGAATGTGCTCGCGTCCAAGTGGATGAAACACAATGGTGTCGTCCACCCGGTTCAGAAATTCAGGTCTGATAACTTGACGCAAGTTGTCCATTAACATCTTCTGCAGCTCGATATAGTCATCCCAATCTAGCTCACCCCCTGTCTCATCCATCTTCTGCTGAATCAGGTGTGAGCCGATGTTGCTGGTCATAATGATGACGGTGTTCGTGAAATCGACCGTAACCCCCTTGTTATCGGTAAGGCGTCCGTCGTCGAGCACCTGAAGCAGCACGTTAAAGACATCTGGGTGCGCCTTCTCGATTTCGTCGAGTAGGATGACGCTGTACGGCTTGCGACGTACGGCCTCGGTAAGCTGACCACCCTCGTCATAACCGACGTATCCCGGAGGAGCACCGATCAAACGGCTTACACTGTGCTTTTCCATGTACTCGCTCATGTCGATGCGCACCATGGCGTGCTCGTCGTTGAACAGATATTCAGCGAGCGATCGTGCGAGTTCCGTCTTGCCGACACCGGTCGATCCCATAAAGATGAACGACCCAATTGGACGCGATGCATCCTGTAGCCCAGCCCTGGCGCGGCGAACAGCGTTTGATACGGCTTCGATGGCCTGACGCTGACCAATTACCCGCTTGCCGAGTTCGTCTTCGAGATGCAGCAGCTTAACACGCTCGCCCTGTAGCATCTTTTTGACGGGTATGCCAGTCCAACGAGCCACAATGTCTGCAACATCCTCGGCATCGATCTCTTCCTTGAGCATCGAACGGTCTTTCTGGATCTCGGAAAGGCGCTGTTTTGTTTCCTCGAGGTCTTTAGTCAACTGGGCAATCGTGCCATAGCGCAGCTCAGCAACACGCTCAAATTGGCTGGCCCGTTCGGCCTTGTCGGCCTCATAGCGGGCGGTTTCGATGGCCTCTTTCATGTCTCGGCTCTTCTGGATAAGCTCTTTTTCGTTCGTCCAGTGCGCCTTGAGCATGCTTTGAGTTTCGGTCAAATTGGCAAGCTCGCGGGCAATCTGATCTAATTTGGCAGTGTCGTTTTCGCGTTTCAAGGCCTCACGCTCAATTTCCAACTGGCGAATCTGACGCTCGATGTCGTCGAGTTCCTCCGGCATACTGTCGATCTCGATTCTGAGCCTTGATGCCGCCTCATCGATTAAATCGATAGCTTTGTCGGGTAGGAAACGACCCGATATGTAGCGGTGCGACAACTCGGCTGCCGCAACAATGGCGGCGTCGGTGATGCGGACCCCATGGTGGACTTCATAACGCTCTTTTAATCCGCGCAAAATTGAGACAGTATCTTCTACTGACGGCTCTCCTACCAAAACGGTTTGCATACGCCGTTCGAGCGCCTTGTCCTTCTCGACATACTTGCGATATTCCGCGAGCGTAGTGGCACCAATCACATGCAGATCACCACGAGCCATACTCGGCTTGAGGATGTTAGCGGCATCCATTGCGCCCTCAGAAGCACCCGCTCCGACCAAGGTGTGGATTTCGTCGATGAACAGGATGATTTCACCATTAGAGTCTGTTACTTCTTTTACGACTGCCTTGAGACGATCCTCGAATTCACCTCGATATTTTGCACCAGCAATAAGTGAGCCCATATCGAGTGCGGCAATCCGCTTGGTGCGAAGCCCCTCGGGTACGTCTCCCTTCACGATGCGCAGTGCCAGACCCTCGGCTATGGCCGTTTTGCCCACACCCGGCTCACCAATAAGCACCGGGTTGTTCTTGGTGCGTCGGCTCAAAATCTGCATCACGCGACGAATTTCATTATCGCGTCCGATCACAGGATCTAGCTTGTTCTTCTCGGCTAACTCGTTCAAATCGCGGGCAAAGCGCTTGAGTGCCTGGTAGCGACTTTCGGCATTCGGGTCATCAACTTTTTGGGATCCACGAACTTCCTTGATAGCCTTCGAGAGGGTATCGGCCGTCACTCCCTGCGATTTCAATGACTTCGCCACTTCAGTGGTTGCATCGACCAACGACAGCAAGATGTGTTCCGAACTGATGTACTCGTCGCCCATCTTCGTCGATACCTTCTGCGCCTTGTCGAATGCCTCCTTCATGGCGTTCGACAAATACTGCCCGCCAACCGAGGCACCCGACACCACAGGCAATCGGCCCAAAAGTCGGTCTATGTCGCCGTCAAGTTGCGGCAGCTGCACGCCCAGTTTTTTAAGCAGTGTCACTGCCACACTGTCTGAATCCTGAAGCATGGCTCGCATCATGTGCTCTGGTTCCAAAGCCTGGTGATTGCGATTGGCAGCTAGGTCGAGTGCCGCCTGTACCGCTTCCTGTGCCTTAACTGTAAATTTGTTGAAATTCATGATCTTCGAATCAAAATGGGATTGCTTTTACCACCAATTGGCATAAACCATGCCAAGTGCGTCAAATTGCATAAAACATGACGAAATTGCAGGTTAAAGATCGTTCTCTTACTGACAACTTTCGGATTACTCATATTACTTTGATAATCTAAACATGTTGATTAATATCCGACGAGGATTTGCCGAATAATTTTCACATCGGTATGCCATGAATGATGCAGATGGTGTAGCAAAGCGACTAAGCGAACTGAAATCGCTTAACTTAATCGATTCAGGATCAGAGGATGAGTACGACAGTATCACATCTCTTGCCACCTTTATTTGTGGCACGCCCATAGCGCTAATTACGATCCTTACTGACGACCGTCAATACTTCAAGTCGCATCACGGCCTAGAACTCGAAGGTTCACCCATCGTTGAGTCCTTTTGTGCTCACGCTATCTTGACCCCGAACGATATCACCGTTATTGAGGATGCGCGATTGGATCCAAGGTTCAAAGATAATCCTCAGGTCACAGGCTATCCAGGAATTGTTTTCTATGCAGGTGTCCCTTTAGTAACAGGCTCTGGAATCCCAATTGGCACACTTTGTGTGATCGACAAGAAAGCCAATCTACTGAATTCACCTCAGATTGTGGCCCTGAAGGCTCTGGCAAGCCAAGTTGTGCGCCTGATCGAGTTCAGAAAAACCAGAATCGATCTCAGAAATAGCCAGTTAGAACTAGCCGATGAATCTGTTCGATTACGAAACATCATTGAGGCCACACGCATTGGCACATGGGAATGGAATGTTCAATCGGATCAGATTTACATCAACGACAGATATGCCGAGATCGCGGGATATACGAAAGCTGAACTCGAGCCGATCAATATCGACACCTGGTACAAGTTGATTCATCCCGACGATCGGCTTTTGTCTGATACAGCAATTAGCGATTGCTTTGAGAAAAAAGCCGATTATTACGACATAGAGTGCCGTTTGGTACATAAAAATGGCCACGTGGTTTGGGTGAACGACCGAGGACGCGTGATGAGCTGGACCGATGATGGGAAGCCTTTGGTGATGTCGGGCACGCATACCGAGATCACCGCCAAGAAGAGTGCCGAACTTAGATTAAGCCAAACACTCGACACACTCAAAGAGCGTATCAAGGAGCAGACATCTCTATACCGCATCTCTCGGCTATATGAAAACACAGTCGATATCGACGAACTCTTAGGGAAAGCCGTTAACATCATACCGTCTGGATGGAGATACTCGAGGAATGCCCACGCCCGTATCAAAATAGGCGACAAAGTATTTACCTCGAATGGTTTTACTGAAACTGCTGTGTTGCAAGAATTCTCGCGCTACACCATCGATGGCAACATCCTCCATTTGAGTGTCTTCTATGACTCAAAAATTGCAGATGAGGTCGACTCCCCATTTATCGTTGAAGAGTGGGACTTAATTCGCATGATCGTCGATAACTTGGTTCTATTCTACGATAGAAAACTTGCCGATCTTCGCATTGCCCAAAATGAGAACAGGTATAGAATCCTCGTTGAAAATGGCGCCGATGCCATTGCCATTATTAGTGCCGATGGTGCAACCAAGTACGTATCTCCGTCAATCACACGAGTGCTTGGCTACACAGAGGCCGAGGCAATGAAGATGAATCTGTTTGAGTTAGTCCATCCAGATGACGTCGACAGTATCAAATCATCTATTGTGGAAGTATTAGACAACCCTGCTGTACCAATGCAAGGGCACACTTCACGGGCACTCCACAAAGACGGCAGCTGGCGCTGGTTGGAGGCTACAGTCACCAATCTGATCCATGACCCTGCAATTAACGGCATCGTCGATAACTTCCGTGATGTTACCGACCGGGTCATTTCCAACAAGCTGGATGTGCTCGAGCGCTCAGTGATGGAGCTCTCAACCGACATTAAGTTCGATTTGTCGGATCTGCTACAGCGATACTCGAGCGGTCTCGAAGATATCCTCCCCGACAAAGTGGTTGGCGACAGCAGAGAACCCAAGCTACCAGTCGCTGTAGAAAAGGAGATTTTCAAGCGATCGGCTGCATTAATTAGCCTGATCAAGGAATCGTATAAGAAAAATCAGGAGCTTTTGGCAAGCAATGAGCGGTATCATTATGTCAACCTTGCCACTAATGATGCCATTTACGATTGGGATGTCGTTTCAGACGTGTTCAACTGGGGCGAAAGCTTCACGAGAATTTTTGGTCACGAACTGTCAGAAATACCGTTTCGTCTTGAACAATGGGAGCAGCATATGCATCCCGACGACAATGTCAAAACAGTGGGCTTGTGGGATGAATTCTGGAGCGACCCCAACCAACACATCTGGCGAAAAGAGTTCCGATTCCAAAAATCTGACAACAGCTATGCGTACGTGGAGGAAACGGGATACTTAATTCGCGACGATAAAGGCAAGCCCAAACGGATGATCGGAGTTCTGCGCGACCGAACATCGCAAAAGGAACAAGAGGAGTCGCTGAGGCAGCTCAATCAAAAACTTGAAATGCACGCCCAAGAGCTGGTCGTATCGAACCGTGAGTTAGAACAGTTTGCATACATCGCCTCGCACGATCTGCAAGAGCCGCTGAGGATGATAACTAGTTTCATGGGCCAGCTTGAGAAGAAGTACGGTCCAACCCTAGACGACAAAGCAAAGAAATACATTTTTTATGCAACCGATGGTGCTAAAAGAATGCGTCAAATCATACTTGACCTCTTAGAGTATTCACGTGTCGGCAAATACGAGTACAATGTCGAAATCATACCCCTCAACGATTTGATCAATGAAGTCCTTCATTTAGATCAGAACCTGATTATTGAAAAAAGTGCTCGGATAACCATTTCCAACTTACCCACTATAGAGTGCTATCGTCCACCGTTGTTGCAGATATTCCATAACCTGATTGTGAACGCCATCAAGTATAATCGGCCGGGGGTTCCACCCGACATAGAAATCAGCGCAACTTCCAGTGGATCTTATTGGGTAATCTCGGTAAAAGACAACGGTATTGGTATCAACAGCGAGTATTTCGACAAAATCTTTATCATCTTCCAAAGACTCCATAGTCCTGGTGAGTACGAAGGTACCGGGTTGGGATTGGCGATCGTGAAAAAAGTTGTCGAGAGTTTAGGAGGCAAAATTTCGGTGACTTCCGAGGTTGGTAATGGTAGCAACTTCAAGGTGATGTTACCCAAAAAGGTGCCAAGAGCGTTAGAGAATAAGATTGCACCATAAAAAAAGGCCTTCCCAGTATCAAACTGAGAAGGCCTTCGTCATGTTAGACAATTCGTTCGTTAAACTTCGAATGCCATATACATCGAGAAGTTGCCTCGAACAATTTGAAGCAGGGCAACGGTTCCCTTCGTTTTTCTACCCATAACTGCATTGAATCGGTCTACGTCTGGTGTGGCGGTGCGGTCGACAGAAACGATGATATCGTTATCGCGGAGTCCGTTAGCATAGGCTTCCGAATTTGGATCAACGTTTGCTACGACAACGCCCTTGGTTGCTGGATTAACGTTCATACGGCGAGCTGTCTGCTCATCGAGTGCAGAGACACGGAAGCCGAAATTAATGCTGCTCTTGCCTGCATCACTGTCTGTCGTTACCGCAGCAACTTCATTTGGAAATTCGGCAAGTGTGACCGAAAGATTACGCTCGCGACCGTCGCGAATAACTTTGAGGGCTGCTTTGTCGCCCGGCTTCATGGCTCCCAGCTTCAAACGGAATCGGGACGCATTTGGCACCTTTTCTCCGTTGATCTCTGTAACGACATCGCCACTCTCGAGACCACCTTTAGCAGCCGGTGTCTCAGGCTCGACATTCGCTATGAGCACACCCTCTGTTCCCTGTAAGTTCAGCGCCTTCGCCAAGTTTGGATCGATGTCCTGAGGGAACACACCCAAGTAGGCACGAATAACCCGTCCTTCAGAAATAAGATCGTCCATGACCCGACGCGCCATATTTGATGGAATCGCCAGACCAATGCCCTGAAAACCACCAGAACGGGTAACGATAGCCGAATTGATGCCAATAAGCTCACCATTCAGGTTCACAAGTGCACCACCCGAGTTGCCCGGATTGATTGCGGCATCGGTTTGGATGAAATCTTCGTAGGTAGGCCCGCCATCTTGAGATTGCGGCTGTGCTAGATTGTATCGGCCTTTGCCGCTGATGATGCCCATGGTTACCGTTGTTGCCAGATTCGTGGCGAGTGGCGAACCGATGGCCATCACCATTTCGCCGACACGGACGTTGTCGCTGTTGCCGAGCGATATGGCTGTAAGGTTGGATGCATCCAAAACTTTAATGACGGCAATATCAGTGGCCGGGTCGGAGCCGATAAGCTTTGCGGCCAGCTGACGATTGTCGTTGGTGGTCACATAGATCGTGTCCGAGTTGGCCACAACGTGGTGATTGGTCAAAATGAATCCGTCAGTGCTTACAATAACACCGGAACCAAGCCCTTCTTGGGTAAATTCGCGTTGGTTTTGACGTGGATTTGGGTTGCCGAAAAAGAAATCGAACATGTTGACGCCCGTATTTACGCGCACCGTCTTCTTAGTCGATACAGTGACAACGGTCGGACTGGTCTTCTCGGCAATGTCGGCCAAAGCATTATTGAGATCACTCAAACTTGTGACCGCCACATTATCTGCGGGGTTCACTTCGGCCGTTTTGGAACTCGATGAGGATGAGAATACACTGGCCATGTCGGTGCCAGACACGGTGTATCGCATTGCAACAACGGCAAGCACTATAAGGGCAACGATGCCGATGCGGGAGAAAAATTTATCCATAGGTTTCATGTTTCGGTTGCTGTCTGCAAAATCATACATCTATTGTGAATAGAAGCGGGACAAACCGACTATGGTCTGCCCCGCTGTGGCACGTTAACGCAACAAAACCCTTTTTTGTTATACGAAAGGTTTCGTTTTTCGCCGTTTTATTGGATGGAAATGCTCTTGCTGATGCCATCCTCCTTCTTGTTGAGAACTACAACCAAGACGCCATTGTCGAAGCGGGCCTCGATGTTGTCGCGCTGGATTTCGTTGCTGAGTGTGAAGCTGCGCTTGAATGATCCATATCCAGACTCGATTCTGTGATAACGGGGATTGGCACCCTCTTCGCTTTGAGTTTCGTATTGATACTTGCGCTCACCACCGATCACAAGACGGTTGTCTTCAAGCTGAATCTGGATGTCTTCCTTTTTCATTCCGGGCAAATTCACGTGCAGCTCGTAGTTGCTATCATTCTCTACGATATCGACGGCTGGGTTAAATCCCTCACGAACAGGGTTGCGGTTCCAAGCGTCGGTGAAAAGCTCTTCGATCAGGTCAGAGAAGTTACGGTTCACGACCGGGGTTTGGATTTTTTTAACGGGTGTAATGCGTGTCATGGCATTTTGTGTTTCAAGTTGCGGTTACTGTTTCACAAAAACAGAGGCAAAACCTGTGCCAGTCGTCAAGGGGTGCAAAAATGTCAGCCAAAATCTGACGAATGGACGCCTTGTCGGAAAAAATGACATCGAGCATCGAGCAAAATACTATTAACTACTCTAGACCCTTCGCTTCGCTCAGGGCGGCTTCGCCGCTCTACCACTCTAGATCCTGCGTTTTGCTCAGGGCGGCTTCGCCGCTCTACCGATCTGCAACTAACCCTGAAAAGCGCTTCCAGCCTATTGGCATCCATTGCATATTTCTCTATTCTACTCTTTCGTCTAAAATTTTCTCTTTTTCGATTATTTGTTCATGGTTAGCGACACCAAAAATTGGTCCCCAGACAGCTGGACGACCAAAACAATCAAGCAGATTCCCGTATACGACGATCAAGCAGAGCTTAAAAGCGTTCTTGACGAGATCAGCCAGTATCCTCCACTCGTTACATCTTGGGAGGTAGAGGGGCTCAAACAGCAGCTCAAGCTTGCCGAGACAGGCGAGGCGTTTCTGCTACAGGGTGGAGACTGCGCCGAGACCTACGACCTCGTTACATCCACTAAGATTGTAAACATCCTGAAGGTATTGCTTCAGATGAGTTTAGTTCTCATCCACGAGATGAAGGTGCCGGTAATCCGTGTCGGCCGCCTTGCCGGGCAATATGCAAAGCCACGATCGAATGAATCGGAGACGATCAACGGTCAGGAGATTCCCATCTATCGTGGCGATTTGTTCAACCGTATTGAAGCATCGGCTGCCGCACGCAGGGCAGATCCAAAGCGCCTACTCGAAGGGTACCAGAAATCGGCCTTGACACTCAATTTCGTTCGTGCCCTCACCGAGGGCGGTGGATTCGCCGATTTGCACCACCCTGAGTATTGGGAGCTTAATTTCATGAAGAGCAACCCATACTACGAGGAGTACCGCTCGTTGGCGCACAGCATCTCGAACGCCGTCCAGTTTGTGGAATCGATCAGCCCAGGCAAAATGGTGACACTAAAAAAAGTGCGCATCTACACCTCGCACGAGGCATTGAACTTATATTACGAGACCGCACAGACGCGTAAGGTGCCCCATCGCACTGGTTTCTACAATCTAAGCGGACACATGGTCTGGGTGGGCAACCGCACACGCGACCTCGACGGCGCTCACATCGAGTACTTGAGAGGCATCGAGAACCCAATAGGAATCAAAGTTGGTCCACCCTTCGAGATCGACACCATTTTGAAGATCATCGAGCGCATCAATCCAGAGAACGAGCATGGCAAAATCGTGCTAATTTCTCGGTTTGGGATGAAGAACGTCGAAGCCGGCCTTCCACCTTTGGTACGTGCCGTGCGCGACGCTGGCCTCAATGTGGTTTGGAGCTGCGACCCGATGCACGGTAATACCTTCTCGACTACCAACAGTTATAAGAGCCGCAAGTTCGACGACATCCTGAACGAAATCCGGACTACCTTTGCCATTCACCGTGCCGAGGGCACCCACCTCGGCGGCGTGCACTTGGAGCTCACCGGCGACAACGTGACAGAGTGTGTGGGTGGATCGATGGGTTTGGGCGAAGATCAACTCAACCTCAACTACGAAACCTACTGTGATCCGCGGCTTAACTACGAACAAAGTCTCGAGATGGCATTCGAGCTCGCACGCGAGTGGAAGCTGGATAGCTGATTTGCAGACAATAGCTGGGGTACTCCGATATATGACTTATTCTGACGAATTGGTTATATTTCCGAATTGACCACATTTTTCAATTTTGACAATCGTCCATATATGAAACGTTTTCAGTATCTAGCCCTGGCAGTCGTAGTAGGATTTGGCATGACTGCATGCAACAAAACCGAAGACACAGCATCAACTGACCCAATGTCGTCAGAGACATCGACCGAAGCTGATCTTCCAAGCACTGGAAATTTCGGTAAAACCATTTCTGAGGATGGCGCTGTCATGTTGGCATCCATTGAGAGCAGCGTAGTTCCTGGCGAAGAGTTCGCCGCTAAAGTTGAAGGCAAAATCGTCGAAGTGTGCCAGAAAAAAGGCTGCTGGATGACCGTCAAAAAAGACGATGGTTCCGTTGTCCGGGTCACATTCAAAGATTATGGCTTCTTTGTTCCTAAAGATGCGGCAGGCAAGTGGGTCGTAATGGAAGGTATTGCCTTCTACGACACTCTTAGCGTTGCGACACTTCAACATTATGCCGAAGATGCGGGCAAATCGGCCGAAGAGGTAGCAAAGATTACCGATCCAGAATACAAGATTACCTTCGAAGCTGAAGGCGTAATCATTAAGAACAAGAACTGATCGATGTTGCGAATCGTCGGGATAATTGCGGTTGCCTTCCTGGTATCGTATTGCGGTACCCGCACAGAGGCTGAGCCTGATACAGATCTTACGCTTGTGGCCATGATGCGGGTTCAGGAGGCAGATGTCCTATCGTTGCGGCAACGCATCATCGACGGCGACACTCTTCTTGCCGGTATCCACCTGAAGCACGACTTCCTCGAGGGTACCCCGTCTTCGCCCGATAAAAACGACCGGAACTTTCCGGAGCTTTCTGCTGCTTTCGTAGAAGCATTCAATGAACTCAAAACTAACCCGGCAAAGACAGAGCAGTTCAATCTGATGATCGCATCATGTGTCGATTGTCACGAACAATTCTGCCCAGGTCCTATTCGGCAAATAAAGAAGCTTCAGATCGAGCAGTGACCAACGCGATCGTAATTCGAGGTGCCCGCGAGCACAATCTCAAAAATATAGACATAGACATCCCGCGAGACCGGTTGGTAGTAATCACCGGTCTGTCTGGTTCCGGAAAATCATCACTGGCCTTCGACACGATTTATGCCGAAGGCCAGCGTCGTTTTATGGAATCGTTATCGGCCTACGCCAGACAATTTCTTGGCATGATGGAGCGCCCCGAAGTCGACTTCATCGACGGTTTATCGCCAGTGATCTCCATTGATCAGAAGACTACAAGCCGCAATCCACGTTCTACCGTTGGAACCATCACCGAGATCTACGACTTCCTACGCCTGTTGTACGCCCGAGTTGGCATCCCCTTCTCGTATGTTACGGGTAACAAAATGGAGAAACAGTCGACCGACCAGGTAGTCGACTCCATCCTCTCACTACCAGAAGGCACTAGGGCCTATTGCCTCGCCCCAGTTGTGCGTGGACGCAAAGGTCATTACCGCGAACTATTTGAGCAGACACTCCGCCAGGGGTTCATCCGTGCAAGAGTAAACGGCGAGTTTGTGGAGATTGAGCCCGGTTATCAGGTCGACCGATACAAGACTCACAATATCGAAGTCGTGATCGACCGATTCGTGATCAGCGAAAACAGCCGATCCCGTATCGCTCAAAGTGTTCATTTGGCGCTCGAAATGGCCGATGGCACCGTGATCCTCGCATTTGAGCAATCGGGTGGTGGATACCGCGACCGACTGTACTCGCAGAAACTGTTCGACTCAGAGAGCAACCTCGCCTACGATGATCCGGCGCCAAACCTGTTTTCGTTCAACTCCCCATACGGAGCCTGTCAAGATTGCGACGGCCTCGGATATCGTTACGACGTAGATATGGATCTGCTCTTTCCGAACAAAGACCAATCGATTAAAGAGGGCGGTATCAGATGGCTCGGCGAGCCTCGATCAACGTTTGCATTCAAGCAGCTAAAATCCGTGTTGGCGGCATACAAATGCACCTTCGAGACACCTCTTCGTGAGTACCCTGAGGAACTGCTTCATCTTTTAGTGCACGGAAGTAATGAGCAAAAGTTTGACGTGCAATACGAGTTCAAATCGCAGCAGGTTACGTACCGCCACGCATACGAGGGCCTGGCATCGATGATCCGATCGGATTACGAGGCTAAGGGCAAGGCAAAATCCAGAGAGAAGGCCCAGAGCTTCATGGATAAGGTGGTCTGCTCGTCGTGCGGTGGTGGCAGACTAAACCGAGAGGCACGTTCGTACAAAGTGGGAGCCTTCAGCATCGATACCCTCGTGAAGATGGACATCCGAACCCTGCGTGTGACCATCGACCAATTGGAACTGACGGAGCGGCAGCGACTCATTGGCAACCAAATCCTCAAGGAGATCCGCGACCGACTCGACTTCCTGCTGAATGTCGGCCTCGACTATCTGGCTCTCGACCGTGAATCACTCACACTAAGCGGTGGTGAGGCACAACGTATTCGCCTCGCAACCCAGATTGGCACCCAGCTCACTGGTGTTCTTTACATCCTCGACGAACCTAGCATCGGCCTGCACCAACGCGACAACCTCAAACTGATTCGCTCGCTCGAGACCCTCCGTGACCTCGGAAACAGTGTTATCGTAGTCGAGCACGATCGCGAAACCATCGAGCATGCCGATTTTGTTGCCGACTTAGGTCCAGGGGCCGGTGTTCACGGTGGACATTTAGTTGGCGTTGGCAAACTAGCTGATCTGAATCCTGAATCGTTGACGGTTCAATATCTCCTTGGGGAGATGGATATACCGATGCTGGAGAAACGTCGTGAGGGCAGCGGAAAGCACATCACCTTGAATCAAGCACGGGGTCACAATCTCAAAAATGTGAGCCTAACATTGCCACTTGGCAAGTTTGTGGTTATTACGGGCGTTAGTGGAAGCGGTAAAAGTTCACTCATCAATCACACGCTCGTTCCCATCCTGAACAACCATGTGTACACAGGTAAGAGTGCCGTGCTGCCATATGGATCGATCGAAGGACTCGAAAACATCGATAAGATCATCAGCATCGACCAAAGTCCGATCGGCCGCACCCCAAGGTCTAATCCGGGCACGTATACCAAGCTTTTCGACATCATCCGTCAGTTGTTCTCCGACACGCCTGAGGCGAAGATCCGCGGCTACGACCAAGGTCGCTTCTCTTTCAACGTGAAAGGCGGTCGCTGTGAAACCTGCGAAGGCGACGGACTCCGTAAAATTGAGATGAACTTCCTGCCAGATGTGTACGTGACCTGCGAAACCTGCAACGGAAAAAGATACAATCGCGAGACCCTCGAAATTCGCTACAAGGGCAAGAGCATATCGGATGTGTTGAACATGCCCGTCAGCGAAGCCTTGGAGTTCTTTACGGCAGTGCCAAGAGCAAGACGCATTCTCGAAACGCTCGACTCTGTCGGACTTGGCTACCTCACCGTTGGTCAGTCGAGCACAACACTCAGCGGCGGAGAGGCCCAGCGCATCAAATTGGCACGCGAGCTGTCGAAGATCGGGACCGGCGATACGATGTATGTGATGGACGAGCCGACCACGGGCCTACATTTCCACGATGTGAGGATGCTGGTAGATGTGATCCAGAAACTGG
The DNA here is from genome assembly GCA_964629885.1 of uncultured Chitinophagales bacterium. Taxonomy (GTDB): domain Bacteria; phylum Bacteroidota; class Rhodothermia; order Balneolales; family CAYWCV01; genus CAYWCV01. Next base: position 8,985 of record CAZVRJ010000014.1, on the reverse strand, counting down.
TAGACAAAGGGAATACCGTTGTGGTGATAGAACACAACCTCGACCTGATCAAAGTGGCCGACTGGGTAATCGACCTTGGACCCGAAGGCGGAGCCAGAGGAGGCGAGATCATTGCAGAGGGGACCCCTGAAGAAGTGGCAGAGCAGGATGGCAGTTATACGGGGATGTATTTAAAGGCCGAACTCGACCGTGCCTCAGGACCGCGGATAAAGACCGTGGATCAATAGGATCATAGGAATTTAAAGAGAGAACGTAGATCAACAGGATCTATGGGATCATTTGATAAGAAAGACCGCGGATCAATAGGATCATAGGAATTTATAGAGAGAACGTGGATCTGTAAGATCACTTAAGATCATTTGATCGTTAAGGAATTAGAAGTTGGGCTGCTTTTGAAGTTTCTCGAGGCGTTGTTGAGTCTGGAATTCGTGACTCTTCTGATGTGCAAGTCAGGGTATTTTCCAAAATTGACCAATAAACCCAGTTGAAGATTCATACACCTTAGGTACGAAAGCGTTTGACCTAGATGCCGATCTTCAAGATCTGCGACTGCTTTGATCTCAATTAGAATACGATCGAAGCAAATAAAATCAGGTCTTATAGACGTGACAAGAGCTTGGCTCCTATAATTAAGACGTATGTGTGGCTCAGCTACAAATGGTACACCGTTTTTTGCCAGTTCGATAATAAGGCATTCCTGGTATACTTTTTCCGGCAATCCGGACCCAACTTCATTGTACACGTTGAACAAAGCCCCCCGAACCGCGTACGTCATCTCTTCGATAGATAGATCTTCCATATCAAATCTGCTGATAAGCGTTAATTGTTGACAGTATTTGAATGGGTGATCGATAATACCTCATTTAAGTGATTTCGTCAACTTCAAAACAATCCAAAATTCTCGGTGATCTTATGATCTCATTGATCCTGTTGATCTACGGTCCCTCTTATCATATGATCCAATCGATCCTGTTGATCTACGGTCCCTCTTATCATATGATCCAATCGATCCTGTTGATCTACGGTCCCTCTTATCATATGATCCAATCGATCCTGTTGATC
>CAZVRJ010000014.1:0-7823 GCA_964629885.1 uncultured Chitinophagales bacterium | reverse complement strand
GATCCTGTTGATCTACGGTCCCTCTTATCATATGATCCAATCGATCCTGTTGATCCACGGTCCCTCTTGTCAAATGATCTCATTGATCCTGTTGATCTACGGTCCCTCTTATCATATGATCTCATTGATCCTGTTGATCTACGCTCCCTCTTGTCATATGATCCAATCGATCCTGTTGATCCACGGTCTTTCTGCGGTCATTGTCTATCTCAGATAAAATCATCATCTTTTCTTATCTATCAACGTGTCGGAGGTGCAATGTTCTATTTCTTTGCTCTGATTTTCTTGGCGGTCCTCATTATCGCCTGGATCATCTTCATCTACAACGGACTGGTGAGGAAACGTAACCTGGTCCGGGAGGCTTGGTCAGGTATCGATGTCCAGCTAAAGCGTCGCTACGATCTCATCCCGAATTTGGTCGAGACCGTAAAAGGATACTCCAAACATGAGGAGGGCATCTTCACAGAGGTAGCCCGACTACGCAGTGCAGCCATCAACGCCAGCTCACCTGAGGCCAAAGGGCAGGCCGAAGGAGCGCTCACAGCTGCGTTACGAACGGTGTTCGCAGTAGCTGAGGGATACCCTGAGCTGAAAGCCAACGAAAACTTCCGCGACCTGCAGGCAAGCCTCCAAAAAGTGGAAGATGAGCTCCAGTTGGCACGACGCTACTACAACGGGACCACAAGAGAGTACAACACCTCTATTGAAAGCTTCCCTAATGTGATTATTGCCGGTGCCATGGGCTTCAAGCAGGCTGGATATTTTGAGTTAGACGACGCCTCCGAGCGCAACACTCCCAAAGTGGCATTCTGAGGAATCCATATGAGTTCGCGTAGTCTGCTGTTCTTTCTGTGGTTAAGCGTATCGCTTGCTTTCACCAGTTCTGCAAACGCCCAAGAGCGAATCATACGTTTCGATTCGGTCATTGAAGTCTTTGAAGATAATAGCCTAGTCGTTACCGAAACCATCAAGATCAGAACCGAAGGTGATATTTTCAAGCGCGGCATCGTGCGTACGTTCCCACTAACGCGCCGCTTACCGAATCAGAAGCGGTTGACCCGGGTCGGATTTGATATTCTTTCGGTTGAGAAAGATGGAAGACCTGAGCCGTATCACACCGAGTCGGGGTTTCACTCGATCGATATATATGTAGGTCAGTCGGATGTGTTTTTGCTCTTTGGGCGAGAATACACCTACACTTTAAAATATCGCACCTCAAAGCAGATCGGCTTTTTTGAAGATTTCGACGAGCTTTACTGGAATGTGAATGGAAATGGCTGGGCATTGGACTTCGACGAGATCACCGCTACCGTTATCCTTCCATCGAGTGTGCGTCAACAAGTCCTTTCCACAGCGGCGTACACGGGTTATGAGGGCGACACCGGAAGCGACTTCGAGATGACCCGAACCCCCGAGGGTAACTATCGGTGGCAAGTCACACGCAGATTACAGCCACACGAGGGCATCACCGTCGCACTAAGTTGGCCAATTGGTGTCATCCAGCGCCCAACCGAAGAGGAGTTGGCCCATCAGGTGTTTTTGGGTGAACTCGGGAATTGGGTGCTGAGCATTGGAGCCCTCCTTATAGCCATCTACTATGCATTCTTCTGGTTCAAGGTAGGTATAGATCCTAGACCAGGCACAATTTTCCCGCTTTTTCGTCCACCGCAGAATCTGTCGCCCGCAGCGATACGCTACGTCCGGAAAATGGGTTGGGACAACAAGGCATTCAGTGCTGCAATTCTGGGTGCTGCATCGCGTGGCTGGATCACCATCAGCCAAACCAAGAAAGAGTACACCCTCGAGCGAAAGGGTTCGGCAACCGTTTCGTTACCCCTCGACGAAAAGGCGGGATTCGATAGCCTGTTAGGAGCTAGGTCAAAAATCGAGTTGGACCAGAAGAATCATTCGACGTTTTCGTCAGCTCAACGTGCCATCGAAAAGGTGCTCAAGGCTGCCCATAACAAGGTGCACTTTAACATGAACACGGGTTATGTGGCAGGTGGCGTATTTTTGAGCCTGGGTGTTACTATAGCCACCCTGATATTGATGTCGCTATACGCCGACGTCGACAACGACTCCATGTTTGCGATGTACTTTATAGCTGCAGCCGGCTTTTTTGTGATTCCGTTCCAATTGGCCATGTTTCAAGCTCTTAAGAAGGCTTGGGTAGAGCCAGGGATATGGAGCATTCTTGGCGCCCTATTTGTGAGCATTTTCGCATTGCCCATGGGTGTACTGTATCTGGTGTTCCTATTCGGCTTCAGTTGGGAAATTTCTCAGACATTATTCATTGGTCTGATCATCATTTTCGTTGTGAATGCGGTATTTGGCACGTTGATGAAAGCTCGCACGCCCGAAGGACGAAAATTGCTCGACGAAATCGAGGGATTCAGGATGTTTCTGCGCGCCACAGAGCAAGACCGCCTCGAGTTCCTCCATCCACCCGATCGGACCCCAGAGCTGTTTGAGCAATACTTGCCCTACGCAGTAGCCTTAGATGTCGAAAACCGCTGGGCCGACCAATTCAGCAGCGTGTTTAAACAGCTTGAGCAGTCGGGTCAAGGAGAGTACAGACCCAGTTACTACCGTGGCAGCATGACCAGTTTCTCTGCTGCCAATTTCTCGAGAGAGATGGGCAGTCGTCTCACGAGCTCGCTAAGTTCGGCCTCATCGTCGCCCTCTTCGGGCAGTAGTGGCGGTGGATCGAGCGGCGGTGGTGGCGGTGGTGGTGGCGGAGGCGGATGGTAAATTTGAAGAAGTTCGCAAAGTATCTGTTCATTTTCCTCCTGATATCGTTTATCGGGTCGGTGATTATTGTATTCGTTTTTCGATGGCTACCCATTCCATTTTCTGCGGTCATGGCACAGCGCCAGGTCGAAGCCATATTTAGCGAGGAACCGTACGTAGAATACAAGTGGTACCCGTGGGATGAAATCAATCCGTATATGGGGATGGCGGTAATCGCCGCAGAGGATCAAAATTTTGCCCATCATAGCGGATTTGATTTCGAAGCCATCCAAAAAGCCATTGATGAGTCGCGAGACGGTGGACGTTCGAGAGGTGCCAGTACTCTAAGCCAGCAAGTGGCAAAAAATTTGTTTCTGTGGAGCGGCCGAAGCTGGTTCCGAAAGGGATTCGAAGTCTATTTCACCGTTTTGATTGAGTTATTCTGGCCCAAGCAGCGTATACTTGAGGTGTATGTGAATATCGCCGAAATGGGCCCCAATGTATTTGGTGTAGGAGCGGCTTCTATTAAGTATTTCAACCGAGAACCATCCGAAATATCGCGACAACAGGCTGCTCTGCTAGCGGCATCCCTTCCAAACCCAAGAACTCACCGGGTTCGAAACCCGTCAAACTATATGCGGTCGCGACAATCATGGATTCTTCGTCAAATCAACGGACTTGGCGGACTCCAATATCTTGAGCAATTCTGATGCCAGCAATAACACTTTTCAATTGGTCGGCGGGTGAGCTCGACCTTGTTCGATTCCCCGTTCCACGCGACTACTCCCTGCAGGCATTCAGCACAGCCGATGCCTATCTGCTCGACCATGTTGCCGAAAAGCATGCGGGCGCTTCACCGGCTTGGGTCATCAACGACGGTTTTGGTGCAATCACGCTTGGTATGGCGTCGCACCAACCCACGTGGATTGGCTACAGCTGGTCGGCAAAGCACGCCATGGAGGATAATGCCCTTCGAAACAGCATCCCAATACCACAGTCTATTTGGCTCGACGACTCGAATTGGCCCTCGAATCCGGGTATTGTAGTTATGTCGATTCCGAAGGAGCTCGACCTGTTGGAGCATCAGCTGTATCTGATAGCCAAATATGCTCCTAAAGGGGTCCCTGTAGTTGCCTGCGGCATGACTCGCAACATCCACACGAGTACAGTTAAGCTATTCGAATCGTATTTGAGAGATGTTGCCAGTTCGCTGGCTTGGAAAAAGGCAAGGTTGATAACCGGCACAACCGATGGCGAGCGGGTAGAATCGAAACCTACTCAGACTACCTATCTGGATCCAAGAAGTGGCTCAACAGTTGTTTCGCTTCCAGGTGTATTTTCGGCCGACCACCCCGATCCCGGATCATCCTTGCTTGCCCACTCCGTCCCATCGATCGCTCCTGGTTCAACCGTACTTGATCTGGGTTGTGGCAACGGGTATTTGCTTGCTGTTGCTGGACTAAAGAATGAAGGTTTGAAGCTCATTGGATGTGACGATTCGCGCATGGCCGTGCATTCAACGATCCAAACGCTTGAGATCAACGGGTTGAGCGGAGACATCCGTCACGGACACACCACTGCAGATATCGAGGAGAAATCGATTGATGTCGTTTTATGCAATCCTCCTTTTCATCAAGGTCATTCGCGACACGACCAAATTGCCTGGGAGATGTTCACAGGGGCAAAGAAAGTTTTGAAGCCTGGTGGGATGTTTTATGTTGTAGGAAACCGTAATCTTGGCTACCACATACAGTTGGGACGATTGTTCAAATCGGTCGATGTGCATGCATCCGATAAGACGTACACCGTATTCCGTTGTAAAAAAGGTGGGTTTTGAAGAATCCCCAAATTGTGTGTAATTTGCTTGGATGCAGAGAATGCGCAAAAATTATATGAGATGGATGCTGGTGAGCTTTTTGCTCCCAGGTTATCTGCTATTGCTTTCTGCAAACCGAGACACCGATGGCAGCTTTGCGCTTTGGTTGGATCTAACGCTCGATACATCGCTCGGCAAGTCGATCAGTAGCGGTCCTGAGGGATCGCAGAACACGCTTCTCATCGGAGAGTGGAAGCAGTTCCGCCAGGTAAACACCTCTACTACTCCGATAGAGCAGCCTGAAATTCGTGACGCTAAACACACGCAACGCATTGGTCACACACCGATTTTTGACGTAACAGCTGCTGATTCAGATCCTGCCGAAGCACACCATGCACTAACTGGTTTGTGCGATAAGGCCACAGCATCTACCGTAGATTTTCAAACCGAGCCCATGGAATCAGGGCTTGCAATTGGCGCCCCATAGCGTTCAAACGACCGCCGATTGCGTCAGCGTTTCGACGATGTAACTAAGAAACGCACCATTTTTTCCAAATCACAATCTAGCATCCAATGAAACAGAATAATACCACTAAGATGGTGTTGATCCTGGCTTTCCTTGCGTTGAGTATCTATTACTTGCAGTTCACCGTCAGGAACGTACTGCAAAACAGGTATATCGACTCGCTTGAGGGGCAGGCTCGCATCACTTACATTGAGCAAAACCAAGAATCGATCAACAATCTGCGCGAGCGCACCCTGAATCTAGGTCTTGACCTTCAGGGCGGTATGCACGTTGCACTTGAGATCCGTACGCCACAATTGCTAATCGACTTGGCAAACGAGGGCACCGACAGCCTGCTCATCAATTCGATCAGTGCTGCCGACCTCGCATCCGTGTCGAACAACTCCGACATCATCGACGAGTTCTTAGATGAGTTTGAGCGCCGCGACAGCGAGGCTCGCTTGAGCCGTTACTATCGTAACGACGGGTTGAACATCACACGTCGTTCGACCAACGCTGAAATTCGCGACTATCTGCGCTCGCAGCGCAATGCGGCCATCGACCGTGCCATCGAAATCGTTCGAACTCGTGTCGACCGCTTCGGTGTTACCGAACCTTCGATCGTAAAGCAGGGCTCTAACCGAATCATCGTTGAGCTTCCGGGTGTGGACGATGAGACTCGTGTACGTAACCTCCTCCGTGGTGCGGCACGTCTTGAGTTCCACCTCACCGCCGACCAGAACGAAATGAGTTCGGCTCTCAACCGCATCATCGCATTCTACAACGTCGAGCAAAATGTGACACGTGCTTTGCAAGGTGACACAACACCGATTGCAGCAGCTGATGCCGACACGACCGACGCCAATGTGGCACCGGCAGATACAACCGTTAGCACAGGGAATCCGCTGGTCCAGGTTTTCCTTCCGGCAAATGACGGAATCTCTTTGGGTACGGTTGCCGGTCGCGATACTGCCCGAGTGAATAAGCTCTTTGCAGCACCGGCCGTTCGTGCCATGATGCCACGTAACACGAAGTTGCTGTGGACAGCCAAGCCGGTGTTTACCGACGAGAGCGGGATGGGTTTTTACAACTTATTGCCTGTCCGTGCTGAAGCTGAGTTGACTGGTGAAGTGATTACTGAGGCACGTCCTGATTTCGATCCGTTCACAAACGCGCCACAAGTTTCGATGAGAATGAACACCGAAGGTGCTCGTGTATGGTCGCGAGTGACCGGTGCTAACATCGGAAAGCCAATTGCCATCGTTCTCGATAATCTTGTTTACACCTATCCGAACGTCCAGAACAAGATATCTGACGGCAACAGCTCCATCACAGGTATCGGTAGTCTTTCGGAAGCCGAAGATCTTGTGAACATCTTGATGTCGGGTGCCCTTCCGGCTCCTCTCGACATCGTTGAGGAGCGCACGGTTGGTCCATCGCTTGGTGCGACATCCATCCGCCAGGGCTTCTTGTCGGTTGTATTAGGGCTTGGAATCGTTGCGATATTCATGTTTTTCTACTACCGCATGGCAGGTTTTGTAGCCGTTACCGCCCTATTGCTGAACATCGTGTTCCTATTGGGCATCATGGCTGCTTTCCGGGCAACCCTAACCCTCCCGGGTATAGCAGGTATCGTTCTGACGATCGGTATGGCTGTTGACGCCAACGTACTCATCTTTGAGCGTATCCGAGAGGAGCTCGACTCAGGCAAGAGTTACAAGGCCGCAGTGGATGCAGGCTTCGCAAACGCATTGAGCGCCATCCTCGATTCGAACATCACCACCTTCCTGACGGGTGCCATCCTCTACAGCTTCGGCGTTGGACCTATCAAAGGTTTTGCCGTTACGTTGATGGCAGGTATTGTAGCGTCGCTTTTCTGCGCGCTTGTAATTACCCGTTTGCTGGTCGACACCCTTACACGCAAGAAGGCCATCAGCCTGGGCTGATTCCAAGGAGAATAACACATGAGAATTTTTAAAAACACCAACTTCGATTTTATCGCCGGCCGTAAAATCGCCTATATCGTATCAGCCGGCCTAGTGCTGTTTTCCCTAGCCATGATCCTCATCAGAGGCATCTCTTATGGCATCGACTTCAAGGGTGGACAAGAGTTTGTGCTTGAGTTCCCTCAGGCTGCAAGCGTAACTGAAACTCGTGAGTTGCTAACTGCAGCTCTCGGTACACAGCCAGAAGTGAAGCAGTTCGGCCTTGCCGAAGACCTTCTCATCCGCACGGAAGCAGTGGGCAACCCAGAGGAGCTTCTTGGCACCATCATGACTGCCCTGACCAATGCCAACCCGAACAACGTTCCTGTTGTAATCAAATCGGACACGGTTGGACCACGCTTTGCGGAGGACCTCAAAAGAGGAGCGTTTTACTCTGTGATATCGGCACTTGTAGTGATCTTTCTCTACATCTTGATCCGATTCAAGAACTGGACCTTCTCGGCTGGTGCTATTGCAGCTTTGGCTCACGATGTTCTGGTAACCCTAGGCATTCTGACATTGGCAAACAAATTACTGCCATTCAGCATGGACATCGACCAGAACATGATTGCCGCATTTTTGACTATTGTGGGTTACTCGCTCAACGATACGGTAGTAATTTTCGACAGAATTCGCGAAAATAAGGCCATTCATAAAGCAACCCCATTTAAAGATGTGGTAAATCGCAGCGTAAATGATACATTGTCAAGAACAGTAATTACAACAGGTACCACCTTGTTTGTAGTATTGGTGCTGTTTATCTTTGGCGGTGAGGTGCTGAAAGGCT